>JALYXV010000285.1 GCA_030947025.1 Actinomycetota bacterium | reverse complement strand
ATAGCGCGTCCCCGCCGCCGAACAGACGGCCCAATAGCAGCCCACCCAGCACGCCGCCCGCCGCCCCCGGGAGCCAGCCCCCGCCGTGCCAGCGGCCGGCATGGCCCTGATACCCCGGTTGGCCCTGATCGTCCAGCACCACCGCCGGCTCGCCCCGGGGACCGGGCGCGGCCAGTTCGAGTGGGGGTGGGGGAGGAGGGCGACCGTCGATTCGAGCTCGTACCCGGCTCATCGAGTACTCCCCTTCAGCCAGAAGCCGCCGGGCCTGATCGAGGCCGGCCGGGCGCTCGCCACCCGCGCGACGAAGTCGCTCAGTACCGCCGCCGTTCCCTCCCCACTGTGTTGCTGGAAAGCGGCTGTGGCCAGGGCGGAAGCCGTCGCCGGGTCCGCCGTGCTGGTGGCTCGAAAGCTGTTGCCGACCACCACTGCGTAGGTACCCGCCAGCCCCACCTGACGGGCCAGGAGGGTGGTGAGCTGATTGGCCGTGGTACCCGTTTCGGCCAGGGCCGACGACGGCAGCAGGGCCACCAAGATCGGCTGGCTGCTGCGGATCTGCCCGCGGAGACGGTCGGCCTCGGCCGCCGTCAGGGGCCGCTCCGCGGCCGGGTCCACATAGACCGGGTCCTGGCGCAGTGCCCCGACCGCCCGGTCCACCGCGGTCGCCGCACCGGCAGGCGCCGCCGGTACCAGTAACGCGGCCGCAGCCAGCATGGCCACCAGCAGCCCCACCGCGACGACCGCCAGCATCGTCGTGATGGTCGCCCGGATGACTCCGATTCGCCTCATGTGAGCTCCGGATCTGTTCGCGCCCGTCTACCTAACCCCAGCCCTTCTCGGCCCAACCGGGGGTCACGTCACGGCGCGGCCGCCGACCACTCGATGGTCGGGGGTCGGACCGCCGCGCATCGTGGATTCCCGTTGCGATCGGTGAGGCCGAGACGCCCGACCAGCACTCCAAGATCCATGGCGTTGTCGATCACATCCGCCGGAACGGCGTCGAGCCACAACTTCGCACGCCGGAAGAGCGTGAATGTCCCAGCTGCGTCGATTGTTCCCCACGAGAGGTAGATAAAGCGTCCCCCGGGCGGCCCCTGGATGTAGGGACCCCGGATGTCGGCGCCGACCGGGGACGGGACCGCGGTGCACTCCAGACTCCAGGTGGCGGATGACGCGTCGCCGCTCGTCAGCCCGAGCAGCTCGTCACGACGGTTGCGGCGCTGGACGCCGACGTGAACGTTGCGGTAGCCATCTGGAACATCAGGGCTCGGACCGCACGATTTGCCCGGCAAGTCGCCCGCCTCGATACGAATCTCCACGCCACCATGATGCCTCGACCTCATTTCCCCGCGCCCATCCTTGGCGTCGGCATTGGCGTCGGCATTGGCGTCGGCATTGAGGTCTCAGCGGCCCTCCAGACCGCCGCTCCGATGATGCATGATGATCTCGGTGGGACCTAAACGGGTGGTGGCCCCGGACGGAGTGGCGTGGACGATTCGCCGCGGCTGGCTCCCGAAACGAAAACTGCGATGGAGACGAATGGCGCGCCATCGATCCGACCGAAGGCCGCACGATTCGGGGGTACTTGACTACCTTGATCCACTCGGCATCCTCGACATCTTCGGAGGTGACAACCCGTTCGTTGCCATCGTTGTAGTGCTGGCAGTCATTGCCATTGTGGTGTTGGCGTGGTTCTTCCTTGTGCCGGTGCTGCTGGCGCTCCTTGACGCCGTGATCCTCATCGCGCTCGCTTTGGCGGGCGTCATCGGGCACGTCCTCCTTCATCGCCCCTGGGAGATCGAAGCGTCCGCGCGCGAGCGGGCAGTCACTTGGAAGGTGGTCGGCTGGCGCAGGAGCGGCCAGGTCATCAACTCGGCGGCGAGGCATCTGAGTGACGGGCGACCGCTTCCAGCCGAAGTGGGCGAACTCCTTGCCCGATAGCCGGGATCACTCGCGCCACTTCCACAGCCGGCACACCGGGAGGTCCGCAGCTAGCTGGGCCGGCCGTCGTACCACGGCGCAGGGGCCGAGCCGGTAGGTGATCGACCCGCCGGATCGTGCCCGGCGCCAGGCCGTCGGCGCCGGCTTAGCGTGCGACCGTCCCCTCGCTGAGCACGGCCAGCAGTTCTGGTCCTCGCCGGCCGGCGTCACGCACGGCCACGGCTGAGCCCAGCCGCCACAGACCGAAGCCGTACACCACGGAGACGAGGCCGATGATCACCCGGCCCGGAGCCGACGGCACCAGGGCCACGGCGATCAGCGACGGCAGGCTGAGCACGCCGAGGACCAGGAGGGCCAGCAGACTGATGAGGCCCACTAAACACCCCTGCCCTGAGGTGGTGGCCCAAGCGTTGGATCGCGACGAGGGCACCGGCCACGGCGCCCTGATGGACACCACATTGCCGATGGCCAGTTCCACGCCGCACAAGGCAACGGCCAGCAGGACAACGGGCAGGAGCTGGGACCACCCACCACTCAAGGCCGCCAGGATGATGGCCGTGACGACGGCCACGGGCACGCTGGTGAAGGCCAAGCTGATGTTCTTGCCCCGCAGGTCGCTGATCCAGTCGGCGCCGCTGGCTTCATGCACCCACCAGGCCCGGCCGTCCATCCCGAGCTGGTTGTTGGCCCGGGCGCCGCCCAGAGCGATGGTGAGCAGTGCGGCATAGACCAACGCCGGCCGGTGACTTACCCCCCGGGCCAGGATGCCCGCCATCACAAAGAACGGGAACAGCACGGTCGAGATGATCTGCACCCTCCGCCGCGGGTCCCGCCAGCTGACCCGGACCTCCCGGGCGGCCACGGCGCCGGCCCGATTTCGGGGTAGCCAGCCCAAAAGTGCTCCGAAGAGGGGGTCGGCCTGCTGGTCCCCGTCCAGTGACCGGGCCTGATGGTCCCCGTCCGGTGACCGGGCGACACGCCGGGGTGCCGGGGCCTCGGGCGCGGTCGCCATGCGGTCGAGGCTACGGGCCCACCACCAGCCCAGGGCAAAGACGGCCGCGGCGCTGAGCACGAGCTCGCCCAGGGCCACCAGAACCCGACCGCGCCCGGCAGCCACCAGGGCCCGCATCGGCAATGCGATCGGTAACCAACCGACGACATTGGCAACGGGTCGTAGACCACCAAGGGTGGCGTGGGCGGGGATGAACACGAATCGCAGCAGCTGAGGCAGAAGCGCCACCAGAGCCACGAGAATCACCCGCACGTCCCGGCCCCGCCGGGACCGCAATACGGCGGAGAGAGCCGTGACCACCGCCCGGGCCAGCGTGACGCAAAGAATCAGTTGCAGGAGTGCGGCGGCCGCGACAAGCACCGCGCCCGGGCCCAATGGGGCGAAGCCGACCACCGCCCCCATGAGGGCGACCAGCGTGGCGACGGGGCCAATCCCAATCAGCGAGGCGGCCAGGAGACCGACGATCAGGTCGCGACGGGACAGTGGGAGCAGCTCCAAACGGGCGGGGTCCAGGGTCTCGTCGCTGCCGAATCCCAGCAGCGGGACCACGGCCCACCCAACCGCCAGGGCGGCGCCGAACAACATCGCCAGGACCGCCCCGTCGGCTGGCCGGTTGCCCGCGGCCGCCAGGATGGCGAAACCGGCCACGGCCAATCCGGCCCCGTACACCGCCGCCAGCACCGTGCCGAGCACCCGACGGCCCCCGCCCCGCAACCCGTTGGCCAGGAGACGGGCCTTCAGTCGGACGAAGACCCAAGCCATTCCAAGCTCCCCTGAGGCGCTTGGCCCGCCCCGACCAACCGGACGAACATTTCCTCGAGGCTCTGTCCCTGGCGGACCTCGTCCAACGTCCCGCCCGCGACAACCCGGCCGGCGTTGACAATGGCCACGCGGTCACAGAGACTCTCGACCAGCTCCATGACATGGCTGGAAAAAATGACCGTGGCGCCGGTATGAGTCAGCCGCTCTAATACCAGCCGGATGGCTCGGGCCGACACCGGATCGATTGCTTCGAAGGGTTCATCAAGGAACAGGACCCGGGGACTGTGAAGCAAGGCCGCCGCCAGCGCGATCTTCTTCCGCATCCCGTGGCTGTAGTCCACGACCATGGTTTCGGCCGCATCCGCCAGGTTGAGCACACCGAGCAATTCGCGGGCCCGGGTCTTGACGACATCCATATTCATGTGCCGAAGGAGCCCGTGATAGGTCAGCAATTCCATTCCGGTGAGCCGTTCGAACAGGTTGAGGTCCTCGGGCAGCACGCCGATTCGGCGCTTGGCCGCGACCGGGTCGGCCCACACGTCGATGCCGTCGACCCATGCTGCGCCGGAATCGGGTCGTAGCAGCCCGGTGGCCATGCGCAACGTCGTCGTCTTTCCTGCGCCGTTGGGACCGACGAGGCCGAGGAAGGATCCGTGGGGGACGTCGAGCGTCAGCCCGGCCACCGCGACCGTTGAGCCGAAGCGCTTGTGGAGTTCACGTAGCGCCACTGCCGGGGCATCGACCACATCATCGCCTCCCTCGCTCCCATAAGTCATACCCGATGGCACTGCCTTTCATCGGGCGGCCCAGTGAGAGCGCGAAATATTGGGAACTTCGCGAGGTCTGTCTACAGCCGACCGGGGAAGTTGCCGAGGAGAACGTGACGGACCGATACCTCGGCCCGTGGGTTCGCCTATCTGCTGACGTCACTCTTTCGTTCTCGCTCTTGCGTCCTCACGCCGCCGCACCAGATCCAGAATTGGGGCCCCTGCTTGCACCTCCGTCGTACGTCTCGCTTGGACGACTCTCGCCGTCGTCGTTTGGTGGCAGTGCCGTTGCTGGGCCTGTTGGTTGGCTATTTGGCCGTCGGGGGCAATGTCATTTCGGGAGCATCGACGATGGTGCTTTCTTCCGCCGGAGCCAGTCCCTGCCAATTCCAAAAGGCCGACCAACCGTTGAACGTGGCCTTATGTGAGACCTTCGACCAGTCCGCCGGAACCGGGACCCGCTCGGGCGATCTCAGCTCGTTGTGGGGTGTCTCGCGCCAGCTGGGCGAGACCAACTTCGGGCAGGGCCAATTCAACGCGGTTGCTCCCACCGTGATGCAACGCTGTGGTCAGAGCGTGGCGGTCCAGCCTCCCCACGACGTGGCCATCTGCAACGGGCACTGACCGAGGCCCAGACCGACCAGCATGGTGTCACCTCGCTGGCCATGTACCCCAAGCAGCCCTTCGACATCGCGGGCCGAACCGGGACCATCGCCTTCGATGTCAGCAACGACAGCCACGGCAATCATCGGGCCTGGCCGGAGGTGTGGTACACCGACCAGCCGGTCCCGGCCCCGTTCGACCATTTCAGCTCGTTGCAGTCGGTCCCGAAGAACGGATTCGGCGTCCGCTTCGCCGGGTTCTGCGCCGCCAACCAGCTCGACTGCCGGGTGAACTGCCCGACCGAGCCGACCAACGTGGCGGTCACCAGTGTCGACTCGGCCGTGGTCGTCAACAACTCGGTCAGTAACGACTCGTTCATGGATGTGGGCACCGGAACGATCTCGGTGAAGCCGGTCGGCTGCGTCAGGGCGTCGTCGGGGCCCGGCGACATGAACCACTACGAGCTGCGCGTCTCCCAGAACGAGATCGATGTGTACGGTACCGATGCGGGCACCACCTCGCCCATGGTGGAACTGGCCGTCATCAGCAACATGACCCTCTCGCTCACCCGGGGTCTCATCTGGATGGAAGACGTCCATTACAACGGTGACAAGGACGGCCCCGACCAGGGCACCCACACCTTCACCTGGGACAACGTCGGCTTCGACGGCCCCACCTTGGCTCGGGACCTGACCTTCGACGTGGCCGACCGCATGGCTCCGGTAGGCGGCCTGGTCAACTTGGGCTGGCCGGTCACGCCCACCGATCCCGCTCCTCTCTCGCTCATCCTCCCCGGCGTGTCCAACATCGCCAACGCCGCCGCCGCCCTGGTGACCTTCAACTACTACACCTACAACCCCGTCACCGTCAGCATCCGGTTGAACAACGCGGCATGGCACGAGCAACCCTGGCCGTTTGGCAGCTGCTTCGCCCAAGGCAGTGCGACCCAGTGCGGACCCAAAACCATCGCTGTCCCGGTCCCCCTGACCGACCTCCAAGCAGGAAACAACACCGGCCAGTTCAAAACCACCGACGCCGTCGTGATCTCCAACATCGACTTGGTACTCGTGGGCGCAGGCGGAGGCGGAGGCGCATCCACCACCCCAACCACGACCCCAACCCCGAGCACGACCCCGCCCACCACCGCGCCGACCACGACCACGACGATCAACGTCCCCCCGACTACTCTCCCCACTCCCACGACCACTCTCCCCGCTCCCGCGACCACCACGACGGCCCCTCCCACCGATCTCTTGTCGACACTCGTTCACCTCCTTAACTTGTTGGGCGGGAAATAGACGGGTCCTGTTCCAAAAACGGCGACTGCTATCAACCGAAGCGAGCGCCGAAGCTGGCTTCCAGGGGGGTGACCACCCGCGCCGCCGTCGCACCCAGCAGCGATGGCCCAGCAGCGATGCCCGGTATCGACGCACCCCTGCCCAGGACGCTCGCACATCTGACGACGGGTCCGCCCGCGGGGCGGCCGCAACCTCGGCAGGCTAACCGTTCCGCGGCGACTTACCGGTGACATTCCGTATAGGTCGCCACCGAACGATGAGTCGCCACGGAATGAGCCGGGTTGGCCAACCAACGACCGAAGCGACCGGCCGACCTGGCGACGGCCAGAGCCGGAACCGTGGCATGTTCGCCTTTCTCAGGCGACTTAATCGGACGATCACCGATAACTCGCCACAGAATGATCAACCTGCCACAGATCGGCGGGATCGCCCCCGGTCCGGTCGGGCCAGCCCGGCGTCAGCGGTCGAGTCGCTCTTCCAACCGGACGGTGACGGCATCGCCGGCCTGCTTCGAAATTGCCTTGCGCACCTCGGCCTTGATGGGCAACTTGTGCGTGCCGTCGCCCAGCGCCATGAACGAGGTGCGGAACGGATGACCGTCAACCGTGCCGCTGACCTTGACGAGACCGCCCGTCCCGAAGTACTCCGCCGAGTCGGGCATGACCACGAAGGTCCACCCACCTTTGTTGGGGCTCTTCTGCAGTATGGCGCGGAACTGCTTGTTCAAGACACCCATCGCTACTCCTCGAGTGAGACGGTCCAATGAAGACGAGAGAGCCGGTCGGAACTCATCGCGGCGGCCCCTAGGTCAACTCCTAGCGATGATGTCTCGGCACAGTCGGATGCAGTCGTCACAGACGGTCGGAGGGCCGGCGATTTCCCGCCGCTCGGCCCCCGGCGCACGCGGCGACGCGGCGCACGCGGCGCACGCGGCCAGCCCGGCCACACTCGGACGTCCGCAGAAACTGCATTGAGCAGCGTTCGACGTCGCTAGCCATCAGCCGGCGGCCTCGGAGGGAAGTGGCCGGCTTCCGGAGTCAGAGCAGATACATGGCGGTGGATCTCCTCGAGCAGGTCGGTGTTTTTTTTCACCAGCTCGGTCAACGCCGTGTTCTCGTTCACGAGCCCCTTGAGGTCCTCGGTGTTCTTCTCGGTGTGAATAGCGATCTCCGAGGAGATGGCGTCCGCTCGTTTGGCGGCGATCAGGAGCGCCGCGGCCTGCACGCCGGCCAGCATGGACAGGAACAGGTTCAGCAGGATGTAGGGGTAGGGGTCGAATCCGTGCTTGTTGTGCTGGCCGCCCAGGTAGAAGACCGAGTTGAGCACGGCCCAGGCGATCATGATGCCGAAGAAGGAGAACACGAACGGCCACGAGCCCATCATGTTGCGCATTCGGTCGGCGGCCCGCTCGCCCAGGGTCAGTTGGTCGCCCGACCGTACCCCGGGGTGTTTGTGCCAATGCGCCTGCCAACCATCTACTGCCACAAGCCGCGATGGTGGCACACCCTGACCGGCGTCAGGTCGATGGACACCGCGTGGATGCTCCGTCACGCGGCTCCATCGCCCCGACCGAGGTCACATTCTTGCCGTCACAGTGCGGCTGGGCCCGACCACGCTCCCTCGTCGGTCACCCACAACACACTCAACGCACCATTCACGTCCACCACGAACGCATCCAACTGATGCATCGACGTCTGATGAGCCGCCGCCACCGCCGCACCCGGCGGGGCGAACCCATTCCCCGTCAACGCGGCCGGACCCGACCACGCACCCTCGTCGGTCACCCACAACACATTCAACGCACCATTCACGTCCACCACGAACACATCCAACTGATGCATCGACGTCTGATGAGCCGCCGCCACCGCCGCACCCGGCGGGGCGAACCCATTCCCCGTCAACGCGGCCGGACCCGACCACGCCCCTTCGTCGGTCACCCACCGCACGGTCAGGGCACCGTTGGCGTCGACCTCGAACGCGTCCAGCTGATGCATCGACGTCTGATGAGCCGACGCGACGCGAGCACCCGCCCCGTCCCCCAGCATGGCCAGGTCCTCGAGGGGAAATGGATTGTCATCGGTCAGCCCCGAGGGTGTGCCCGCTACGAAGTACCAGTCGAGGAGCTCCTTGAACCCGGTCCAGCCATCGGCCTCGCCGGTGACCGTCTGGAAGTTCTGCGCCAGGGTCGAGCCCCCTGCCTGCACGATCTGGTCCAAGCCATAGCCGAGCTGAAAGCGCAGCCAGTTGATGAACAGCGTCCCGCAACCGATCGACACGAAGTTCCTGTCCGTCGGTTCCGTGTTGTTGACCCAGTCGGATCGCTCGCTGTCCAACCACCGCGTGGCGGTGGCGAAGGTGATACCGAGTCCGGGAGGTGTCAGCTGGGCGGGATAGATCTCCGCCGCCAGTATTCGCGAGAGCGCCTCGCCATTGCTGGCGCCGCAGTCCCAACCCTTTCCCTGGTTGCCCATGAACACCTCGTCGGCCTCGGCCACCACCAACGTCCGCTCGAGGTCGGCGTCGGTCCCATTGAACGAGTCGCACAGCAGGGCGGTGGCGGCACAATTGGCATGGCTGGCGCCATTGCGACCTGGCTTGATGTACACCTGGAATGGGAGGCCGCCGATGGCGATGCTTCCGAACCAGCCCTGCAAACGGTTGTAATCCGCCTCGCACGTGGCCAGGACCGCGTCGGCCAAAGTCGGTCCGTCCGCTCCCAGGCTCTGGGCGTAGAAGACCACGAAGTGTTCGGTTGAGCCGCGTTGGGTGTACGTCTCGTCGGCGACATCGGCGGCCATAGCCGCCGCGTCCGTGACCCCGCTATGTACGAAGACATGCAGATCTTGAACTGCAACTTCTGACATGAACGATCCCTCCGTTGTCCTAGTTCGCCGTTGCCTTGCATCTTGGATTTCGAGGGTGCGGAGGTCAAGCGCAACTGTCCGAATTATCCGATCGGACGCCTAGACTGGCGTCGCGTCCAATGAGAGCGAGGCACCCATGGCCATCACCGAACGCGAGCAGCGCGATCTGGAGAAGGCCAACGATTCAGGCCGCCAACCGGTGGTATTCGTCCACGGCCTCTGGCTCTTGGCCAGCAGCTGGGACCGCTGGCGGCCCCTGTTCGAGGAGCGGGGCTACACCACGCTGGCGCCGGGCTGGCCCGACGATCCCGAAACGGTGGCCGAGGCTCACCAACATCCCGAGGTCTTCGCCGGCAAGTCGATCGGCCAGATCACCGCCCACTTCGCCGAAATCATCAAACAGCTGGGCCGCCAGCCCGTTGTCATCGGCCACTCCTTCGGTGGGCTGATCACCCAAAAGCTGGCCGGTGACGGTCTGGCGGCGGGTGCGGTCGCCATCGACCCCGCCCCCTTCCGCGGCGTCCTGTCGCTGCCGCTTTCGTCATTGAAGGCCTCGTTTCCGGTGCTCAGCAACCCCCGTAACCGCAGTCGCGCCGTGGCCCTGACGTTCGAGCAGTTCCAGTACTCCTTCGTCAACGTCGTGCCCGAGTCCGAAGGCCGAGAGCTGTACCAGACCTTCGCCGTGCCCGGCCCCGGAGTACCTCTGTTCCAGGCCGCCTTCGCCAACATCAACCCCAGAACCGAAGCATCGGTCCACACCGCCAACCCGCAACGAGGGCCGCTGTTGATCATCTCGGGCGAGAAGGACCACACCGTCCCGCCCGCCATCGCCCAGGCGTCGTACCGGCGGTACAAGCAACCGGCAGCGCCGACGGAGATCACCGAGATCCCCAACCGTGGGCACTCCTTGGTCATCGACAGCGGCTGGCCCGCGGTCGCGGAAGCCGCCTTGGCGTTCCTCGACCGCCACAACATTCGCACCTGACAAACCTCACGCCTCCGGCACCGCCAGCCATGCGTCGACCGCGGCCGCGCACCGGCGGCCCTCGTCGATGGCCCAGACGACGATGGACTGGCCCCGGCGGGCGTCACCTGCGGCGAACACACCCGGCACCGACGTGATGTACCCCGGCGCGGCGATGTTCCCCCCGTCATCGCGCTCGACACCGAGGTCGCGGAGCAGCGCCGTGGGCTCGGGGCCGACGAAGCCGATGGCGACCAGGACCAGGTCAGCGGGGCGAGAGAACGCGCTGTCGGGAACTCGGGTGAAGTCCGGTGCGCGCCCGACCAGGCAGCCCTCGACTGTGGTCACGTGCCCGTCCTGGCCGGACAGCGACAGCACCCCCTCGCGCGCTCGGGGGGCCGAACGACTACCACACCACCGGACAGCCCTTTCCCCACATAGTCGTTGGCCTCGCCCGACACGGTGATCTCCACGCCCGCGGCCAGCCACGCCCCCAGGCTCTGGCCTGCCGACCCCTCGAGCAGGCACGAGTGGAAGGCGTAGAAGTCCCGCAACTCGTCGGGGAGGTCGTAGCGGCCCTCGTATGCCTCGGGGATCATCATCATCACTGCGTGGGGCACCGACCGCCCGGCCAGGGTGAGGAGTTCGAGGACGTTGTCGAGGGTGGCCGAGTCGGACTGATCGGGTATCGGGACGGGCAGCACCTTGGCCAGGTCGTGGCCGAACAGCTCCGACGCCAGCTGGGACTGGCGGGCCCGCATCCAGTTGACGTTGCCCACCAG
This sequence comes from Actinomycetota bacterium, assembly GCA_030947025.1. GTDB lineage: Bacteria > Actinomycetota > Acidimicrobiia > Acidimicrobiales > Palsa-688 > JALYXV01. The sequence continues at coordinate 1,056 of JALYXV010000285.1, read as the reverse complement.
GGTGTTGACTTCGCCGTTGTGGGCCAGCATCCGGTAGGGGTGGGCCAGCTCCCAGCTCGGCATGGTGTTGGTGGAGAACCGGGAGTGGACCAGGGCCAGGGCCGACGTGCACCGCTCGTCGGTGAGGTCGGGATAGAAACCGCGGAGCTGGTTGGCCGCCAGCATGCCCTTGTACACGACCGTGCGCGAGGAGAAGCTGGTTACGACCACATCGGGGCCGCCCTCGTTCTCGGCCCGGCGGCGGATGACATACAGGGCTCGCTCGAAGGCGTCCTGATCGAGCCCGTCGGCCGCACCCACGAAAAGCTGGCGGATCACGGGGGCGCTCTGCCCGGCCGCCTCGCCCACGTGGCGGTGGTCCACGGGGACGTCGCGCCAGCCCACGACCGACTGTCCCTCGTCGCGGGCGGTGTCGGCCAGGAGCTGCTCGACTGCGGCTCGCCGGGCCTCGTCACGAGGCAGGAAACAGGTGGCCACCCCGTAGCGGCCGGCCGGCGGTAGCCCGGCCATCTCGGCCTGAAAAAGGTCGTCCGGGATCTGGATCAGGATGCCGGCCCCGTCGCCCGTGCACGGGTCGGCGCCCTCGGCCCCGCGGTGGCCCAGGTTGGCCAGCGCCAGCAGGGCCCGGCGGACCGTCTCGTGCGACGGCGCCCCGGACAAGTGGGCCACGGAGGCGACACCACATCCGTCGTGGTCCAAGGAGGGGTTGTAAAGCCCCGCTGCTCGGGACGAACCGATGGCCGACCTCCCTCATTGTTACCGGGCGCTACCGGTTTCCTGCCCGCTCGCGGCGAGGGCGATTCCCGACGCTATAGGCGTCCTGTTTCCGTCCCGTGAGCGTCATGGGTCGGGCGTGTTACGAGCGATGCGCCACAAGACCGGTACCGCTTGATAACGCTGGGTTCCATTCGTCCCGGTTCATGGAAAAGTCGGCAATCCGGTATCAGGGCCGCCCCAGACCCGCTCCGGTTCCCCAGCTTAGGAGGACCAATGCTTCAGTTTCAGGAAATAGCGGAGAAAAGCTACAAAGCCATCGTTACCGCCCCCGCCCCCGCC
>JALYXV010000253.1 GCA_030947025.1 Actinomycetota bacterium | reverse complement strand
GGCTGAACGTGCTCGAAGGCGTCAGTTCTCACCCCCCAGCTTGTAACACCTCCAGGCGCCGATGTCCAGCGCCCCCGCGAAAGCCCAGCTCAGAGGGGTTCACCAGGTACTTTGAGCTACTCCCTGGACCACCTTCCGCAACGTCGTCTGGGCGATCTGGTCGATGGCGGCGACGACGTTCTCGATCGCCACCACCGATTTGGTCGCGTCGATCACCCGGTAGTAGGCGACGGCGGACACGTCCACGCTGACGTTGTCCCGGGTGATGATCCCTTGGGATTGGATCGGCATGGTGACTATTCGCATCGACACTCGGCGTAACACGTCGACGAAGGGGATGATCCGTGTCAAGCCCGGCTTCTTCACTCCGACCACGCGGCCCAAGCGGAACAGCACCCCTTCCTCGTACTGCTTCACGACTCGCAGCGACATCGAAAGGGCGATGAGCGCCACTATCAAAACGACGACGATGGTTGTAACAGCTGCGGTCATATTCGGACTCCTTCATGTAGCGCAATCCCGATTTGCGCTACCGGGGTCCGGAGCAACGCCGCCGCGGCCCTACCGAGGTTCGGTTTAGAGTCGGCACCGCGAGGTTCTTCCTCTCGGCTCTCCCAGTCATCGTACACCCGCGATGGCCCTAGCGAGGTGTCTCGCCCAATGTTCCGGCCGGATACGAAGCGAGATTTGCGGATCCGTCAATGGGCGGCCGGGGGACCGGATGACGCCGTTTTTCGCCGCCCCGGGCCCCGACGACGGTTTCAGAGGCGTCGACGACTGGAGGCTCCTCCCGCCTTCCTCGACGCTGGACCCCCTTCCAGGTGATCGGGCCCCCGCTGGTGCATACCGGAGCCGACTTCACCAGCGCCGTCCCCGTCGACGACACCGTCGCCCGAGATCACCTGGTCGTCGACCCCTGCCCACCCTCGGTTCACAACACGGAGTCGGTGTCCGCACCAGTTGGCAGGCATCGGGTGACATTCGGGCGCGGTGTACACTCTCAACCGGCCCATAAGTGCACCCACTGGGTTGGCCCTAACGCCAATCTCGGCCGGCGGTAGGCGTTGCCCCGGACCCCGGTAGCGCATCTGACAGTAGCGCTCCATGGAGGCAGCGTCCGAATATGGCGAATATTGCGCAGTTGATGACACCGTCGCGGTCCTGCCCGACCCGTCATCATTTGGTCGCGTTCGACCCCGTCTGGGAGCGGTGTGTCGATCACGAGATCCGCGGAGTTCGTCCAGTCGGCCCTGGGCGCCGCTGGACTATCGCGCTCAGTTGCGCTAACGAGGCCACCGTCGAACAAAAGCGGAGCTGTAGGCGCCAGTCCAGACGCCGGACGGGAGACAACCATGGACGAATTCGCTGCGACGCCCCCGGCAGGTCTTCAGGGCCGACGAGCACCGAAACCGTCCATGCAACCAAAGGCACGCGGACGACGGTCAGGGTGACAGAGCGCGCAACGACGGTGGAAGTATCGCCGAACCGCAAACCGACTGATCCCGACGACCTGAAGACCCTTCCTTTGCCGGAAGTGGAAGGGCGGTTGGCGTCGTCAGCCGAAGGACTCACCGACGCTGAAGCCCAGAAGCGGCTGATCCAGTACGGGCCGAACGAGATCGAGGAGAAGAAGGACAATGAGCTCCTGAAGCTGCTCACCTATTTCTGGGGCCCCATCCCGTGGATGATCGAGGCGGCGTTCATCCTTTCCGGTGTGCTGGGGCACTGGCCGGACTTCTTCATCATCTTGGTGCTGCTGGTCGCCAACGCCGGAACCGGGTTCTGGGAGGAGCATCAGGCGGGCAAGGCCATCGACGCCTTGAAGGCGCAGCTAGCGGTCAACGCCCGGGTGCGCCGTGACGGCAAGTGGGTGACACCCCCGGCGCGCGAGCTGGTGCCCGGCGACGTCATCCGTCTGCGCCTCGGCGACATCGTGCCCGCCGACGCCCGCCTGCTCGACGGCGACGCGATCGAGGTTGATCAGTCGGCGCTCACCGGGGAGTCGCTGCCCGCCACCTGCCAGCCCGGCGACGCCGTGTTCTCCGGGTCGATCATCCGCCAAGGCGAGATCGGCGCCCTCGTCTACGCCACCGGCGCGCACACCTATTTCGGCAAGACGGCGGAACTGGTGCAAGACGCCAAGACGGCCAGCCATTTCCAAAAGGCGGTGCTCAAGATCGGCACCTTCCTCATCGTCCTCGCCGCGGTGCTGGTGTCGGTGATCGTGGCCGTGTCGATCCTGCGTGGCGACCCGGTGTTGACCACCCTGCAGTTCGCCCTGGTCCTGACTGTGGCCGCCATCCCGGTGGCCATGCCGACGGTGCTGTCGGTGACGATGGCCGTCGGGGCCCGGCTCCTGGCCAAGAAGAACGCCATCGTGAGCCGCCTGGTGGCCATCGAGGAGTTGGCCGGCGTGGACGTGCTGTGCTCGGACAAGACCGGCACCCTCACGGAGAACAAACTGACGCTCGGCGACCCGTTCGCCGTGGACGACGTCACCGCCGACCTGGTCATCCTCGACGGCGCCTTGGCCTCGCGCGCCGACAACGACGACACCATCGACCTTGCTGTCCTCGGTGGCCTCCAGGACGACAAGGAGTTGGCGGGTTATGACGTGGTCCACTTCCAGCCGTTCGACCCGGTCCACAAACGCACCGAGGCCACGGTGAACGCCCCCGACGGAACCTCGTTCAAGGTCAGCAAGGGTGCGCCGCAGGTGATCCTGGAGCTGTCGGCCAACAGCACCGAGGCGAAAGCCCGTGTCGACGAGGCGGTGACGGACTTCGCGGCCCGAGGGTTTCGTGCCCTGGGTGTGGCCCGCTGCGACGGGGACGGCGATTGGCAGTTTGTCGGGGTGCTTCCCCTCTTCGACCCGCCCCGCCCCGACGCCAAGGCGACGATCGCCACGGCCCGACAGCTGGGCGTCAAGATCAAGATGGTCACCGGCGACGCCCTCGCCATCGCCCAGGAAACGGCGAAGACCCTCGGAATGGGGACGAACATTCTCGACGCCGCCGGCCTCGGCGACACCGAACGCGAAGAGACGGAATCGTCGGCCCAGCAGATCGAGGACGCCGACGGCTTCGCCCAGGTGTTCCCCGAGCACAAATACCACATAGTCGACGTCCTCCAGAAACGCGGTCACATCGTCGGGATGACCGGCGACGGGGTGAACGACGCCCCCGCCCTGAAGAAAGCCGACTGCGGTATCGCGGTGTCGGGGGCAACCGACGCGGCGCGCGCCGCGGCGTCGATCGTGCTGATGACCCCGGGCCTGTCGGTGATCATCGACGCCGTCAAGGAGAGCCGCCGGATCGTGCAGCGGATGAACAGCTACGCCATCTACCGCATCGCCGAGACCCTGCGGGTGCTGCTGTTCGTAACCCTGGCGATCCTGATCTTCAACTTCTTCCCCGTCACCGCGGTCATGATCGTGATGCTGGCGTTGCTCAACGACGGCGCCATCTTGTCCATCGCCTACGACAAGGTCCGCTACAAGGACCAGCCCGAAGCGTGGAACATGCGCCTGGTGCTCGGCATCGCCACAGTCCTCGGCGTCGTCGGCCCCATCGCCGCGTTCGGCCTGTTCTACCTCGGCGACCGGGTGTTCCATCTCCCCCGCCCCCAACTCGAGACCCTCATGTACCTCATGCTGTCCGTCGCCGGGCCCCTGACCATCTTCCTGACCCGCACCCGCGGCCCGTGGTGGTCGACCCGCCCGGCGCGCATCCTGTGGACAGCCGTGCTGGGAACCCAGGCGATCGCCACCCTCATCGCCGTGTACGGCCTATTCATGACACCCCTCGGATGGGGTTGGGCCACGTTCGTATGGGGCTACGCCCTCATATGGTTCCTCCTCACCGACCGGATAAAACTCCTCGCCTACCAGATCCTCGACCCAGTCACGTCCCTCAGCAAACGAAGCCAAGCTGTGCTCGCTGATCTCGATGACGTCCTCCACGAGACCTGAATACCTCGTAGCACATAAACCCGTGTATCAAGTGCCGATGTCTCGTGGTCGAAAATAGGCCGCCAGTGACACGCCCCTCGAAACGCGCACGGCTGTCGTTTTGGCCATGACCGGCCCGGCGAATCTGCTTGAGGTCGTGGCGCCCGAGCGCCGTACCCGCCGACAAGCCCGCGCTCGTATCGAACAGCCCTCGATGGCACCTTCGAAGCGATCCGCAGGACCGTCGTCAAACTGATCGCCGAGGCCGAAGCAGCAGCCGTCGCCGGCTCGGTTGCGGTGTCCGGCTGAGGTGGTCGCGAAGGGGCCCGTCCACAAATGACCCACTGGCGGCTGGGCTGACGGGGCGGGGCGGGGCGGGTAGCTCCAGCGCTCGTGGGTGGGTTTTATCAAGCCGGTACTACCGGCCGGTGGACGGAGTGCTTGTCACCCGCCGTTCACTGTCGCATCATCCCATCGACACGAACCGACGTAGGTTGCAACGTCAAGGCCTTGAGCTGGGTACCGTCCGGACGCACACCCTCCCGGTGTTGTCCGCACGGGCCAAGCTCCGCCGCCACACGACGACTATGACGACCACCCTCGTGATGGGTCACGAGGGTGCCGGATTCTCCTCCGGTCCCGGTACCGGATCGGTCATTTCGACGACCACGACGTCTTGACCCCGCTGTCGAAGCGTGAAGGCGTCGTCTGCGACTGTGCGGTCGTCGAGGATCATCAGAATGCTCTTACCGTGCGGGGATGTGCGCGCAGGACGATGGAACAGCTTGTAACTCCGTCCCCTCTTGCTTGACGTGACACCGACTGGGCTCGAACCTACTTGTCGGCACCAGTGCCACGTTCCTTAGCCGCCCCGGTTCCGTCGCTGCGTCTCAGAACCGGCGGAGGCGGCAACTTGCGGTGTCCCTACATGAACCGGGGACGCTTCATGGCGGCCAGACTCTCCTGCTTGTGGACCCGTTCGTCGAAGCTGATCTGGCGGAACAGGTCGGCGACGGTGTCCAGGCGGGCGTAGTCGGCTGCGAACACGCTCTCAAAGGGCCGGTCCTCCCACTCGGGGTGCTCCTCGACCAGATGCGTGTACTCGTGCTCGGCGTGGTCCTCGAAGTCGGCGTTGAGCCGGTAGCTCCACGCCGGCCGGATCACATAAAGCAGCCAGGACAGCTGGTAGTAGACGAACGCCAGCGCTTGGGCGATGACGGTGAAGCGGACCCAGCTTTCCTGGGTGCCTTCCCGGGCGATCTGTTCCTGGAGGATCAGCAGGTGCCACTGCTCGTTGTCCTCCTGGTCCCTGGTCTCGGTGATGCGCTCGAACACCCGGCGGGCGAAATCGGGGCGGCTGGAGGTGTGGGTGACGGCGATGTAGGCCACCTGCTCCCACGACTGGTAAGGGACACGGGCGACCAGTTCCAAGACCTTGAACTTCGACAGCGAGCGGGGCTTGCCGTAGACCAGGTCCAGCAGGGCGAACAGGAGCCTGGCCCCGAGCCCGTAGGGGCGGCGCGTGGTGCCGATGGTCTCTGCGTGGGATGCCAGCAGCTGCTCGTGGTCGAGTTGGGCCATCGCCCCTTGCGCCCGCCGGATGGTGGAACCGGCGGGGTTGACGTGCGCCTGGCCGTGGCTTGTCATTGACCTCCTCGAAGCGGGGTGAGCGGTACCGCGCGTGCCGGACAGCTGAGCGGGGTGCCGGCTGGTCGCGCCGGAGGCTCGCTGCGGCGGCGGAACGCCGTCACCGTACCGTACCCGTGCCTCCCTGGGGCGCCAACATCTAGGGTTAGTGTGCGCCGGTCGCACCTTGCGACCGGTCGCCCTCGGGCGGCTGCGACTTGGCGTTGCGTGTTGTGCTCTCACGCGACTCCAACCCGACGGCGGAGCGCAGCTCCTCGAAGTCGCGCTTCAGATCGCCGTCGTCATACCTATCGGACAGGTGTTCCATGAGGTCGGCAACTCCGTCGGCGATGGCGTTGAGCTTGTGCTGGGTTGCCTGGTTTTCACGGGTCTGGCTGTTCTGGAGCAAGGCGACCATGAGGAAGGTGATGATCGTGGTTGTGGTGTTGATCTCCAACTGGTACGTCGGATCGAGGAGCTTGCTTAATGATCCGGTGGCGGCGGCGACTATGGCGCCCTGGATGATCCAGATGACCACCAGCAGGAGGCAGAACGCGAAGAAGGGGGCACGGCTCGCGAACCCGGCCGCCCGTCCCGCGAACCGGTCGAAGAACCCAACTTCGCTCGATACCTGGCTGGGCTTCTCCACAGGGCTGCGAGCAGTCCGTGTTGATGGCGGGAGCACTGTCTGGGCCACTGGCAACCTCGCTGGTCGGCGAACGCATCTGTTGCGCTACCAGGGTCTGGAGCAACGCTCCCGGAAGGGTGCCGGCGCTAAATGGCACAGTCCAACACGCTGCGGGTACTCACTCCGTGTCAACGCCCACGGTACCGGTTGTCTCACTGGACGCGGACTGACAGAAAGGGTGCTCTGGCCGTGGAGTCGTTCGGACGTCGGACTTTGTTGTGGGACGTAGCGCGCCAGGTTCGCCGCGTCTTGGAGATCGCCGACACTGGGCGGACCGTGAAGGTCCACCCATGACGGCGTTCGAGCTCAAGATCCATCCACGGCCCGCATGCTTCCGCGCCTCGGGCCGCGCTCGATCGTGACTCCACAATGTCGGCCTCGACGGACAGGCCATCGAAGACATGCTCGTCGTCACCTCCGAACTTGTCACCAACGGCGTCCTCCACGACGGCGGTGACCTGATCACCCTGCGAGCCGACCGGCTGGACCACGCCGTGGTCATCGAGGTGATGGCGGATGACACGACCACGATCGCGAGCATGCGGGTGATGTACGTCTGGATACACGAGCGCGGCCAGCCTCGCCTGGGTGGAGTCCACCACCGAGGAGGCGTGCGAAGGCCGCTTGGAAAGATGGGTCTTCTGACTCTTCCGTGGGTCGGTTTGGAGTTTCAGGGCTATCTGGTGGGCCATTGGAGTGCGGGTTGAAATTTGGTGATGGCCTTGTTGACGCCCGTCGTCGAATCCGATCGTGGTCATGTCGTCCCGAGAACAACCGGAGCGAAGCGGAGGGCGTTAGCAGGGGGTCCGGGGGGGAGCC
>JALYXV010000235.1 GCA_030947025.1 Actinomycetota bacterium | reverse complement strand
GGCCGTGGTGATGGCGGCGGTGGCGTCGGAGGCGTCGCCGCCCCGGGCGGCGCGCTGGGCCAGCCGGCCTGACGCGACCTGCGCCGGGGCGATGCATTCCAGCTCCACCAGTTGTGCGCTGGCGCTGTCGGCCGCCGCCCGCGCCGCCGCCCGGGCGGCGTGGCTCGACCAGGTGGCGTCGAGGATGACCGAGCGTCCCAAGCCGGCCTCGACCGCGGCGCGATGCAGCAGCGCGTCATACGTCGCCGCCCGCCCCCTCGCCGTGTACAGGCCGTGGTCGTAGGCCGAGGACGCCGCGGTGGCAGGGTCGAGCCCCGCGAGTTGCTTACGCAGCACATCTGAGCGCACGACGTCCCAGCCGAGGCTGACGCCCATGGCCGCGGCCAGGGTCGACTTGCCGGTGCCGGGCAAACCGCCGACGACCACGATCCGCACCGCCGCAGCCTGGAGATGTTCCATGCTCTGGCCGAGGAAACGCTGCGCCTCCTGCGCTGCGCCTGGCGCGCCCTGAGCGGCGCGCCAGCACTCCACCTTGGCCCGTACATGGGCCCGGTAGGCGATGTAGTGATGGGCGAGCGAGGCAGGCCAGTCGTCGCCGCTGGCCCGGCGGTACCGGTCCAGCCACAGGGCGGCCAGGTCGGATCGTCCGAGGTGTTCGAGGTCCATGGCCAAGAACGCCACGTCGTCGAGCACGTCTCCGTAGCGGAGGTGGTCGTCGAACTCGAGGCAGTCCAAGATGCGGGGGCCGTCATCGAGACAGAAAATGTCTTCGGCCAGCAGGTCGCCATGGCCGTCGACGACGCGGCCGTCGGCGATGCGCCGGGCGAGCAGCGGGTGGCGGCCGTCGAGGTAGCGCCGCGCCAACAGGCCCGTTTGCTCGATTGCCGCAGGGTCGACGAACTCGCTGAAGGCGAGCAGCTGGGAGACACCTGACTCCCACAAGGTGATGAGGGAGTCCGGGCTGGCGGTCCGGTCGATTTCGGCCGAGCGGTCAGCGCGGCGGTGAAATCCGGCGACCACGTCGGCGATCTGGCCGACGTAACCCGCTGCCGCCCCGTCGCCGCTCGCGGCGAGGGTCGCCAGGCGACGTTCGGCGGGCATGCGGCGCATCACCACGAGGTGGTCGCACACCGCCCCGTCGGGCCCGGCGATGGTTGCGACGCCCTCGTAGACGTCGGGTGCCAGGCGACGGTTGAGGCGCACTTCGCGCTCGCAGGCGTCCCGTCGCCGCTCGGGGGTGGAGAAGTCAAGGAACGGCATGTGCACCGGCTTTTTGAGCTTGAAGGCGCGCTCGCCGATGAAGATCACCCACGAGACATGGGTCTCGACCACCGCGGGCGGCGCCGGCGACGTTGTCGTCACCTCATCACCGTCGCCGGGAGTCGGCGTAGGCGCGGGACTTGCTCGCCGAATGGGCGGCCCCGCCGGCTCATTGCGGCCGTGTGACTCCACGACGCCAAGCGCCGCGTCAGGCGACGCTCGACGAAGGCGGCGCCGGGCGACTCGGTCACGGCCTCCCGCTCGATGACCACGCTCGTATGCTGCCTGCCCGACCCGTCGGAGGCAGCGGCCCCGACGGTCGGACCTACCGAGGCGCCCGGCGAGGCGGCGTGGGCGTGCAGCGCCCGTACTGGCGTGGCCCGCCACTCGGCGTCGTGGAGGGCCCGGCTCGGCGCCTGGCGTGGCCCGAGGGGACCGTCGAGGCCCACCACGATCGGGCCTGTCGCGGCGTCGGCGGGGCCGCCCATGTCGGATGTCACCGCCGGGGCGCCTTGGCGCCGCGCCGACCTGCACCGGAGGTGTCGAGCAGCGACCGGACGACATCGAGCAGTGACAGGGTTCCGACCGCGACGCCCGAGGAGTCGAGCACAACGAGGTGGCGCACCCCGTAGGTGCTCATCATGGCCGCGGCGTCGGCGACGGTGCTCGAGGTCGTCGCCCAGACCGCCGACTTGGTGGCCACCTCGATGGCCGGCGTAGCGCCGTCGAGGCCGGCCGCCAAAGCGTCCGCGAGATCGGCTTCGGTGACCAGGCACGGCGGATGCTCGTCCAACAACACGGCGGAAACATGCTGGCGCCGCATCGCCTCTGCCACCTCGCGGACGGTGCTGGCCCGGCTGAGGCGCGTCGGCAACGGAAGGGCGAGCGACGCCAGTTCCACACTGGCCGCCGGGGGAACGCTGCCGGGCGAGCCGGCCGCCGAACGCGCGAGTGCCGCCGGGAGAAGAAAGCGGCGACCGGATAAGACGCCGGTGCGGATACGCACCAGTGACGTGCCCGGCTCCGGTACCAGCGGGCGAGCCTGGGTGGGTCGTGCCTCTTCGACGCCGGCCTCCCCGTCGACGACCGTGGCCAGGCCCTGCACCAGCACACCCCAGGCGGGGCTGCCGGGCGCGCCGACCTGGTCGATCTCGAACGACACGATGCTTTGGTGGCGGGCCGCCTCGAGCATCGAGCCGGGTCCGATCTGGATCAGCACATCACCGTCTAACACCCGGTAGTTGACCGGCTGGATAACGACGCGGTCATCGTCGACCAGCCCGAGCCTGCCGACGCCGCCCGCCCCGACCGCGAGCAGGCGCACGCACTCGTTGCGGGTCAGCACCTCCGAGCCCCGCTGGTCGATCCACATGGCGTTCAGCTCCCCTCAGCCATCTCGCGCCGATAGCTCAGCAGTCCGCGCCATCAGGCTGCGGCTCAGTCGACGAACTTGGGAATGGGGATGTCCCAGGCGGCCTCCATCAGCCACGCCGGGACACGCCCGAAGCGTCGGCTGCTTCATGTCGCGTAGAGGCTCGGCGACTCCGTGCAACTCCTGGCCGTCTCGACGGTCCCCGTCGGCGGGTTCACCGGTCACATTGACCGGCCGCCGCTGGTCGACCCCCGCCCGGCCAGCGTACGCACCCGAGGCTCCCACCGGATGCGAGTCGATTTCGAAACGCCATTCGTTGGCGTTCTCGGCGAACCGCCGGTGATGTGGCATGTCACCCTCCACGATCAGTTCCGCCCGGCACCGGAATGCCGGCGAGTCGGATGCGCTGGGCGCCGACAGGACGTCGATCACGTGATGCCCGTTCCCCGGCCGGGCGGTGAGGTCCCGGTGCAGATCGCCTTCCACACGTAGCCCCAATCCGTTCGGCCGTCATCGTCCTACCTCCCGTCGATCGCTGCGTTCAGATGAGCTTGGCGCGGTGATGAGCAGCCAAGCCAGAGTCGAACGTCACAAGCTGCGCTGCGCAGCGCAGCGCAGCGGCCGCGTCCACGTGTCGGGGACGTTCGGCGCTACCGAGTCGACCCGAGGTGAGGACATCGGTTCGGGATTGGGACGCCCGATTCGAACGAGCAGTGGCGGGGCCCCCGGAAGATCTTCTCGACCGGCTGGCCGTGCGAGACGGGTGGCCCGCTCCGGGCCCCGGGGGGTGGCGCCGCTCACAGTCATGGTCGGGCGAGGCCGCGACCGATCATCCCCGTAGGGTCTTCTGGCCCTGTTCGGGGGGGACGTATGGCTCTGGCCCCGGGGGCTGCCCGCTGGACAGGCTGGGGTCATGACACAAACACTGCAGCGGACTGATGCCGACTTGAAGGATGCCGTCGCCGAGGAGCTGGCGTGGACGCCGAGCGTGAACAGCGCCCACATCGGTGTCGCGGTCGACCACGGTGCCGTCACGCTGTCGGGCGAGGTCGACACCTATCCCGAGAGGCTCCAAGCCGAAAAGGCGGCGCTGCGGGTACGTGGGGTGGTGGCGGTGGCCGAGGAGGTCACGGTGCGCAACTCTTGGGGTGCAGCCAACCCCGCCGACGTCGCCCGCGAGGCCAGCGAGGCGCTGGAGCGAGCCGTCAACGTGCCCGACTCGGTGAAGGCCGTGGTCCATGATCACTTCATCACCTTGTCGGGGACTGTCGCCTGGCAGTTCCAGCGTGCAGCCGCCGAGCGGGCGGTGCGGTTCCTTCGAGGCGTTACCGGTGTCCACAACAACATCGCCATCAAGCCCGCCGTCTCGGCGGCCGGCTTGAAGAACGCGATCAGCGCGGCGTTCGTGCGCTCCGCTCAACTTGAGGGCAAGAACATCACCGTCACCGCCGACGGCGGCGTCGTGACACTCGAAGGGACGGTCCACTCCTGGTCCGACAAGAGCCAGGCCACCACCGCGGCCTGGTCGGCGCCGGGTGTCACCAGTGTCATGAACCGCCTGCGGATCGGAGTCTAAGTACCCAGTATGCGGGCCGGCGACCGCTTTAGACGGCCGCCGCCCGCATGCGGCCGCCACGTCCGCGAAGCGTGGCAGACGCCGACAGTGTTCGTTTCCACCGAGGCGGCTTGCCTCCGGCGATAACCCGGGCAATGCCGGTTATCTGACGGACCGTGCTCGTCGTAGAAACCGGGGAACTGGCGTGGATAGGTTGCCGGCCCTCCTGACGCGTTCAGCCGGGAGGGCTCTCGCCGCTCAGCGTGAGCGGCGAGAGGTTAAGTCCACCGACGGTGGCGCCGAGGCAGACGCCAAGCTGGCCGAGATCGCGCCAACAAAAGTTGGAACGAAAGGCGCCAGTGACCCGGACAGTTTGTACCGGTCGATCTTGTTGCCCTCCACCGCGCTACTTGTGAAATCGATCACAAGCGGCCATGATTCGGAATTGTCGAGAGCCGGAGGTGGACGGGCCGGGCCCGCGCGTCAGTCCCCCACGCGGGTCACACCTCGCCCGGCGCATGACCCCCCCCTCGTGCGCCCTCCGGTGCTCGATATTCCTCGCTGTTCCAGACCGGTGCCGAAGGTGCTTGACGATCCGCTTCGAGCGGCCGCGGAGCCCCCATGTCCGCCGCGAGCGAGTCGGTGCGCCTCATGGGGGGCCGCAATGGCGGGCGTGGGTGACGAGTAGGGGCCCGGCCGTCGGATCCGATGTGATCGGTCTCGAAGGCAGCGGCCCGGAGGTCGGTCGCCGGATACGGTTTCCCGGGGTCGCAGTCCCGATGGAAGTCAGGGCGTCGCGCTGAAAATTGGAGGGCTGACTGTTGTCATGGCGTCGCCACGCGCAGCGCTCCGAGGACCCGGCGGAAATCCGGGAAGCTCACGGTGGAGCACATCGGCTTTCCTCGCAGGACGACATTGTCGCTGGTCCCAGCCGCGATCTTATTGCTGCACCCCACCGGCGAGAGTCGATGGGACCGGAGTGGGTATCAGGAGAACCGGGATGGTTGCGTGTCCGAGGACCTCTCGGATCACGGCGGCGTGGCCGTCGGAGGTGTCCTGGGCCCAGCTCAACACGACCAGGTCGGCGGCTTGGTGTTCGCACAGTTCTGCCACAGCGTCGGCGATCGAGCCGGTGCGCCACTCGATGCGCGCCGCGTCCGGGCAGTGGCGGGCTATGAACTCCCGACCCAACATGGCGAGGTCACGGTGTGGGTGGTCCAAGAAGCGGGGCGCGGTGGCGGCGGTGAACACGTGGAGGACGATGAGCTCAAGTTCGACGTCGCCGGGGATCAGGCGACTTAGGCCCTCGATCACCCGCCGTGAGGTGTCCTGGGTGCCTTCGAGGGGCACGAGGAGTCGCCGGAACGGCCGGCGGGGCATGACGTCGGCGGGGACGATCACGACCGGCTTGCGAGCGTTCTCTATGACGTGGCGGGCGGTACGCCCCGTGGGGTGGCGCCCGATGGGACTGGCTCGGGCGCCGAGGACAACGGCGACGACGTCAGGGGCCGCGATGGCGTGGAGCAGCGACTGCTCGACGGGTCCGTCGAGCAGTCTGAGCGGTACGCCGGCGCGGGCGGCGAGCGTCTGCGGTGTTTCGGGGGTGGTGGTGGCGACGTGGACGGCTTCGACGGCCGCGTCGGCCACCTCGGCCAAGCCCCGGGCGGTCTCGAGGACCGGACGGGCGGCGGGGCTGGCGTCGAGGGCGGCCAGTACCGTTCTCCTGGCTGGCTCCAATCGTCGAGGGCGATGCTGCGACCGGGCGGCTCGCACCGCCACGTCGAGCCATCAGGGCGGCTCATGACGAGCGGCTGGGCGCACGAGATGGTGAGGGTGTCATGGGTGGCGCGCACCGCGATGGGCGAGCCGCGAAAACGCAGCCGCATCTGCAGCGCAGCCCACTGCGAGGGTAGGCACGGGTCGGCCGCGAGGGAGTCGGCCTGGGGGCGTAGGCCCAAGAAGCCGTAGGCGAGGGCCTGCCAGAGCCCGCCCATGGTGGCGAGGTGCAAGCCGCCGGCCGTTGTGCCGGTCAGGTCGTCCAGGTCGAGGCGCGCCGCCAGGCGGAACAAGTCGAGGGCCCGGTCGGGTTGGTTGGCGCGGGCCAGAAGCGAGGCATGGACCGCCGGCGACAGTGAGCTGCCGTGCGCAGTACGGGGACCGTAGTAGGCGAGGTTGGCGCTTAGGGAGCCGGCTACGACCTCGTCGGGCACGAGATGGTGCAACATCAAGACGTCGGCCTGCTTGATGATCTGCGAGCCGGCCACCCTCTCGGCGCCCAACACGACGTCAGCCGCCACCGGCGGTGGGGCGATGTCGGCGATGAGCAGCGGCTCGAGGCCGAAGTAGCCGGCGAACTGCTCGTAGAGGCCTTGCTTCGGGTCATAGCCGTCGACCAGAGCGTCGGCCAAGGCGCCCCAGGCAGCCGCCTCGGAGCGATCGCCGCCAAAATCGTTGACAAGCTCGGCGGCCCGGCGGAGGTTCCAGCGGGCATCACGTTGGTGTAGGCGTTGTCGTCGACCACCTGGTGGTATTCGTCTGGGCCCATGTCGGCGCAGAGATGGGCGCGGCCATGTGGGTCGAGGCGGGCGCGGCCAGCCCAGTAGCGGGCCGTCTCGACGACGAGGTCCCGCCCGGCGCCGGCCAGGAAACCCCCGTCACCGGACCAAGCCGAATAAGTGGAGGCGGCCCAGGCGACGTCGGCGTCGATGTGCTCCTCGTGCTCGCCGGTCAGGATGGCGATGCACTCGCCGTGGGGCCCCTCCACTTGGCGAGGAGTGACATCGCGGCCGGTGTCGGCGCTCTCCCACGGGAACCGGGCGCCGCGCTGGGCCTGCTCGGTGGCGGCGGTGCGGGCGGCGGGCAACCGCCGGATCCGGTACTCGAGCATGGCCCGGGCCGCAGCGGGCCAGATGGCGGCCAGGGCGGGGAGGACGAACACGTCGGCGTCCCAGAACACATGGCCCCCGTAGGCCGGCCCGGTGAGGCCTCGGGCGCCTACGGCTGCCTCTCCGCCGTCGTGGGCCGCCGCCAGCAGGTGGAACACCGCGAATCGAGTCGCCAGCTGGTCGCCCGGCGGTCCGTCGATGCTCACCTCGGCGTCGGCCCAGCGGAGGGCCCACGCTCGGCGGTGCTCATCGAGGAGGCGGTCGAATCCGACCGCCTCCAGTTCAGCCAGCTGGTCGCGGGCGTCACCGGAGCCAGGCTCGGTCGATCGGTGCGCGGTCCAGGCGGCCAATCGCTGAATGACACGTCGCCCGCCGGTCACCTTTTCCCAGTCGCGGGCCGCCACCGCGATACCGCTCCCGGAGCAGTCCCCGGTGCGGGCCTCGTGCACCTCGCCACCCGGCACCTCATCGGACCCGTCGCGGTCGCCCGCACCGACAAGGATGGTCCCGAGGACCGAAGCCGGCCCCTCGGCCCGCAGCGCCAACCCCGAGGGCCGGGCTGCCGACACGAACCGGAAGGTGCGGATGCCGGCTGGGTCATCGCCTTCTCCGGCCAGCACCGCGCTGCGAAGGTCGAGCAACCGTCGCCCGCGACGGTGATCGGAGCGCACGGCGAGGTGCGCCCAGCGCGGCCCGGCCAGCAGCTCCGGGGTGGGACCGGCGGTGTAGACGCCGTTCACCAATAATTGCGGCGCACTGCCGACCCCGTCGTCTTCGCGGGCCGCGCGCAGCGCCGCCCAACCGTTGCCGACGACACCGATCGCCTCCGCCGCCCGCTCGAGTTCGGGCGCCTCGGACAAGCGGAGAACCCAGGCAGGGTCCTCGTCGACCCACGGCACCCGACGGTCGCGTCGCCGGCCGAGCTGTCCCTCCAGAATCTGCAACCACCGATCCGGTCCGCCCCCGGCGTGCACAACGCGGCCGGGTACTCCGCCCGGCTCCACCCCCACCGATACAACCGCGGCCCGGGCCAGCTCGGCGACGAGCATGAAAGAGTCGCTGCCCGACACACCACCGATCGGGCCGAACTCGTCGCCGCCCACCAGCACCAGCCCGGCCCCGATGCCACGCTGCGCCAGCCAGACGGCAGCCCAAGAGGCCGAGTCGGACTTGTCGGTCAAGCCGATCTCCACGTGTTTGACGTCACTGGTGATCCGGGGATCGGCGAGCCCGGCAGCAGTGGCGGCGCCCCTGGCGAGCGCCACCACCTCGACAAGGCCGGCCACCCCAGCCGCCCCGAGCCGGTCCTGGACGGCGATGAGCAGCTCGGCGATGCGGGCCTTGGGCGGCTCATCCCACTCCGGGACGGGGATCATGTCGATCTTGCGCCGGTTGAGCCGCTGCGAGACGCCCCGGGCCTCGATGCCGTGGCCGCCCAGCAGGTCGACTGTCGCCGTGGCGGCCTCGTCCGAGCGCGCTCTTCGTCGATGGTCGCGGTACGGCGCCGTACAAGGTGCGGCCCGTCGGAGTCAACCTCGAATACCTCCGACCCCCGGTTGAGGCACAGATGCAGCGCGCCGGGGCCGGCCGGCCGGGCCCGGAGCTGACCGTCGACATTGTCGAGATCGGTGCCGCTGACCACGAACACGTGCACGCCGGCCGCGCACAGCGCCTCGACCCGGGCCCGCACCGTGTCCGCGCCAGCCCGGCGGTCGGGCACAGCGGTACCGTCCCAGTCGAAGATGACAGCGTCGAAACTGCGCTCCGTCAACGTGGCAGACACGGCGCTGATCGCCGGGCGGTCGCTCGCCTCGACAGAGGGTGCTGGCGGTGAAAAACACATCTGGTTCGTCCCGGGATCGGCCCACTGCGCCCACCTCATTTCGCGCTGCTCGCAGTCCTGAACGCGTCAGGCTCGGCCGGTGTTCCTGCCGCGAACTCATCAGGGGGTGTGGGTGTCAGCTACAGGCGGGTTGGGTGTGTGCGGCGGGGCGGGGATAGGGCGGGCACGGACGTTGTCTCGCCTCGTCCGGGGTCCGGGAGCGGGGCGTCTCTGGGCTGGTGGTCCCCACGACGAGTCGGGCGCGGACGGTAGGTGAGGTAGCCGACCAGTGCTTCGGCCGAGCCGAAAGGAACGAAACTCGCGGCCGCGCTTCCCCAGCTCTTTCAGGTAGGCGCGGAGTTCGACGGGCTGGTTGTCGTCCGGTGCTACACCCAGGAGCTGAACCCCGGCTCCGCGGGCGGACCTGAAGTCGGCCGCAACGACGAGCGCCGGCCGAGCCAACGTCGAACCATCGAAGGGCACGATCATCTGCTCGGCCGGCGAGATGGCTTCGGTGCTTCCGGGCCTGATTCCTGTCGCATCCGAGACAGCCCGCCGCGGCCCGGTGGCGGCCCGCCCGGAGTGCCCATGGCCTCAGAATGCGTCGGGGCAGCGGAGCTCAACAAGAGCCGAAGGTCATTTCGTTATCCGGCGCCAACGGGACGGCGCCGCGATTCGAGACCAGCCATCGGGTCGTGCAGAACTCAAAACTCCGGCCGCCGAGGACCTGGGCGGCTCAACCCCAACCACCCCGTCGCCTCTGGAGTTAGGAGGTTGAAGGGGCGCGACATGACGTCCACGAGGATCCAACGACCACCGGCCACACGCCCTTCCCCGATCTCCTGCAGCGCCCTCCGGACGAGGACCAGACGTGGGGGCGGCCGCGTTGTCCACGGTTGATCACGCCGCGCCGATAATGCCGGCGCACCACGTGAAGCGTTCTCCTTGCCCGGAAACGGCGGATGGTGGCCGCTGATTTGTCGCTGACCGACGGCGAGGCGGTGCGCCAGATGGGAGTCGGCTTCCGGGGAGCAGTGACCTTCGCGGCGCAGTTGGGGGCTTTCGGCACCGGTCGCCAAGACGCGACGGGGTCCATGATGAATGTAGAAGCCCCGACCCCGAGGCCGTGACGAGAGGGACTCCGTGAATCACAATCGGATGCACATCTCCTTGTTGGGCGCCGCGGCCATCGCTGCGGTTTTGGTCATCGCCTGGGTCCCCCTCGCGGGCCTCCTCCCCTTCGCCCTGTTGCTTGGCTGCGGGCTGATGATGTTTTTCATGATGAAGGGCATGGGTGGAATGGGGAGAAAAGAGGATCACAGCGGACATGGGTGCGAACTCGACCCGGCCTCAAAGGTCGAGGAAACGCCGGAGCACGAGTCCGCCGACCACCGGTTTTGACAGCACGACCAACCCGCAGATTTCTGCTGTAGCCCGACGGCCCCCCGCCTGCGGGGGAACCGAACATTCGACCTGAAACGGGCCGACGCGATCAGAGCTCGTCGGAGGTGTTCGGGCTCGACCGGACATCTCTGGCCATGTGGCGTGATGGAGGGGTAGGCGATGAGTGACCACGACCGACGACACAGCACGGCGGTGCTCGAGGTTGGTGGTGTGCAGTGGGGCAGCGAGAAGGCCCGGGTCGAGGCGGTCTTGGGGCGTCGCCCGGGGGTGGAGTCCGTCGAGGCCAACCCGGTCGCCCAGAGCGCGACTGTGACGTACGACCCGTCGGTGACCTCTGTTGGCGAACTGTCGCGATGGGTGCGGGAGTGCGGCTACCACTGCGACGGCCAATTGGTGCCCGCCCACACCTGCGACCCCCTGGCCGAACCCGATCGTGGCGGCCACCTCACCGATGTGGTGGCCGTCGCAGCCACGCCGCCACATCAACACGGAGCGGACGGCGGCCCGACGGCGTCGCCGCACGACGCGATGGGACACGGCGGGCACGGGTCGATGCCGATGGCGGCCATGGCCGCCGACATGCGCAACCGCCTGATCGTCGCGGTGGTGGCCAGCATCCCGATCGTGTTGTGGTCCTCGATCGGCCGCAACGTGATCGGCTTCCACACCGTCGCCCCGTTCGGGTTGCGCGACGACCAGTGGCAGCTCATCTGGAGCGTGCCGGTCATATTTTGGGCGGCCCGGATCTTCTTCGACGGCGCCATCGCGGCCCTGCGGGCCCGGACCCTGGACATGATGGTCCTGGTCGCGGTGGGGATCGGCTCGGGCTGGGTCTACTCGGTCATCGTGACCGTCTCCGGCGGCGGCGACGTCTTCTACGAGGCGTCGACCGTCCTGGCCGCGTTCGTGCTGCTGGGCCACTTCTTCGAGATGCGCGCCCGGGGGGGCGCCAACGACGCGGTGCGCACCCTGTTGGACCTCGCCCCACCCAAGGCCACCGTCGTGCGCGACGGCGCCGAAGTCGAGATCGCCACCGCGGACGTCGCGGTCGGCGACCTGCTCGTTGTGCGCCCCGGCTCCAAGGTCGCGACCGACGGTATCGTCGAGACGGGCGATAGCGACGTCGACGAGTCGACCGTCACCGGCGAAAGCCTCCCGGTCCACAAACAGCCCGGCGACACCGTCATCGGCGCCACCGTCAACACCAACGGGACGCTGCGGGTCCGAGCGACCCGGGTCGGCGCCGACACCGCCCTGGCCCAGGTCGTCAAACTCGTCCAAGAAGCGCAGAACTCCAAGGCACCCGGTCAGCGCCTCGCCGACCGGGCCGCCTTCTGGCTGGTCCTCGTCGCCCTGTCTGGTGGTCTGCTCACCTTGGTGGTGTGGCTCACGGTCAGCAACCGGCCCCCGCAGCAGGCGTTGCTGTTCGCCATCACCGTCGTTGTCGTCACCTGCCCCGACGCCCTCGGCCTCGCCACCCCCACCGCCATCATGGTCGGCACCGGCCTGGGCGCCAAGCGGGGCGTCTTGTTCAAGAGCGCCGGGGCGCTCGAGGCGGCCGCCCACATCCAGGTGGTCGTCCTGGACAAGACCGGCACCCTCACCCTCGGCCAACCCCAGGTCACCGAGATCGTCGCCGCCCCCGGGGTAGCCGAATTCGACATGCTGCGCCTGGCCGCCGCGGTCGAACGAGAATCCGAACATCCCCTCGCCGAAGCTGTCGTCACCCACGCCCACACCGCCGGGATCGCCGACGCGGTCGCCGACAGCTTCGAGAACATTGCCGGCCACGGGGCCACCGGCACCGTCGACGGCCGTCGGGTGGCGGTCGGCAACACCCGGCTCCTGGCTCGCGAACACATCGACGTCGGCGCGCTCGGCGCACAGCACAAGGCGCTGGCCGCGGTCGGCCAAACGGTGATGTGGGTCGCCGTCGACGGCCGGCCGGCCGGGCTGATCGCCGTCGCCGACGCGGTGCGTCCAACTTCGGCTGCCGCCATCGCGGCGCTGACCGCGCTCGGCGTGACCACTGTCATGTTGACCGGTGACAACCAGGCGACGGCCGAGCGCATCGCGGGCCAACTCGGCGTGACGACCGTCATCGCCGAGGTCCTCCCCGCCGACAAGGCGGCCAAGATCGCCGAGCTCCAAGCGGCCGGGAAGAAGGTGGCCATGGTCGGCGACGGCGTCAACGACGCCCCCGCCCTGGCCCAAGCCGACCTGGGGATCGCGATCGGCGCCGGCACCGACGTCGCCATCGAGACCGCAGATGTGGTACTCATGCGCTCCGACCCCCAAGACGTTGCCGTGGCGCTCACCATCGGCCGTGGAACGCTGCGCAAGATGCGCCAAAACCTGGGCTGGGCGGTCGGCTACAACTCGATCGCCCTGCCCATCGCGGCCGGGGTTTTCGTCGCCCCATTGGCGCTCACGCTGCGCCCCGAGCTGGCCGCGCTCGCCATGTCCGGATCCAGTGTCATCGTCGCCGTCAACGCCCTGCTACTGCGCCGCCTCCGCCTCCCCGGCGCCCAGCCGCACCCAACAGAAAGCTCCACGGGGGCCGGGCTGCCACACGACCTAGACGTAGCGAGCGTGGCGCCGGCGGACGCGAACAGTCGCCCGCACACGCGCACAGCGCGATCACGCCATGACAAACGATCCACGCCGGGTCCCGTGAGATAGCCAAGAACTACAATTTTGTGACTGGCCCCCTACCAGTGGCGGGGCTCAGACCCGGCGGAGACGACGTGCGGGCAGGTATGACACCAATTCCACACCGAACAGCCGGTCGCCGGCGTGGCAGGGGTCGTCGGCGGCGACAGCTCACCTACGCTCCGGTCAATCAGGCTGCAGGACAGGCGTCTGCGAACACGCCAACACGTGGCGGGCTGTTGGCGTGGGGAGTGGGAGATGGGACTGGCTGAGAACACGACGGTTGGAAGGCAGGCCGCCGACAGCCGAGCGACTCTTCGGCAGCGACGTCACGCGGGCGCTACCACTGCGTCGCGGCCGGTGGGTGTGGGCGCCGGCGCGTCGTTGGCGGGGGTGGGGCTCGGGGTTTCGCTCAGCGCGAAGTGGCCGAGGCGTTCGGGCCGCGGCTGGCCAACCGTCACTTCGATGTCAGGACTCCCGCGGGCTCAGCTTCCCCGCCGGTACGCCGGGCAGCCATCAAACCTAGGTGGGCGTGATTCCAGGCCCCGCTGAAAACGGATGAGCACGTCTCTGGCGGGCCTGTCGGCGCCCCGGTGACGGCGCTCGGCGAGTCTCCGCGAGGTCATTGCGTTGCCGCCGCGCTTCGGTGCCTGTGCGCCCAGCGGCGGGCCTCGTCGGCGCCCCAGACGACGAAGGGGTAGGGGAGTACCACGGCGAGCTGGGCTGGGGACGGGGCGGCGGTCCCGAAGATGGGGTGGAGGAACGGCAGGTAGGCCAAAGCGGCCGCGAAAACGAGTTCGACCGCGACGGCGCCCAGCAGCAACGGGTTCGTGGTGAATCCGATGCTGCGTAGCGAGACGCGATCGGTGCGTGCCGCCATGGCGGTGCCGACCTGGCAGGCGACGACGCCGAGCCAGGTGATGGTGGTGGCCTGCTGGTAGAGGTGGTGCAGTGGGGTGCCGGCGCCGGTGCCGGCGTGGAGGTGCCAGCCGCCGACGTGGAGGACGACGAAGAAGCCGCCAAGGACCAACACGGCGGAGATGACGCCCAGGTATCCCCATGCTCGGGCCAGGAGGGCGGGGTGTATGACTCCTTCCGCCCGGGGCCGGGGCGTCCGTTCCATGACGCCGGGTTCAGCGCGTTCGCGGCTGAGCGCAAGCGCCGGGAGGGTGTCGGTGCCCAAGTCGATGGCGAGTAGCTGCATGACGGTGAGGGGAAGCGGGATGGCCCCACCGGAGAGAGCGAACACCAGGAACGGGGCGACTTCGGGCACGGCGTGGGTGAAGATGTAGAGGATGAACTTTCGGACGTTGTCATAGACCCGCCGTCCTTCTTCGACGGCGTCGATGACAGTGGCGAAGTTGTCGTCGGTGAGGACCATGGTCGCGGCCTGGCGGGCCACTTCGGTGCCCGAGCGGCCCATGGCGATGCCGATGTCGGCGGCGCGCAGGGCAGGGGCGTCGTTGACCCCGTCGCCGGTCATGGCCACCACTTGGCCGCCGGCGCGTAGGGCGTCGGCGATGCGGAGCTTGGCTTCGGGGGAGCTGCGGGCGAAGACGATCTCGGGCCCGGAGACCAATAGTTCGTCGAGCTCGGCGTCGCTCATGGCGTCGAGGGTGTCGCCTGAGACGGTGAGGCTGCCGGCGGCCCCGGTGCCGATACCGACTCGGCGGGCGATCTCGGCGGCGGTGGTGCCGTTGTCGCCGGTGATCACGTGGACACAGATCCCGGCTCGGTGGGCGCGGGCGATGGCGTCGGCGGCCTCGGGGCGGGGCGGGTCGAGGAGTGCCACCACGCCGAGGAGGCACAGGTCGCGTTCGGCGTCGTCGCGTGTGGCCGGGATGGGTGATCCGATGGGCAGCGGGCGGCGGGCGACGGCGAGTACCCGCAGCCCCTGGTGGGCGTAGCCGTCGACGCGCCCGGCGATTTCCCTCTGGTCGTCGGCGGTGAGGGCCCGGATCTGGCCGGGCCCAATGGCTAAATGCGTGCTTCGGGCCAGGACCGCTTCGGGGGCCCCCTTGGTGTTCACCCCCAAGGCGGCGGTGCCGTGGTCGGCGTCGATGGTGGTCATCAGCCGCCGGCGGGGGTCGAAGCGGAACAGTTTCACCCGCCCGCCGGCATGGTCGGAGGGCACGTTCAGCGCAGCGGCAAGCTCCAAGAGGGCGATCTCGGTGGGGTCGCCGGTCACGCCGACGGCGGTGATCTCGGCGGTGCAGCATCGCGCTGCGGTGCACGCCAACGTGGCCGCCAGGGCCACGGCGGGCTCTGGTGGGTTCTCCGGCCACACCAGTGCACCGTCGTCGCCGGCGGTGCCGCAGCCGGCTGGGGTCCACACGCCGGCCACCTGCATCCGGTTCTGGGTCAGGGTCCCGGTCTTGTCGGTGCAGATGACCGTGGTCGACCCGAGGGTCTCCACCGCCGAGAGCCGTTTGACCACCGCCCCCCGCCGGGCCAGGTCCTGGACCCCGACCGCCAACGCCAAGGTGATGGTCGGGAGGAGTCCTTCGGGGACGTTGGCCACCAGCATCCCGATGGCGAAACTGGCCGCGGCGGCCCAAGACAGCCCCGCCAGGGCGCCGAGGGGTAGGAAGGCCAGCGCTGCCGCGACCGCGACGACCGCGATCAGCTTGGCGACGCCCTTGACCTGGGTTTCCAGCGGGCTGGTGTCGCGCCCGACGCGCTGCGACAGGGCCGCGATGCGACCGATCTCGCTGAACATCCCGGTGGCGGTGACCACGGCGCGGGCCTCGCCGGCCAGGCAGGCGCTACCACTGAAAACCATGTCCTCGGCTTGTAGCAACCCCCCGGTGGCATCGCTTGCTCCGGCGCTACGGGTGACCGGTTGGGACTCTCCGGTCAGGGTGGACAGGTCGACTTCGACCGACCCGGTGATGAGGCGGCCGTCGGCGCTGATCCGGGCGCCCTCCTCGAGCAGCAATACGTCGCCGGGAACGATGGTGATGGCGTCGATCTCTTTGTGGGAGCCGTCGCGCAGCACCGATGCGAGGGGGGGCAGGTAGGCGGCCAGGGCCTCCACGGCGTGCTCGGCGTGCTGTTCCTGGAGGAACGCGAAGACCGCGTTGAGCACGACCACCCCAGCGATCGCCGCGGCCAGGATCGGCGAACCGCTGATCGCGGCCAAGATGGCGGCGGCGGCCAACAGCAGCGCCAAGGGGTGGGTGAACTGGGCGGCCAACTCGCCGGGCCAGCGGCGCCCGTCCCGACGGGCGAGCTGGTTGGGACCGTGAACCACCAAACGCCGGGCCGCCTCGCGGGCGGTCAGGCCTTCGGCCGATGACCGCAGGTCTCGGAAGAGCACCGCGAGCGGTTCCCGAGGGTCGCCGACTGGCTCGGCCCGCGGCTGGACGTCAGGGTTCGCAACGGCCCGGATCACCAGATGCTCACCCACTGCGCAAACCGCATCACTTCAGGGCAGGGCTCGACAGGGGGGCGCCATCCTTTGATGGGGTGAATCCGGTCGGGAAACAGTCCGATCATGGCACCGACGGTTCTTACAACCTATAGATCTAGACCCGCCGGCATCTGGCCCGGATTCGCGGTCGGCTGGCAGGAATTGCGGTCCCTAGTAGGCGCTGGTGGACGGCGCGGCAGCGTCTGTCGCCCGCTGCGCCGGCGTGGCCTGGTGGAAGCAGGTGCCTCAAGACCGGGCACACTTCGTTCGGCCCGGTCCCTTATCGAGCGCAGCATCTTCTGGCTCATCACGAAACTGATGATCTCGGTTGGCTCGACCAGCAGCGCAGCCCACCATCGCTGGTAGCGGTACCGCTCCCGCACCACCAGCCGAGTCGTTCCGTGGGCCCCGTCGCGCACCGCGAACGCCCAGCTGAAGTCGAACGGTGCTGTGTTGCCCACCGGAACGCTTCCACGCAAGACGAGAGCACGTGGCGGTTTCACGACGGCTACCAGCAGCGCAGCCTGCGGGGCGAGGTGCACCTCGTCGTCCACCCGGACGTCCTGCCAGGCCGCGACGATCCGGTCGGCGCTGTGGATGTCGCAGCCAACGATGTTCTCCAAGAAGTCGTAGCTGTACCAGCCGCCCCGGCCCTGTCCGAGTTGGGCGATCCATGGCCACACCGCTTCAGGCCCGCAGTCGATCGTGATGGCTCGCGTTGCCACAAGATGTGCGTCAACAATGAGATCGTCGCCGGGCAGGGCGTCTCGGAGCTCATCGGTCGTGGCCCCCCATCTCAACCACCTGGCGCGACCTTGCGTCGCGGCGGCAACCACGACCGCGCCGGCGGTCAAGGTGATCGCCAGCCTTCGGGATTCCATTGGTGTCAACACCTCACGTGTCGCCCGGTCGGCCCAGGGCGGTCGGCCAGTCCGTCCAACGAGGCACCGGACCAAGAACCATCGTGGCCGACTGCCCGACCCACCGGCAGAGGACAAAGGCCATTTCTTCCGACCCTGGACAGGAAGTGTTGTTGACCACGGCCACGCTCGGCAGCAGGGCCAGCGGCCGCGGGAGGGGTGACCGGTGCTTGAGTCGACCCTGGTCAAGGCTCCGACCCCGCGGTGGGCCGCCTTCAGTGGTCCGGCAGTCGATCCGCGATTCGGGCTGTTCCGCTTCCCGCTGGGGCCGCGTCCCCACTCGCGGTGCCCATCTTGTGCCAGGTTCACCCCGGAGCGCTCAGCGATTACACCGACGCTGACGCGCTCATCGCAGCCGACGTCAGTTATCACAAAGGCGAGTCGGCCACGGGGGCGACTGGCCCGCGGAGAGCGCTGACGGCCGGGGTGGCCGACGGAGGAGCGTTCCCGACCTACGCCCTGGGGCGTGGACTCGGTTCGACGTCGGCGTCGGTGACGTCCTTCGGTTTGCAGTTCGACGACGGCCTGCACGCCGCGGATCGGTCCGCGCTGATGTCGAACAGAGGAACCGATCGTCTGGGGCGGCCTCGCTGGCTGCCACGGTTGCGTCGGTGACCCCCCGTTTACGGGACGATGACCACCGGGCAGGGGGGATGGTGGGCGCAGTGCTGGCTGGTGCTGCCCAATAACAAGGCGGCGAAGCCACCATGACCGCGGGTTCCGACCACGAGGAGGTCGGCGGCAGCGGCCGCTTCAAGCAAAACGGGCGCCGATCCTCCCATGACCAGACGGCGGGTGATCCGGGCGCCCGCAGTGTCGGCTACGGCCAGGGCCCGGTCGAGGATCTCCGCCCCGGCAGCCTCCATGTCGGACTCGGAGAAATTGGGGGTTGGGAGGTACGGCGAGTAGCCGACGGCCGGGAAGAGCCACGCGTGAACAACGTCGACCTCCCAGTCCCGCAGACGTCCCTCGCCGAGAGCGAAGGCGAGCGCCCGATCAGCGCTCTCCGAGCCGTCGACGCCGACCACGATCCGCCCTTGACCGGTCACTGGTTGACCACCATGGCGGTGGCCATGTCGAGCAGGGCCTGGCCGTTCTCGGTGTGGGAGATGGAGACGGGGGTCTTGGCGTCGTCGAACGCAGGGAGCACCAGCGCGAGGCGGCTGATACCGGCCCTCTCGAGAAGTCCGAATGTCCGTCCTGGGTGAATGACGATTATGAACAGACCGCCACGTTCATCGACGGCTCGGATACCTCCGATCAGCGCGCCGATCCCGGCGGGGTCGATGGAGCCGACCTCCAACAGGTTCAGGATCACCAACCGTGCGTCGACCACGGATCGGAGCGCGGCGAGGAGTTCTGAGGCGGAGGTGGCGGCAAGGTCCCCGCAGACGGACACCACGGACGATTTGTTGGCGTCGTCACCCCCAGTCGACGTGACCGTCAGC
>JALYXV010000228.1 GCA_030947025.1 Actinomycetota bacterium | reverse complement strand
CCCCGGAAGCGGAGATGGCCCCCGGCCGTGCGGATCGACGGGAGCTTCTTGGCCGCCGCCCAGTTGATGACGGTACGGTCGGTCACGTCGAAAAGCACCGCCACCTCGTGGCTGCGCAACAGCTCGTCGCCGCCCTCGCGGTGGACGTGAAGCGGTGGCCGCTCGGGACTGGGCCCCCCGAAGCTGGCGGCGCGGTCGGCACGACCGGCCCGCTCGCTGGCCACAGCCGTGGCGGCTGAGCCGGGAGCGCCAGCCGACCCGGCGGCCGCACTCCGGCGCCACATGGCCAGCTGGCCGGCCACCTGGCGGGAGATGGCCGTGAGGGCCTGACGCTCACGGGCAGACAGCTCCCGGGGGCGCCGGTCGAGAATGCACAGCACCCCGAGCAGGGTGGACTGGCGGCTGCGGAGGGGCACGCCGTACACAAAGCGGGCCCCGAGCGGGCCGCGCGCCAGCGGTCCCGTACCCAGTTCGGTGTGCCGGGCCAGGTCGCTGATCTCGATCGGCTCGGTGGATCGCCCGATGGCCGCGAACAGCCGGTCGTCGCCCAGCGAGTCCCGGCGCTCGACCCCGTGGCTGAGCGTGCTCCACCGGCCATCGGCCTGGGCGACCGAGATGAGGGCATAGGGAGCGTGGCAGGTGTTGGCGGCCACGAACAGCAGGTCGGCGAAGACCCGCCCGGGCTGATCAGGGCTGGGCAGGGGCCGCACCGCCGCCAGCGCCGTGTCGCGGGCGCCATTGCCCGCGGTAGCCAGGCCGACCGCGGCCGCCGGGGCGTGGGCCGCGCCGAGCACCGGGCGCAGCGGCAGGTCATCGGCCGACCGGCGGCGTCCCTCGGACCAGTCCACGCGGGCGGCCCCGCCCGACTGGACGAGCCAGGCGACATGCTGGCGGCCTTCCTCCACGAAGCGGCGGGCTCGGCCGAATTCGCTCGGCAAGGCGGCCGAGACGGCGGTAAGGGCGTTGGCCAGCCGCTCGGGTCCGATGTTGCGGTGGAAGTAGTACTCGGCTCGCCACGAGAGAAAGTCGAGGAACAAGCGCCCGTCGTCGACCAGCAGCGCCGCCCCCAGATGCCGTAGCAACAGCTCGAGGCGGTCCTGGGTGTCCGCCACGCCCCCGGGATCGTCGTCGGCCGATTCGCCCGCGATCCGGCGCAGCGATGTCACCACGCCCGGCCGGAACTCCGGTAGGCCGGCCTCGAACATCAGGTACTCCTCGGTCAGCGCCCGCCCCGTGGGCAAGGGCGCGGGGTGGGAGAGCCACGAGTCGACAATCCCCACCACCTGCCGCGCCGACGGCGCCCACGCCGCCGCCCCCAACCGGAGGGCCAGGAGCGCGTCGCGCCCGAAAGCCGCCCCGCCGACGATGACGGGCACGCCGTAGGCGTGGGCCACTTCGATGGACCGGGCCGCCCCAGGCAGCCCGCACGGCGACGTGCAGCTGATCAGAAGGGCGACCGGGCGCTGGCGACTGAGGAACCCCGGGAGGTGCTTGGGCGTGACCCCGGCACCAATGTGCTGGGCCGGGCACCCTTCGGCTCGCAACAACTCCGTCATCATCTCGGCCGGAATCTCGTGATGCTCACCGGGCGGGCAGCACACCGCCACGCTGCCGTGGCGGGCGCGAGCGGGAGGAACAGACGCACGGGGTATGGCCGCCCGGGCGATGGCCGCGGCGGCCAGCGCTTCGGCCGCGCCGACCTCACCTGCAGCCCAGCGTCGGCCGACCTCGACCAATGCGGGCGCCAGCAACCCGGTGACGATCCCTTCGACGGACGCGCCATCAATGTGCGCCCGTTCCACCATCGCCAGTGCGGCGCTGTGGTCGAGACGTGCCAGATGGTTTGTCAAGGCCTCAAGGTCCGCCACATTCAACTGGCCGGAACCGACCATGGGTTGTGTTGCCTCCTCTCTCCAGCCAAGCATTCGGCGTTCCTAAAGACGAGCTTTAGCGCCTAATGTTGGTCGGAGACCAAATTTTCGGAAGAAATCACTTCATCTCCCCGGCCGACGTTCCGAGCATCAAGACATGAGTGACTCCATGGTTCGGGCAACCTGTCCCACCTGCGGCGACCTGGTGATCACCATCGGCGATCTCGGTCTGCAACTGGACGAGCGGCAGGCCCGGTATCTGTTCGCCTGCCCTCGCTGCCACCAACAGGTCAGCCGTGATGTCCCGACCGGGATGATCGACATCCTCCGGGTCGCGGGTGCGCACCTGGTCGGACCCGGGCCGGAGCTGATCAGTGAGCAGGAGCTGGCCGATTTCCTGGCTGACTTCGACCGGATCGACGCTCTCGACCATCTCCGCCGCCTCGGCGCGTAGACCCTCACCGCTTCCTCCCTCCCCCACCCGGGTCGATGGGCCCAATGCCCCGGCCCAGGGGCCCGGCCCCTTCGATGGCGGCGGCAACGAAGCGCTTGGCCTGGTCGCAGGCGTCCCGGGGCGAGCGGCCCCGGGCCAAGAAGGCGGCGATGGCGGCCGACAAGACACAGCCAGTGCCGTGGGTGTGCACCATGGGCAGCCGCCTCCCCTCCAGCCATTGCACCCCGTCGGCCCCGCACACCAGGTCAGGGGACGACTCGTCGTCGGCCAGGTGGCCCCCTTTCACCAACACGACCTGGGCCCCCAGCCGGCGCAACACCTCCGCGGCCGCGACCATGGCGTCCCGATCCTCCACCGCCATGCCGGCCAGGGCGGCTGCCTCGGGCAGGTTCGGGGTTACCACCGTCGCCAGGGGCAGCAACTCGGCCCGCACGACCGCCCAGGCGTCTTCGGCCAGCAACGGGTCGCCGTGCTTGGAGATCAAGACGGGGTCGACCACCACCCGGGTGATCCGGGCCGACCGGATCCCTTCGGCCGCGGCCCGCACTCCGTCGGCTGATCCCAGCATTCCGGTCTTGGCCGCGTCGACCCCGAGATCGCCCGCCACGGCGCCGATCTGGGCCCGGATCAGGGCGGGTGGCACCAGATGGGACGCGACCACCCCCAGGCTGTTCTGGGCCGTGACCGCGGTCAGGGCCACGGTGCCCCACACCCCGAGTGCCTCGAAGGTCTTCAGGTCGGCGACCACGCCGGCCCCGCCGCTCGAGTCAGACCCGGCGATGGTCAAGGCGACGGGCCGGCTCATGGCCACCGGTGCTCCCAACCGCCCACGACAGGGAAGGGCCGCCCGAGGACCAGCCGGACCCCCGGATCGGGGAGACACGTCCCGATCCGCACCGGAGGGGCAAGCTGGGCGAATGCGGTGAGCACCGCGTCGTCGTCGGGGGCGGTGAACGCCAGCGCGTAGTCCTCACCGCCGGTGAGAGCCTCGTCCGCGGTGGCACCGTCGCCCACCGGCAGCGAGTCCACGTCGACACCCACCCCCGAAGCACCCGCCAGGTGGCCGAGGTCGGCGGCCAAGCCATCGGAGACATCGATCATTGCCGTGGCCCCCGCCGCCCGGGCCGCCAGTCCCGCCGCCACCGACGGCCGAGGGCGCCGGTGGGCTGCGACGGCAACACCGGTCGCCCCTTTCCCCACCTCTCTGAGGATCCGGAGCCCGGCCGCGGACAATCCGAGCGGGCCGCTCACCCAGATCCCGTCGCCCGCTCGCGCCCCCGAGCGCAGGATCGGTGGCCCCGGGAGCGACCCCGTGATGGCCACGCTCACCACCAGGACCGGGGCGTTGGCCAGGTCGCCGCCCACCACCGGGCAGCCCCACGTGGTGGCTGCCTCGGCAATACCGCGGTAGAGGAGGTCGAGGTCGGTGGCGGGCGGCCCGACCACGGTGACCAGCAGGTGGGCTGGGCGCCCTCCCATGGCCGCGATGTCGCTCACGTTGACCGCCACCGC
Source organism: Actinomycetota bacterium (assembly GCA_030947025.1). Classification (GTDB taxonomy): domain Bacteria; phylum Actinomycetota; class Acidimicrobiia; order Acidimicrobiales; family Palsa-688; genus JALYXV01. The sequence goes on along the minus strand of JALYXV010000228.1, from coordinate 2,469 downwards.
CTTCCACCCCAGGTCGTCCAGGCCGGTGAGGGCCAGGTCGGCGTGGACGCCTGCCACCACGGCATCGGCCGCCAGCAGCGACCATTCCCCGCTCGGGGACTGCACGACCGCGGCGTCGTCGCCTATGCCGATCTCGGGCGGCTCGAGCCGGCCGAGGGTAGCCGCCAGCCGGGTCAGCGCGGCGAACTCGCCGCTCAGCGGGAGCCTCCGGTAGCGTCCATACTGGGGAGCGTAGGCAGCATCCGAACAGGAGCAGGCTGGCACAGGAAATGCGAAGACCATGCAGGGCGTAGTCAAGTCGTACGACCCGGCCACGGGCGTCGGTTTCCTGGTCCGCGACACCGACTTCTCGGAGTACGAGTTGGCGGCCACCGCTCTGGAGGGTTCCATCTTCCGTATGCTGCGCCAGGGCCAGCGTGTCGTGTTCGACCTGGACTCCGCCGGTGACGCCACCCGGCTGCGGCTGGGCTCGGAGGCCGACATGAAGGCGCCGCCCGAGCCGCCCTCCCCCGTCTAGCCGCCCGAGAGCAGGGAGTGAACCCATGACCAAGAACGCCAAGTTGCTCAAGTGGGTCGAGGAATGGGCTGCGCTCACCACGCCCGACCGGGTCGAGTGGTGTGACGGCTCGGCCGAGGAGTACGACCGGCTGTGCCAGTTGCTGGTAGACGGCGGGACCTTCACCCGCCTGTCGGACGCCAAGCGGCCCAACAGCTACTGGGCCACCTCCGATCCGGCCGACGTGGCCCGGGTCGAGGACCGGACCTTTATTTGCTCCGAGCGCGAAGTCGACGCCGGCCCCACCAACAACTGGCGGGACCCCTCCGAGATGCGCTCGACGCTCCGGGACCTCTACGCCGGATCCATGGCGGGCCGGACCATGTACGTGATCCCCTTCTCCATGGGCCCCTTGGGCTCGCCCATCGCCCACATCGGCGTCGAGATCAGCGACTCGGCCTACGTCGCCGTCAACATGCGGATCATGACCCGGATGGGCCGGGGGGCGTTGGAGGTGCTGGGCGACGATGGGGAGTTCGTGCCCTGCGTGCACTCGCTGGGGGCGCCGCGGGCGCCCGGGCAGGCCGACGTGGCCTGGCCGTGCAACGCCGACAACAAGTACATCGTGCACTTCCCCGAGACCCGGGAGATCTGGTCGTTCGGCTCGGGCTACGGCGGCAACGCCCTGCTGGGCAAGAAGTGCTTCGCCCTGCGCATCGCCTCGGTCATGGCCCGCGACGACGGCTGGCTGGCCGAGCACATGTTGATCCTCAAGCTGACCTCGCCCGCGGGTGAGTCCCGTTATGTGACCGGGGCGTTCCCCTCGGCATGCGGGAAGACCAACCTGGCCATGCTGGTTCCGACCCTTCCGGGCTGGAAGGTCGAGACCATCGGCGACGACATCTGCTGGATGAAGGTGGGGCCGGATGGGATGCTGCGGGCCATCAACCCCGAGGCCGGGTTCTTCGGCGTGGCGCCGGGCACGAGCGACCACACCAACCCCAACGCCATCCTGACGCTGGCCGCCAACAGCCTGTTCACCAACACCGCCTACACCGACGACGGCGACGTGTGGTGGGAGGGGATGACCTCTTTGCCTCCTGGTCACCTGACCTCGTGGAAGCGGGAGGATTGGGCGCCCACGTCCGGCCTGGGGCCTGCGGCCCACCCCAACGCCCGCTTCACCACCCCCGCGTCCCAGGACCCGGCCATCGCGCCCGAGTGGCAGGACCCGGCCGGCGTGCCCATCTCGGCCATGCTCTTCGGCGGCCGCCGATCCACGGTCGTACCGCTCATCACCGAGGCGTTCGACTGGTCCCACGGTGTGTTCATGGCCTCCGTCATGGCGTCGGAGACAACGGCCGCCCAGGCCGGGGCGGTGGGCAAGCTGCGGCGTGATCCCATGGCGATGCTGCCGTTCTGCGGCTACAACATGGCCGACTACTTCGGCCATTGGCTCTCGATGGCGGGGCGGGTCGACCCCGGTCGCCTGCCCAAGATCTTCTACGTCAACTGGTTCCGCAAGGATGCGACCGGGCGCTGGCTGTGGCCCGGGTTCGGGGAAAACAGCCGGGTCCTCGAGTGGGTGTTCGAGCGCTGCGCCGGGACCGGGGCCGCGGTCGAGACGCCCATCGGGTTGCTCCCCGCCCCGGGCGCCATCCCGACCGAGGGTCTGGACGTGGCGCCGGCCGACATGGATGAGCTGCTCCGGGTCGACGTGGCCGAGTGGCGCAACGAGCTGCCTTCGATCGAGGAGCACTACGCCGTGTTCGGCGACCGCCTGCCCGCGGTGCTGGGCGACGAGCTCGAGGCTCTACGTAAGCGCCTCGGCTAGGTGGTTCCGGGGGCTAGCGGGACCTTCCTGGCTGTCGGTTGACGGCCTGTTTGGCCGTTTCCAAGACTTTTTTTGAAATAGGCCTCTGACCAGCCAATTTGTCCACCGTCGGTGCTCGCGAAAGTTAGCGCGATGGTGT
>JALYXV010000216.1 GCA_030947025.1 Actinomycetota bacterium | reverse complement strand
CACCGGCCGTGGTTCTCGGTGAGGTTGTGACCGAGGGTGCGGCGCTCAGTGGAGCGGTGGTGGGAGGCGCGGTCGCCGGTGGCGCGGTGGTGGGAGGCGCAGTCGCCGGTGGCGCGGTGATGGGTGGCGCGGTGGTGGGCGGCGCGGTGGTGGGCGGCGCGGTGGTGGGCGGCGTCGTAGGCGGCGTGGTGGTGCTGGTGGATGTGGTGGTGCTGGTCGATGTGGTGGTGCTGGTGCTCGTCGTGGTGGTGCTGGTCGATGTCGTGGTCGTCGGGATAGTGGTGGTGGTCGTCGTCGTTGTAGTGGTGGGCGGAGTCGTCGGCGTGACTTGCACCGCCTCTACCTCGTCGCCGCACGACGTGGACGCCGAGCGGTTGTTGGCATCGCCGCTGTAGGTGGCCACGAACCGGTAGGTCCCCGTAGCCACGGGCGTGAAGGAACCGGAGGTGATCGTCCCGTTCCCCGTCACCGGCTTCGTGGCAGTAAAAGTCGGTTCGCTGGTGCACTCGGCGTCATTGGGGCCGTAGGCGTGGAATACAAGTGTCCCCGTCGGGTTCACCCCGCCGGCCAGCTGGGCGGTGTCGAAGATGGCACTGCCCACGGGCACCGACGGGGAAGCCCGCGTCGAGATGGATGGGTTGGCGAGGGTGACGGTACCCAACTCATCGCCGCACGAGGTCGTGACCCCGATGTTGGCGGTGGCGTCGCCGCTGTATGCAGCCACCCACCGGTAGGTCCCTGGTGCGAGAGCGGTGAACGTTCCGGAGGTGTACGTATCGTTGCTATTCACCGACCGGGTGGACGTGAAGACGGGGCTACGAGAGCAGGTGGTGTCACCGGCCCCGAAGAGGAAAAAGGTGATGCTGCCCCGGGGTTGGAAGCCACCGGAAAGGACGGCGGTATCGGAGATGGTGCCCCCGACGGTCACGGGGGCTGATGGCGTCGTGACGATTTTGGGGGTGGCGGCCAGAACGTTGACGCTCTCGGCCGCATCACCGCAGCTGGTGGACGCCTGACCGTTGTCGGCGTCGCCACTGTAGGTCGCGATGAACTGATACGTCCCTGGGATGGTGGCCACGAAGGGCCCGGAGTTATAGGTCCCATTGCCCGCCACGGTTGCTGTTGATGAGAATGTCGCCCCGTTGGAGCACCCGGAATCGTTCGGGCCGAAAACGCTGAAGGTGATTGCGCCGGACGGGGTCTTGCCGCCGGTGAGGGCGGCGGTGTCAGAGATCACCCCGCCGACGGTCACCGACGCGGACGCGCTTGTGGAGATGGCCGGGCTGGGCGGCGTCACGGTGACGGTCTCGTTGGGGTCACCACAGGTGGTCGAGACAGTTCCACTGTCGTCCTTGTAGCTGGCGACCCAGTTGTAGGTCCCGGCACTCGTGGGCGCGAAGGTGCTCGACGTGTAGTTGCCGTCTCCGTTGGCGGGCACCGTTGAGGTGAAGACGGCGGCCGCCGAGCAGGTGGTGTCGCCTGGACCAAAGGCGGCGAAGGTTATGGTGCCGCTCGGGTTGTTCCCGCCGTTGATCGTCGCGGTGTCGGTGATGGAGCCTCCCACGGTGACCGATCCCGAGGCTTGGGTGGTGATGGAAACAGTCGGGGAGGTGACGACGACGCTCTCGTTCGCGTCGCCGCAGCCGGTCGAGACGGATCCGTTGTTGGCGTCACCGCTGTAGCTGGCGACGAACAGGTACATGCCCGGTGCCGGGGTAATGAATGGATCGGACGGGTAGGCGCCGTTGCCAGAGACGGTCACCGTGGACGTGAACACCGGGTTGGAGCATGAGCTGTCGCCGGGGCCGAAGATGCTGAAGGTGATGGCGCCCATCGGGCCATTGCCGCCGGTGAGGGTGGCGGTGTCGGAGATCACGCCGCCCACCGCGACCGACGCCGACGCCAGCGTTGTGATGGTCGGGCTGGGCGGAAGCACATCGACGCTTTCCGCCGCGTCGCCGCATACGGTGGCGAGGGGTTTGTTGTTTGTGTCACCGCTGTACGTGGCGACGAAGAAGTAGGTGCCGGGAGCCGTCGGGGTGAACGAAGCGGACGGGTAGGTCCCATTCCCGGCCACGGTCACCGTCGAGGTGAAGATCGGGGCGCCGGCGCACGCCGTGTTGTCCGGGCCGAAGAGGTTAAAGGTTATGGTGCCCGAGGGGTTGACGGCGTCGGCAAGGACAGCCGTGTCGTTGATACCGTTCCCGACCGGCGCGGCGGGGGAAGCTGACGTCGTGAGGCTGGGGTTAAGGATGAATATGTCGACGCTTTCGTCGCCGCAGGACGTGGTCGCGCCGTTGTTGTTGGTGGCGTCGCCGCTGTAACTGACGACCCACAGATAGGTTCCTGCCGCCGTCGCCAGGAACGAACCCGACGAGTACGAGCCGTTACCATGGGCGGCAACCGTCGATGTGAACACCGGGACGGTCGAGCAGGTAGGATCCCCGGGCCCGAACAGGAGGAATGTGACGCTGCCGGCCGGATTCAAGCCCCCGGACAGCTGGGCCGTGTCGGTGACCATGCCACCGGCGGCCACGGGCGCAGATGGCGTGGTGGCGATAGTGGGCGTGACGAGGGAGACGGTCACACTCTCACCGGGGTCGCCGCACTTGGTAGAAACCGGACTGTTGTTGGCGTCACCGCTGTAAGAGGCCACGAACCGATAGGTGCCTCGAGCGGGGACGGTAAAGGGATCCGACGTGTAGATGCCGTTGCCCTCGACCGACGCGGTCGAGGTGGCCGCCGGGGTGGCGCAGGTGACGTCGTCGGGTCCGAACACGGTGAAGGTGACGGTCCCCGTAGCGAAGGCGCTGCCCGCGAGGGTTGCGGTGTCGGTGATGGCGCCGCCCCCGCCGACCGGCGCGGCCGTGGTGACGATCGTCGGGTCCGCGATGCTCAGCGAGACGGTGGCCTGGGCGGTCGCGGTGGCCGTGGCGCCGTTGGTGTCGACGCCGGTCACGGTGACGGTGTCGGTCTGGCTGTCACCGGCCTTCCCGTTGAACGGCCCCGAGAGCTCGCATGCTCCCGAGGTCGCCCCCGGGTCCAGGGTCGTGCCGATGAGGGTCCCGCAAGTGGAGCCGGCCCGGGTGGCCAGGTCGCCGTAGATGTTGTCCAGCAGCATGGTGATCTTGACCGGCACGGTGCCGGGGTTGGTCACCGTCACCGTGAAGGTGAAGGTGCCACCGGGGGCGGGAAGGCTCAACGGGCTGGCGGCCTTGGTCACCTTGATCTGGGGCAGCGCGGTCGTGAGCGTGACGGTCGCCTGGGCAATGGCGGTGGCCGCGTTGCCGAAGCTGTCCACGCCTTTGACCGTCACGGTGTCGGTCTGGCTGTCGCCGCCCTTGCCCATGAACCGCCCCGGGAAGGTGCACGGTGTCGAAGTGCCGCCCGTGGGCAGGATGACGCCGATCAGGGTCCCGCAGGTCGAGCCGGTCAAGGTGGCCAGGTCACCGTAGACGTTGTCCACCAGCGAGGTGATCTTCACCGGGTCGGTGGCGCTCGGGTTGGACACGGTGATGGTGAAGATGAACGTGCCTCCGGGCTCGGGCAGGGTCAGTGGGCTGGCGGACTTGATGACCTCGATCATTGGCGTCAGGCTGGTTAGGGTGACCGTCGCTTTGGCCGTGGCGGTCGCGGTGGTGCCGGCGCTGTCCGTGGCGATGACGGTGATGGTGTCGGTCTGGCGGTCGCCTCCCTTGCCGTTGAACGGCCCGGTGAAGGTGCACGGGGCGGAGCTGGCGCCGGGGGCGAGGGTGATGCCGATCAGGGTGCCGCAGGTCGAGCCGGCCCGGGTGGCCAGATCGCCGTAGATGTTGTCCACCAGCGACGTGACCGTGACCGGGTCCAGGGTGTTGTTGTTGGTCACCTGGGCGGTGAAGGTGAAGATACCGCCCGGTTCCGGCTTGGTCACGGGGTTGGCCACCTTGGTCACGCTGATCGACGGCGCCACCGTGGCCAGGGTCACAGTTGCCTGGGCCGTGGCCGAGGCCATGACGCCGTGGGTGTCGATGCCGGATACCGTGACCGTGTCGGTCTGGCTGTCGCCACCTTTGCCCGTGAACGGCCCGGTGAAGGTGCACGGAGGTGATGTCGCCCCGGGAAGGAAGTTGACACCGATGAGCGTCCCGCAGGTCGAGCCGGGCTGGGTGGCCAGGTCGCCGTAGATGTTGTCCACGAGCGAGGTGATCTTGATCGGGTCAGTGGTGCTGGGGTTGGACACCTGGACGGTGAAGGTGAAATTGCCTCCGGGCTCGGGCCGGGTCAGCGGGCTGGCCACCTTGGTCACCGCGACCAGCGGCCGGGGCAGCACGGATACCGCCTCGGCCGGGTCGTTGCACGGCGTGGGCCCGGTAGGGGCGTTGTTGGCGTCGCCGCTGTAGGCCGCCACGAAGACATAGGCGCCCGGGGCAGTCGGGGTGAACGAATTGGAGACGTAGCTGCCCGCGCCGCTGACGGACTTGGACGAGGTGAAAACTGGGGGGCCGGCGCACGTCGGGTTGTTGGGGCCGAACAAGTTGAAGGTCATGGTGCCGGTGGCACCGCTGCCGGTGGCCAACGTGGCGGTATCGAAGAGCGGCTGGCCGACATCGATCGACGGCGACGCGGTGGTCGAAATATTGGTCGGCGTGGGTATTACGGACACGGTCTCGGCCGGGTCGTTGCACAGGGTCGGGCCGGCCGCGTTGTTGTTGGCGTCACCGCCGTAGGTCGCCACGAAGATGTAGCTGCCCGGGGCGGTCGGGGTGAACGGCGCCGTGGTGTAGTTCCCAGTCCCGCTGACCGTGACGGTGGTGGAGAACGCGGGGGTGCCGGTACAGGTGGCGTTGTTGGGGCCGAACAGGTTGAACGTGATCGTCCCCGTCGGGTTGAAACCGCCCGTCAAAATGGCGGTGTCGGTGATCGCCGCCCCCAACGCCACCGGCGCCGACGCCATGGTGGCGATGGCCGGGCTGGCCTTGGTCCCCGCGGTCACCTCATTGGCATCGGCGCACGCGGTCGGCCCGGCCGGGCTGTTGTTGGCGTCGCCGCTGTAGGTGGCCACCACCCGGTACGAGCCCGCCCCGGGCAGCGTGAAGGGATCGGAAGTGTAGTTCCCGTTGCCCGCCACCGTCTTGGTCGACGTGAACGCCGGGATGCCCGCACAGGTGTTGTTGTTGGGGCCGAACACCTGGAAGGTGATCGTCCCGGTCGGGGCCACACCGCCCGCCAACGTGGCAGTGTCGGTGATCGCGCCCCCGACCGTCACCGGAGCGGACACCCGGGTCACGACCGTCGGGTTGGCGGACGACACCACGACCGCCTCGGCCGGGTCGGCACAGGCGGTGGGGCCGGCCGCCAGGTTGTTGGCGTCGCCGCTGTAGACCGCCACGAACCGGTACGTGCCCGGCGCGGTCGGCATGAACGCACCGGACGGATAGGGGCCGTTGCCCGACACCGTCACCGTGGCGGTGAAGGCGGGGGTGCCCGCGCAGGTGGCGTTGTTGGGCCCGAACACCGTGAAGGTGATCGTCCCGGTCGGTCCGGTGCCACCCGACAGGGTGGCGGTGTCCGAGACGGTGGCGCCCAGGATGACCGGCGCCGACGCCTGCGTTGCGAGCGACACGATGCCCTTGGTGACAACGACCGCTTCGGCCGGGTCGGCGCACAACGACGCCGAGGAGGTGTAGTTGGCGTCGCCGCTAGAGGTGGCGATCACCCGGTAGGTACCGGTCGCGGTAGGCGTGAAGTTGCCCGAAATCACCGTCGTCCCCGCCCCGGTCAGGGCGTTGGTCGAGGTGAACAACACCGTCCCAGCGCAAGTGGTATCGGCGGGGCCGTACACATTGAACGTCACCGTCCCCGTCGGGGCGGGCGCACCGGCGGGCGGCGCCAACGTCGCGGTGTCGTGGAACGCGGTGCCGGGCGAGATCGAAGCGGGCGCCACCTGGGTGGCGATCGGCAACGCTGCCTTGGTGACCACGACCGCTGCGGCCGGGTCGGCGCACGACGACGTCGACGGGTTGTAGTTGGTGTCGCCGCTGTAGGTGGCGATCACCCGGTACGTGCCGGTCGCGGCCGGGGTGAAGTTGCCCGACACCGCCGTCGTGCCGGCCGGGTTCAGCGCGCTGACCGAGGTGAACAAGACCATCCCCGAGCACGTCGTGTCACCCGGGCCGTACACGTTGAACGTCACCGTCCCCGTCGGCATCGTCGCCGCCCCGGTCGCAGCCGCCCGAGCAAGTCCACCGCAAAGGCTTAAGCTGCAGAGCGTGGCGGTGCCGTGGAACGATCCGCCCAGCGTGATGGTCGCAGGCGCCACCTGGGTGAAGATCCCCAGCGTGCCCTTGGTGACCGCGACCGCTTCGGCCGGGTCGGCGCACGACGACGTGGCGGGCAGGAAGTTGGCGTCGCCGCTGTAGGAGGCCATCACCCGGTAGGTGCCGACACTGGCCGCAGTGAAGTTGCCCGACCCCGCGGTCGTGCCCGCGGCATTGAGCGCGCTGGTCGATGTCAACAGCAGCGGCCCTGCGCAGGTCGTGTCATTCGGTCCGTACACGTTGAACGTCACCGTCCCCGTCGGCGTTTCCACGGACTCACCTCGCGTCAGCGTGGCGGTGTCATGGAAGGAGCCGCCCAACGCGAGGGTCGCAGGCGCCACCTGGGTGGCGATCGCGGTCGGGTGCTGAGTGACCACGACCGCTTCGGCCGGATCCCCGCACGCGGACGTCACCGAGTTGTAGTTGGCATCGCCGCTGTAGGTCGCGACAATCCGGTACGTCCCGGTGACGTTCGGCACGAAATTGCCCGACACGGCGGTCGTGCCCGCCGCGTTGAGGGGGTTGTCCGAGGTGAACAGCACGGTCCCCGCGCAGGTCGTGTCAGCCGGGCCATAAACGTTGAACGTCACCCTCCCGGTCGGCGCCAATCCCCCTGCAGGAGGCGTCAGCGTCGCCGTGTCATGAAACGAGTTATCCAGCTCGACAGTCGCAGGCGAGGCCTGGGTGGCGATGGTGGGCGGCGCTTTGCCGACGGCGACGCTTTCGTTGGCGTCGTTGCATGCTGTGACGGCGGCAGCGTTGTTGGCGTCGCCGCTGTAGGCCGCGATGAAGCGGTAGGTGCCCGCTGCGGCGGTGGTGAAGAGGTCGGAGGGGAAGCTGCTGTTGCCTGTCACCGTCGCGGTCGAGGTGAAGATGGCCGTCCCGGTGCAGGTGGCATTGTTGGGGCCGAACAGCGTGAAGGTGATCGTTCCCGTCGGCGTCACGCCGGCGCTCAAGGTGGCGGTGTCGCTGATCGCTCCGCCTGCTGCCACTGGGGCTGATGCCGCTGTCACGACCGCGGGGGTTGCCTTTCCCACCGTGACCGTCTCGTTGGCGTCGTTGCAGGCCGTGGTCACGGCGTTGTTGTTGGCGTCGCCGCTGTAGCCCGCCACCCACCGGAAGGTACCCGCGAAGTTCACGATGAAAGCGCTGGACGTGTATGGCCCGTTGGCATTGACCGCCTTCGTGGAGGTGAACAGCGGGCTGTTGGTGCAGCTGGCGTCGTTGGGCCCGAACAGGTTGAAGGTGATAGTCCCGGTCGGGTTGACCCCACCGGTGAGGGTGGCGGTGTCGGTGGTGGTTCCCCCGGCGAGCACCGACGCCGACGCCACCGTCACGACGGCTGGGGCGGCCTTGGTGATCGTCACCGCTTCGTTGGCGTCATTGCACGCCGTGGTCACGGCAATGTCGTTGGCGTCGCCGCTGTAGGCCGCGATGAAGCGGTAGGTGCCCACCGCGTTGGCGGTGAAGCCGTCCGAGGTGTAGTTGCCGTTGCCCGCCACCGTCTTGGTGGACGTGAACATGGCCGTCCCGCTGCAAGTGGCGTTGTTGGGCCCGAACAGGGTGAAGGTGATAGTCCCATTCGGCCCGGCGCCCGCTGAAAGGGTGGCGGTGTCGGCGATGGTGCCGCCCGCGGTCACGCCGGCCGAGGCGTTGGTCACGATGGTCGGGGTGGCTGGAGTGACGAGCAAGCTCTCGTTGGCATCGTTGCATGCGGTGGCGGAGGCGGCGTTGTTGGCGTCGCCGCTGTAGGTGGCGATGAATCGGTACGTGCCCACCGCCGACGTGACGAAGGGATCGGAGATGTAGTTGGCGTTGCCGGTTACGGACTTGGTGGAGGTGAAGACGGAAGTCCCGGTGCAGGTGGCGTTGTTGGGACCGAACAGGGTGAAGACGATGGTCCCGGTGGGGGTGACGCCGCCCGACAAGGTGGCGGTGTCGGAGATGGTGCCCCCGGCGGGAACCGACGCCGAGGCGGCAGTCACAATGGCTGGAAATGTCTTGGTCACCGTCACCTGTTCGCCTGCCGCGTTGCAGGCAGTCAGCGGGATGGCGGCGTTGTTGGTGTCGCCGCTGTAGGACGCCTCGAAGTTGTAGGTCCCCGGGGCGGCGGCGGTGAAGGGACCGGAGTTGTAGTTGCCGTTGCCCGTCACCGTTTTGGTCGCCGTGAAGATAGCGGTGCCGGTGCAGGTGGGGTTGTTGGGGCCGAACAAGGCGAAGGTGATCGTGCCGGTGGGATTGAGGCCGCCCGAGAGGGTGGCCGTGTCGGAGATGGCGCCCCCCACGGGGACCGACGCCGCCGCCGCCGTGACCAGGGCAGGCTTCGACACGCCGACGACGACGCTCTCGTTGGGGTCGTTGCACAACGTGGTGACGGCGGCGTTGTTGGCGTCGCCGCTGTACGCGGCCACGAATCGATACGTCCCGGGAGCCGTGGTTGTGAAACTGCCCGACGGGTAGTTGCCGTTGCCGGCGGTGACTGAGGTGACGGAGGTGAACGCCGGCGTACTGGCGCAGGTTGCGTCGTTGGGCCCGAACACCGTGAAGGTGATCGCGCCTGTCGGCCCCCCAGGCCCGGACCCGCCCGAGAGGGTGGCGGTGTCGGAGATGGTGCCCCCGACGGGGATCGTGGCCGACGCCTGGGTCATGATTGTTGGAGTGGCGCGGTTCACGACGACGCTCTCGTTGGCGGAGCCGCACGCCGAGGTGAACGGGTTGTTGTTGGCGTCGCCGCTGTAGGCCGCGATGAACTGATATGTCCCCACTGCGGTGACCGTGAAGGGGGCCGAGGGGTAGCTGCCGTTGCCCGCGTTCACCGACACTGTGGACGTGAACGCTGCAGTCCCCGTGCACGTCGCATCGTTGGGGCCGAATACGGTGAAGGTGATGCTGCCAGTAGGCGACATTCCAAACGACACCGTGGCGGTGTCGGCGATGGTGCCGCCGGCGGCCACCGGCACCGAGGCGCTGGTGACGATTCTCGGGTTTGCCTTGGGGATGCCCACATTCTCACGAGGTGCCCCGCAGGCGCTGGTCACGGAAATGTTGTTGGTGTCTCCGCTGTACGCGGCGACGAAGTCGTAGCGGCCCACGGTCGTGAAGGTGTAGTCGTCGGAGGTATAGCTGCCGTTGCCCGCCACGGTCTTGGTCGAGGTGAAAATCGGGGCCCCCGTGCACGTGGTGTTGTTGGGGCCGAAGAGCGTGAAGACGATCGTCCCCGTTGGCGCCGATCCACGCGACAAGGTGGCGGTGTCGAAGATTTGCGGACCCACGTCTGACCGAAAGGCGTTGGTCACGAAGGTGGGGTTGGCCTTGGTGACCGTCACGCTCTCATTACCGGCCCCACACGCACTCGTCGCCCCGGCGTTGTTGGCGTCGCCACTGTAGACCGCCACCCAGTTGTAGGCCCCCGCGGCGGTGACCGTGAAGGGGTCCGACGGATAGACCCCGTTGCCATTCACGGTCTTGGTATTGGTGAAGGTCGCCGTCCCCGTGCATGAGGGGTCGTTGGGGTCGAAGAGCGTGAAGGTGATCGTCCCCGTGGGGGCCACTCCGCCCGCCAGGGTGGCCGTGTCGGAGATCATGCCGCCCGCCGGGACCGTGGGCGACGCGGTGGTCGCAATGGTGGGAGCGGCCTTGGAGACCACCACGCCTTCGTTGGGCGCGGCACAGGCGCTGGTCACGGGATCGTTGTTGGCGTCGCCGCTGTAGGCCGCCACGAACTGATAGGTGCCCGCCGCCGTGGTCGTGAATGTGCCCGAGTTGTAGGTCCCATTGCCGCTCACCGTCGTGGTCGACGTGAACGCCGCCGTCCCGGTGCAGGTCGGATTGCCGGGGCCGAAGACGTCAAAGGTGATCGACCCGGTCGGGACGACCCCGCCTGCCAAGGTCGCGCTGTCCGAGATGGTGCCGCCGATTCCAATCGGCCCCGAGGCCGTGGTGACGATTGTCGGTGTCGCCTTGTTGACCGTCGAGGTCTCCTGAGAGGCGCCGCAGGCGCTGGCTGCGGCGGCGTTGTTGGCGTCGCCGCTGTACGCCGCCGTCCAGTTGTACGAACCCGGGGCGGCAGGTGTGAAGGGGACCGACGGGTAGGTGCCGTTGCCGGCGTTGGCGAGCACGGTCGAAGTGAAGATCGCCGTCCCCGTGCACGTCGGGTCGGCCGGGCCAAAGGTATTGAAGGTGATCGTCCCGGTGGGGTTGAACCCGCCCGCCAAGGTGGCGCTGTCCGAGATGGGCCCGCCGACGGTGACCGGTCCCGACGAGCTGGTCACGATCGTCGGCATCGTCTGGCCCACGGTCGAGGTCTCACCGGGAGCGCCACACGGATGGGGGATGCGGACGTTGTTGCCATCACCGCTGTAGATGACCTGCCAGTGGTAGTCGCCCGGTGTCGGCGGGGTGAACGGAGGGGAGGTGTACGTGCCGTCGCCGTTCACCGGTACCGTCTTGGTGAATACGGTCGGAGCCCCATCGCAGGGCGGCCCGGTCGTGCCGAAGAGAATGAAATCGATGGTCCCCGTAGGGTTGATGCCACCGGAAAGGGTGGCGGTGTCGGTGAGGATGCCGCCCACAGGGATGCCAGTGATGGCGTTGGTCGTAATCGTGGGCGTAGCCAGGTCCACGGTGGTAATGGACGAGCCGGTCGCCGTCGTCAAGGAACCGGTGAAATCGCTGGCCGAGGCGAAGGCCAGGTGGGCCGTCTGCAGGCCGACTGCGGTCAGGTCTGCGTCTTGAGTCGGGCCCTTAATAACGCTGAAGGTGAAATCGATGATGCACGCCAACCCCCCTGAGGAGTCCAGGCTGATTGTGCCCGGAAAGGTGAATGAGACCTTGCCTGTCGCCGGGTCGACCGGGCTGATGGTAAAGGGCACGCTGGCGCAGGCCGAGCCCGCCCGGCCGGTCCCAATGGTGCTGAGCTGGAAGACCCCGGGATCGGCGTTGGCCGCCGGACAGTCACCACTGGCTGTGCTGGCTGCGGTACCGCAGGCTGGAACGAGGGTGACGCTGCCGAGTGCCACCACGTTCAAGCTTGAGGGGTCGAGGTTGGCGATGCTGACCGAAGCGGCAATGCCGGTCTGACCGACGGTGACGCTCGCTGGGAACGACGGGGTCACGCCCAGCGGGCCGGCGGCCGATGCGGCGGGGGCGACGACGACGAAACCGACCGCCGCCAGGACCAGGGCCGCGAGCAATCGGAGAGCGGTGGTTGCCCCCGATCCGCTGGTTAAGACGCCTGTCGCCCCTCGGTGCAAGGAAGGCCCCTTACGGTACGGACCATTGAGCAGGGGTTTTCCCTGTGGCGGAGAGGGAGGGATTTGAACCCTCGGACCCGGTTTCCCAAGTCAACTCATTAGCAGTGAGTCCGATTCGGCCGCTCTCGCACCTCTCCTTGCCCCCATTGTAGGCGATAGGGGAGGTGCCCGCTCAGCGTGCCCCTGATTCACCAAATACCTGCGTAACGGCACTTTCTTAGTTCGACTGCAGTCCGCAAAGGGGCGTTTGGCGCGCGCATGTGAGGGTGATCATGGGTTGCTCCGAACGGTCCTAGCGTCGCCCTCTGGGTCTCCAATCCAACTCTGATCCAACACGACTCCGCTATACTGGCGATCGGTTCGCAGCCACCCAGCGCCCAGGCTGCCTACGGAAGGCTCTCAACCCGGAGGTTGGACCCATGGCGCGCACCTATCCCGACCCGTTCGTCCCCAATACGTTCTCCTGCTGGATCCGGAAGGGGCGTACCGTCGAACAGGCAGTCGATCGCAGCACCGGCCAGCGCGTGAAGCGTCCCGTCGACTGCTGGGATCTCGAAGGCCGAGCCGACGGCATCCAGTGGATCAAGCGCTTCCCCCGGGCCGGGCTGGCCCAGACCTGGAAAGAACAGATCGAGCGCGATTTTGCCGCCGGTCTCCACTTCGACCTGCGCTCCAAGCGCTTCGTGGTTCCCCAGCAGCCCGAGGGACCCCGTCCGCCGACCGTCTTTGAGCTGACCGAGACGTTCTACCGCTCACATCCGGAATGGGAGCCGACCACGAAGCGATCGGCCGCCACCTCCTTCAACCGGGCCCGCCGCTGGTTGCTCGCCCCGGGCGTTGAACTTCGAGCCCCCGACCTGGCGGCGGTCGAGGACTACCTGGACCACGCCAGTTTCCTGCCAGCCCACCTCGAGGCCCAGATGACGCCCACACAGGTGACGGGACGGGACTGGCTCCAGAAGCACTCGGCGTCCTGCGACGGCCTGACAACCATGCAGATCGAAGCCTTCGTGACCCGCTTCCAAGTCAACCAGCGCGACCCCAACAAACGCGTCGGTGCCACCACGATCGTTCGGTTCCTGCAACCGCTCAAGTCATGCTGGGCGTGGGCCGTGGCCCGAGACGACATCCTGGTCGAGCGAAACCCCTTCGGTGCCCTCCGGCCCCGGCGGAAGGTGAAGGGCAAGACGAGCGCCTCCAGCGGGCGGATAGCGCTAGCAGTGGACGCCGATCTCGTCCTCGACATCCCCCAGTCGCTTGCGTTGGCAACGGCCTGCGCGAGCGAGGGCAGTTGGGGAGGGGTGGTCGAATGCTTCGTGCTGGTCATGGCTCTCTCGGGCCTCCGACCGGGCGAGGCCGTGGGATTGCAGTGGGACGACATCGAACTCCCGGCCCAGGCGGGGCCGGGTTGGCTAACCGTTCGGCGGAGCCACCGCAAGGTTGCCGGCCGGTGGATGGATCCCGACGAGGATCCGGAATGGGGACCCCTCAAGGACCGAGACATCGTCGACAAGCGCCGGGTACCGATCCCCCCGCTACTTGTGGAACGGTTGCGCGAGCACCGCCGCCTTTTCGGCGACGGCCCGGATGGGCTCGTCTTCTGCCGCAACGGCAAGCCGTTCCAGATGGACCTCTTCGCCCGCAATGTGTGGGAACCGGGCCGCGCCGCACTTTTCCCGGCCCGGGCGGAGCTGGCGGCGAGCGACCCCCGCCAGCCCAAGCTGTCACGCCTGCGCCGTCACGACCTCCGCCACGCCGCCTGCTCGTGGTGGCTCAGGGAGGGCGTCGACGCGGTCGTCTGTCAACGGTGGTCGGGTCACAAGACGCTGTCCGTGTTCCTTGACATCTACCAGGGCGTCGCCCCCGGCCGCGAGGACGAGGGAGTCCGCAAGCTGACAGCGTCGCTGCCAGCGTGAACGACGGGCATTCTTGGGAATCGAGCACGACAATGAAGGGAACCCGTTCAGGGGTCCCCAGTCCCGAGGGGGCGCGCCTTGAGCAGCGAACCGCACGACGAGGTACCTCCGGGTGGCTCGGCCCTACTGGAGATCACCGCGGCCGCGCCGATCCTAGTCATTTTTGCTTCGTGCGCCCCGAACATGTAGATCTACCGGAAGTCATGCCGGGCCGCGAGCTTGAGGGCGCGGCGGCTGTTCACGCCCCAATGCCATGAACCCTGCGAGTCACGACGGGGAGCCAATAGGCCGACCCTCCGGTTCAGCTGGCCTGGGTCGCCCCGCCGGAGTGCTCCTGCGCATCGAGCCACGCCTCGTACCAATCACGGCGGACGCGCAGGTCTCCGTTCCGCAGCCGGATCGCCCGCGGGAACCACGGTTGGCCTCGCGCCGACCACTTGTAGACAGTGCTCGACGAGACGGCGAGATCGGAGGCGATGTCACGGATCGTCATCCAGCGCCCGGCGCCCTCCGCTGTCGGAGCTGGGGAAACGGCGGGCGTCGGTTCTTCGGCCGTCACTGTGCCGCCTCCCCGTCTTGCCGCCAGCGGAGGGCCCGGCGGGCCTTCAGGTCCTCAACGGCGTGGACCGGGACGCGACACGAGCTCCCGACCCGCACGACGTCGAGCTGGCCCCGGCCGATGAGCTCGTAGATCGCGCCTCGGTCCAGCCCCATGGCCAAGGCAGCGTCAACGAGGCTCACGGACAATCCCGGCGGCATACTTCTTCCGCCTGTGGATGATTCTGCATCCAGTTCATGCGCCGGCGGTACGCCCCAGATGACAGCAATTCCATCCTCGGCAACGGGTGCCAGCCCCACGCTTCGGAGGCCGGCGACGAAGGATTCGTCGGGTTCGCCGAGCACGACAACTACCGGTTTGTTCGCCACGGCGCCCCTCTGTCTTTGCGGTCGGGAGTCACTTGGAGCCCCAGGGGAGCGGCCAGTCGGAGGTGCCCTCGCCTTCGGGAAGCTGCGAACGTGTCGAGAGCAAGCCCGGCTGGGTCCGGGTGCGGGCGATGGCGGCCATGGCTGCGATGGGGATGGCGTAGCCGCCCAGAGCCGGGGCGAGATACAAGATGGCGATGACCCAGGCGAGCTTCGACCAGTTGCGGTATTTCCAATGCCCGGCCGGTTGGCGCAGGACTCGGATGACCGCGAGCAGGGCGACGAGGCCGGTGGCCAACACCCACGCGAGGTGGCTGGCGCCGTGTGTGGCCGCTAACTGTTGGGCGGCCGCGATGGCTGTGGGGTGCATGGGAGTGGGCTCCTCTCTACGATTGGACGTTCACGGATACCCCTGGCCACGAGGCCGTCATTTCGCAACAAGAACTGTCCTAGATTCCGGTCATCTGTGGGGGCACGGTTTCGGGCTGTGATGGGCGCGTGGCGCCGCGTTCGCCTGTTTGACAGGCCGGTTCGACGGATCGCGTCCTTCTCCGCAGCGGTAACGGTGCTGTCCACCGTCCCCGCTTGGGCCACTCCGATGGCCGTGTCGGCGCCGGTGTCGTCGCTTTCCAGTGGCGGGGTCGGTCGGGCCGCGCCCGACGGCGCGCTGGGGGCGGTCGTGATCGACGCGGGCGTGGTGGTGAACTTGTCGGACCCGGGGGTGGAGTTGACCGCACCGGTCGACGGCCGCCTGCGTGGGGCTGGGATTGCCTTGGTGGTGACGGGCGCCGCCTTGGCAGACCGGGCCGGCACAGGCAGCCAGGCGGTCTCGGCCGGCCCTCCGCCGCCGCCGGTGGGGATGCTGTACTTCGAGGTGCTCGGCCCGTTCCGGGTCGTCGGCTGGCCCGAGGATCAGCCCCGTTCCGTTCCCGTGGTCGACTTGGCCACTTTTTGGCCCTGCACCCCGAGCCGCCCTACACCGCCGACGAGATGCGAGATCCGATGTCGATCGGAAAACCCCGGGCCCTGGAGGCCGACACCATACGGACCTACGCGGGGACGCTGCGCCGGGCGGTCGGCGCCGACCATTTCCCCGACGCCGGCCGGCGCGGCTACACCTTGTCGGGGGCGGCGAGAGACTGGGGCCGGTTCCGCGATCTCGTAGTGACGGTGGCCCACGGCGGCGAGCCGGCGCGCCAGGCCCAGGCGCTGGCGTTGGTCCGCGGCTCGCCGTTCTCCGAGCTGCCCAACAGCGGCTTTGGTTGGGTGGCCACCGAGCTACTCGTCTCACAGGTCGAGGTGGCCGTCACCGCCGCGGCCCAACGGCTGTTGGAACTGGCGTTGGCGGCCGGTGATTGGCCGCTGGCTGCCTGGGCCGCCGACCAAGGGCTCAACGTGTCGCCCACCGCCCAAGACCTCAACTCCGGCGCCCTACGCGCCGCGGAGCTAAGCGGAAGGGCCGACCGCCGCGCACAAGCATGGCGAGATATCACCCGCCGCTACACCGCCGCGGAGGAGCCTGTCCCCGACGAACTCCAGCAACTCCACGATCAAACCAGGCGCAAATCTCCTTCAACCCCCCAACATTGACGACATTCCGCGCAAGTCGGTGCCGAAAAGATCGATTATGACCAGCAGCTCTGCCGAAACACTGGGTCAACCAGATAGAGAACGTCGATGTCCCGTAAAGTCCGTTCGCCTACGCGCTGCCGAGCTTTCGTAGAACTGGCGCGTCACGGTCTTGCCGGACACGTGAGAACTCAGGCTTGGTCGAGCAATCGTACTTATGATCGGGTCCCTCCTCCAGAGCGGGTGATGCGATCGAAAGTGCCAACTGAGCGATCCGTTGCCCGGGATAGAGACTGATCGGCAACGCGCCGAGGTTCACGAGCTCCAGAGTCAAACAGCCGCGAAAGAGCGGGTGAATCTGAATCGCGGTTGCTGTAATCAGGCCAAGTCGTCCGTATGATGAACGAGTAATTACCTGAGCACCGAGGTCGCCGGGTAACACAATATATTCTAAGGTGGCAGCCAGGACTAGCTCGCCGGGGTGCAGAACGAATGGTATACCCCATCTTCTCTCGACAGCTCGTTGCATAGCACGAGGATCATCGTCGTCTTGGAGAGGATCAAATGCGCCCGTGGACGCCCGCTGGAACACGATGAAGTGGCGACCAAGTCGTACGTCCACGCTTGACTCTTTCACTGCTTCGGGCAGTAAGGGAGTAATGACAAGACGCCACGTGTGGTCGGTGGACATGCATCGCTCCTTGATTGCAACCTCCGTAAGGAGCCCCCGCTCCAAGGGCGGAGCTACCTTCTCCTCTTCCTCTATCTCGCCGAGCGCCGGGTCGACATCACCCCCGGCCCGCTGCCAACGTCGCAGGAAATCGGCAGATTCAAGAGCCTTCTCAACGATGCGATAAAGAGCGCTCACGTGATCGTTGGACCGAGCGAGCCACGCCGCGTTGACAATGTCGTGATCACTCGCCGGCTGAATCCGCCCATTCATATCGATCTCGACTCGTGGCACCCCGCAGCCAAGAGCGTCCGCCAGCTCGGAGACTTGAATGGCCCTAGCCCTAAAGGGATACGCTGAAGGCCAGCCATCAAGGAGTGGTGGGATTTCAGCGGCGAGACCGCTGAACATTTCGATCAGATAGCTGGCCCAGTCGTCATCAATCTCGTACTCCTCGGCCGCCAGCTGTCGCCATGGTTCAAGGACCAACTGGAACGCCGGTTCCTCGACGGGCCCGAGCCACCCCAGCATGACCCTGACGCGGAACCAACCTGGTGGATGTATACCGTACGCATTTCTAGCGCCGACTTGTTCAAAGTACGCACCCAGGGCAGCCACGGCGGCGGGACCCCAACGACGAACTGCGTAGGCATCGCAAATGAACTCCTCGAGCCAGTCCTCCGCTGCTGTCTCAAGGGCAAGAACCGGGAAACCCTTTAGGTTCTCATAGTGTTCAGGACTTGTGTTCAGGTCACCGATGCGGGCTGGATCAAGGCGGGCGGAGACACCGAAGTCGTCCATTATGGTCAGATCGAGTAGTGCCAAATGGGCGATCTCATGGCCGATGATCAGCGGCCGCCAGATGGGGTTATTGGCTTCGAAACGCGATATCTGAATAAGAGCAAACTTGTCCTCGGGAAGCTGGAAACCCTCGTTATCCAACAGAGCATGCGTACTTTGAAACACCAGATCCGTTAGTTCGTCGACCAGCGTCGCCATATTGTCAGGATCACCTATGGCGAGCAGCACATGCCGACGGGACTCCATGGCCGCTCCACACTCTTCTGTCACCGCGTCGACTAGTGCCGGCGGCACCGAGGCGTCTGCACCTCCGGCGAACCACTCCTCGAGTTCTTCTAGACGGGCCCCGATGTCTTGCAGGTAGAAACGGAGGAGCGAGGTCCTCGTTTCATCATCGTCGGTGAACTCCTCCCAGTCGAGCTCGACACGGCGTCTGAGGACGTCGCAGTACGTGTCGAACAAGCCCAGCGCCTTCCGCGTTGCTTCGGCGGATCCGGCAAGTCGTCCATTTAGCGCATCGAGTAGGCTCTTGAGGTCATCGAGGCGGTGGTGGGTGGCTACGAGTAAGGCCTCTGGGAGGGTTGACACTCGTCAACTTTCAGCCTTCACCAATGTTTCACCGCCGCGCGCCGTCGATCGGCTTGCTGCAGCTACCATCGCTCTGAGAAAAGATAGGAGCTGCGTCGGAGAGTTGGGTGATTCGCCCAGGATCACCGACTGGAGATCCCGGGCGAGAGCTCGAAGCATGGCAGCAGCCGCTGTTCTATCCGCTGTCGGCGTGTCACGAACGGCGGTGCTGAGCGCAAGTCCGACGGATGCGATGTTTCGGCGCCCACGAGGTCGCGCAGCGCTCGGTTCGCGAAGGACTGCATTTGCGGCAGCAGCCAGGGCGTCATGGACCGCAGCCAGCTCCAATCGATCCCGCTCCGCTGGCTCTACTCCCGGTTGAGCGCGGCGAACCAAAGCCAGCGCTCGGGCGCAACGGAGGCCCAGCGCAATCTCGGCGCTGCGCGCGGCGTGGGGGTTACTGGCCGCCATACCCATAGACACGCCCATCGTGGAACCTCCCGCTCCTGGCACCTGAACGGTAGATGCTGTTCTCTGGAACTACAATAGTGCAGTTTAGCAGATACAGGACGCCCGCGGGGCCTCAGGGTAGGCTCTTGGAGCTACAATCCCACCCCAGTATGCACCGTACGGCAGAAAGTTCGCTCCAGCAGTGGAAACTACCGACACACCTGACACCATCAAGGCCCCAGACGGAACCCGGTACTACGCGCCCTCGACCGCGGCCAAGCGGCTCGGGAGGACTTCTCGGCAGATAGATCGGCTTGTCAACCGTCCTGACAAGGACGGGCGCGTGGTCTTACGGTCGACTCGTAATGCAGCAGTGATTGGCCTGCATCACGGCCCAGGGCGCCCCCCGGGATACCTCGTTCTCGCCGATGACGTCGAGCGGATGAGGCGCGAGTTGCTTAGTGCCCTCGACGTTGACAACGAGATTTCTACGGTCGAATCGGAGTTGGCCGCAGTACGTGCAGCGTGGGAGCATGAGGTCATTGCGCTGAGGGCGAGGGTTGACGAGTTGGAGCGACAGAGGGACTCGACATTCAAGGCGTTTGAAAAGAGACTCGCGGCCGCGGCCGCTCAGGCTGAAGCCGATAGAGAATTCCTGCGAGCAATTCATCCATCCAATCCCGCTAGTTCTGCCGGATGACATTAGGTCGGCGGGTGCGCCACATTTGGTCGATATCCGACGGATGTTGGACATGACCCTCTTCAGCGTTAGCTTGTGTCACAGGTGCACCAAATGATCGGGTGACAGAATCGCCGCCGCCCTTTCGCCAACTCGAGGTCGCCGAAAGGACTCATTACGTCAAGCGCCGCTGTTGTGTCGGTGCGGCGATGGAAGTGGGGCGATGGGCATGTCCCGGAGATCCTCCATTCCCGGATGCGCAAAAGGTCGGAAGATACCGCCCGCGGCGTGCGGCGTTTCATCTGCAACGGACTCGTCGCTTATGAGGTCCTCGCCGATGAGGTTGCTGAGGTGGGCACGCGGTCGTAACTTTGCGGCGCCGCTGCGAATGGTCATGACGCGGCTCCAGGGCTGGTCGCCACCAGCCACGGATCGCACGTGGCCATCTCGATGACGTAGGAAACGGTTGTGATGCCGTTTGGGACGCCGTCAGCAAAGGACGCTGCGGTGAGCCGTGGGAATCCGGGGTCGACCCGATAAAGCGCCTCGCCGAGAACTCGGTAGGGCGTCTCGTGCTGGCGTCTGAAAGCTGGACTGTAGCCACGGGTGCCGAGCTTGCGAGAGAAGTCGTCCCGAGCTGCTACGTGTGCGGAAATGTCGCTGTCGACCTGGTCGACGAGGGCGGGAAGGGTGTTGCGAGCTAGCTGATCCCGTACGACCCGGAGACTGAAGAGAAACAACTGCCCCTCCTCACGGCTAGCTGCCCGAGATCGACGCGGGCGGCGCCTTCGCCGCCCTCGCCCGACGAGACGATGTGATCGAACTGGTCGACAACCGCCGCCAAAACGAGGCGTGGGAACGCCAGGCGCTCAGCGAGCTGCGCTCCGGGTCGGTGCTCAAAGCGGTGGCCGCCTACCACCAGGCGGGACGAGTCAACCTGGCGCCCAGCGCCGACGCGGCCCGCGACACCCTGGTGGCGCACTGGTGGGCGGCCCGCCAGCAAGGCACCGACGCGGCCATGTACGCCCTGCGGCGATCCGACGTCGACGACCTCAACCGCCGGGCCCGGCGAGTGCTTCGCGCCGCCGGCCTCCTCGGTGACGACACCTTGAACGTGGCGGGCCGGGAACTGGCCGTGGGCGACGACATCGTCTGTCTGCGCAACGACCGCCGCCTCGACATCACCAACGGCACCACCGCCACCATCACCGCCATCGACGCCGACACCGGTGCCATCACCGTCAACCTCGGTGGCGGCAACTCGGGCCGGGTGCTGCCCCCGGAGTACCTGACCGCCGGCCATGTCGCCCACCGCTACGCCACCACCGTCCACAAAGCCCAAGGCGCCACCGTCGACCGGGCGTTCGTGCTCGGCTCCGACACCTTGTACCGCGAAGCCGGCTACACCGCCCTGTCCCGGGCCCGGGCCGGCACCGACCTCTACCTCGTCGACACCCAACCCACAACCCGCAACGGGCGGGAGGATGTTCCGCTCAGCCCGACCGTCGACCTGGCCCGACGCCTCCAGCAATCCCGGGCCCAGCAACTCGCCTCCGACCACCTGCAGCCCCACCACGAACGCGACACCGGACTGGGACTATGACCACCGCCAAACTGGCCGCCCTGATCGACCGCCTCCTCGGCGGCCCCACCCCCCCGCGGCGCCGGTGTCGTGGCGGTGGCCGGGCCTGTTCCTCGGCGTCGGCCAACGCGGCCCCGTCTACGCCGGACCCGAACACCATCTGCTCGTCATCGGGCCGCCCCGGTCGGGGAAAACGACCAGGATCATGATGCCCGCGGTCGCATTGCACCCCGGGGCGGTCGTGGTCAGCTCCACCAAAAGCCGACGTCCTGGCCGCCACCGTCGCCCGCCGCGCCCGGATCGGGCGGTGCTGGCTGTGGGACCCCACCGCCACCACTGCCATCCCGCCCGGTGTGGAGCCGCTGCGCTGGTCGCCCATCGTGGGCTGCGAACAATGGGACCAGGCCGTGGCCCGAGCCCACGCCCTGGCCAACGCCGCCCGCCCCGAAGGCCACCGCGGCTACGACAGCCACTGGATCGAACGAGCCCAAGCCCTCCTCGCCCCCCTCCTGCACGCCGCCGCCCTCATCGACGCCGACATGGCCTGCGTGCTGTCGTGGCTGCACCGCCGAGAACTCCTCCAACCCGAAGCCTCCTCAACAGCCACCGCGCCCACATCGCCGCCGACGTCCTGGAAGGGATCGCGGCCACCGACGGCCGAGAGCAGTCCGGGATCTTCTCCACCGCCGACGGGCTCCTGTCCGCCTACCGCACCGACGCCGTCCTCCACGCCGCCCGCCGCCCCGACTTCGACCCCGACGCATTCGCGGCCAGCTGCGACACCCTGTACATCTGCGCCCCCGGCGCCGCCCAAGCCCAGCACGCCGCCCTGGTCGTCGCCCTCCTCGACCACATCCGAACCGCCACCTACCGCCACCGTCCTTACCCGCCGATGCTGTGGGGCCTCGACGAGCTCGCCCACGTGGCACCCCTGGCCGACCTGCCCGCCACCATCGCCGAAGGCGGCAGCCAAGGACTCGTCGTCCTGGCCTGCCTCCAAGACCTCTCCCAGGCCCGCAGCCGATGGGGACCCGCCGCCGACGGGTTCCTCACCCTGTTCGCCCACACCATCGTCCTGGCCGGCGTCGCCGACCTCGCCACCCTCCGACAAATCTCCGCCCTGGCCGGCGACACCGACATCCCCTACAAGAGCGTCAGCCGGCCCACCAAAATATTCGCCCCCGCCACCATCACCACCCACCTCCAGCGCCGGCCCCGCCTGCCCGTCGACGCCATCGCTGCCGGCCACCCCCACCTCACCCTGGTCCTGTCCCGCGGCCGGCTCCACACACTCCAGCTCCCCGCCCCGCCCAGATGAGCCACCCCCCGAGCACCGCCGGGAAACCCCCGGCACCAACCCGGTGCGCCCCCTCAAGCCCAGCCGCCGGCGTCGCTCCTCGGCGGAACGCGACAGGGCGGCCGCCTGGGTGTTCGGAATCAGGTGACACGGCGAAAGCGCGATCAACGGTGCGAGCACAGAGGTTCTCGAACCCGAGCCAACCAGACAACCGGGCCACCCCTCGGGCCGCCCGGGGAGGACACCATGACCGTCACCCGAGCCTCGGTCCCCCCAGGCAATGGCCGTCACCGGACGCCGCTACGGGCCACCGGCGCCCTGCGTCGCCTGCGGGGCCATCATCGACACCGGCGACGAATACTGGGGTCCTGCTCGACGGCCCCCCACACCGGCGACCGGCGATAATGGCCGCCGCCCACCGCCCCCACTGGGACGAGCGGATCGACGACGACAACGACCGTAGCGCCAAGAACCCTCCGCCGGCGATGGTGCCAGGCCGTCACCGCCACCCCGGCAGACCTGCTGCGCCTCGGCGTCGACCGGGGCGGCCCCCGCTTCTACACCGGCACCCAAGCACTCCACGCCGGCACACCCCTCGCCATCCTCGCCGCCGACGGCACCTGGCTGACCGACCGGTTCGAATACAACACCGCCACCCAACCATGGCAACCCCTCCTCTACCAGCCCATCGGCGGCTGGGGCCAACCCGAACTGCCTCTGCAACTCCTCGAAGGAGCGGTCGTAAGTATCCCCGAGCAGCCCTCAGCTGAGCTTGCGATTCAACCTTCGACCCGTGGTCAGGCTGCCTTCTTGACGGGGGCGAGCGTTCGTGGTGCCCGTCTGGTTCCAGTCGGGCGTCCGGGGGCCGGCAGTGTCGGATTTGGTGGGCTGGCTAATGTACCGATAGTCGCGCGGAGTCGCCGAAATCCTCCTCGGACCCGCGTCGGGGTGCAGAGACGGGTCACAAAGAGGTTCCCAGGGCAGTCACCTGTCATCGACGAGGCCGCGGCCTAGCCGGAGTTGGATGTAGGCGGCGAAGACGAGCCAGGCCCATCGCTCTGCTTCTTCGGGTGTTCGCACCGACGGGTTGGTCCAGTTGAGGGTGTTCTTCGCGAATCGGTAGGTGTGCTCGAGAGGGGCCGCTGACGGTCCGTAATGCGTATGCCCCGGATCGGGGATAAGGGCTCGTACATCTTTAACCCGGTCGAGTCGCGGCCGAGAGGGCCTGCCACTACTGGGTCCGCCCTTTCCCGGCGCCCGACCTATTCGTGCACGAGCCCTAACCCTCCGACAAATCGAAACCGTCGGCGCGCATCTCCTCCGAACATCGGCAGGGAGCCTTATGGAGCGCGCAGGATGTGCCGTTATTTTGAGTCCTGAGGACGAAAGCCACGTGCGAGTGGGCCTCCTCCGTCGAGCACATGTCCGCTGAGGGACTCAAGCGGCGCTGCAGAGGGAAAAGGCGGCTGAGAAGAATGGGGTTGGTGGCTGGTTACGTCGGTGACATAGCTCGATGTAACGTGTCTATGACGCAGTCAAAAGCCCTGGCGGGGTACATCGAGGACAGGCCCTGGAGCACTCCATATAAGTGCCTTTATCGAGCGTGCAATATGCGGCAACGATCCGGGCGAGACGACAAGCAGCGCGTCGACAGAACTCTGGCAAATGCGCCAAGAGTGCATGCACCAGCCGTATCAAATGCCCCCCGAACCGTTCCCATACGCCTATGTTTGACCGAACGGAGCTTAGCACAGGTCCAATGCAACCGTGATTCCTGCGTTTGCCTCTTCGTCCCTCGTGACGAACTTCAAAGCGCCAGGCCCCCTAGCTCACACGCGCCAACGTCTTCCCCGGCGTCGCTTCCCATGAACATCCTGTTCGATCAAATCCCGAAAATCGTCTTGGCTACTAAAATATACTCGACGCTTGACCGGGTCCACGGATGCCACCCAGGAAGACTGAAGCAGCAGATCCCTTCCGAGCAGCCCCCGCCGATACCGACAAGACCCAGAATGCTCGGTCGCATTTTCCTCAGCCAACGGACACATCCCAACGTTACAGGACTGAGACATACCGGATTTCTCAAATTCGCGGACAAGATATAGCCGACAGGCCGTCTCGATCTGACCACTCCAACCTTGGCAGCGAACCTTTACCCTCCATGCGTGAATGAGCACGGACACCGCTGACGCCAATCCTACGCGTAGCAAAAGCGGGTGCCAGTCGTGGTCGTGTTCCAATTCCGGAGAGACACCGATCTCTCGCGAGAACTCGTATCCAAGAAAGCTCAGCTCGGCGCCCGTGTCGAAATGAATACTTAGCCGATGATCCTTTACCTCGAACTCGGCCACGGGGAACCAATCGTGAACGTCGTTTGGAAGCGTGCGAACCTGACCTTGTGGCAAACAATGCGTCCGATCCTCACCGCCTATCCCGCCGCTATCTACGACAGTAAGACTGTTTACAGTGGCCGGTCGCAGAAGTACCATCGGAGCTTGACGCCACTCCCGCTCGATTTCGAGAAGCATCTCGCGCGTCGGTGGTTCGGCTCCTGGGTCACCAACCCTCACAACCGCCAGTGGCCACCCGACGACAACGACCCACGGCGCAACAGTTGACCGGAACATCTCAAGCACGACATTCCGAAGGGAATCAGAAGCGTCTCGTTTACGCTGCAATCGCTCGAGAAGCGACAGCTTGTGGTATTCCTCGATTGGCAGCTTGAACATAGAACTCGCTTCGGGACAGTCCACTTCGACACTCGCTGAATGCTTGCGCACAGCACCCAGCACTCGAACTGACGGCAGAAAATCATCCACATACCATCTTTCAAGCTCTGAGTTCTCATAGCTATCGGGCTTGACGCATTCTCGATATGGAATTCTGGGATCGATATTGCCGTAAATGGCTCCCGCTTTAGGGTACCGCGTCAGGAACAGGACTGGCCGCCTCCAGCGTTGGACCACGCGTTGAGCGAGCTCGATTCCGTCGAGGTCGCCCAAGCCGAGGTTCCAATCAATAACAGCGATATCAACTCGCCCCACATCCTCACTTCCGATTACATCCAAGGTTGCGCCACGGCCAGTCACAGCGACCGTCGCAATATGAATGCCACTCTCCTCAGCGCGCTGAACCAGAAACTGCCCGAGTCGATCCTCAATCTCATCGTCGAACCAAACCAGCTCCACGGGACCGTTCACTATCCTCTCTCGAACACAGGAAGGTACAGTCTAAAGGTAGTTGAAACTCGCGGCCTGCTCCAAACCCGAACGGAACCATCGACAGCCGCGACGAGTTCTCGGACGATGTGGAGACCGAGTCCACTGCCACCGGAATGCCGACGAAGTGAGAACCCGCGCACAAAGACTTGTCCAATGTCGTTCGGCTCAATTCCTACGCCGTTGTCCACTACCTCCAGGATCATAGGCTGCGATCCGAATGAAGATTTGGTCGCATATCCCGGTTTCACCCTGATAATGATCCTCGGCGCTTCGATCTTCCGAGTCCAAAACGCCGCGTTTCTCACAAGATTGATGACGATCCGAAGCACGCTTAGATCGCTGAGCGCCACAGTCGTGGAGACACCACGCTCCTCTAGGATAGGGAGCTCGAAAGTTACGGTTACGGCGGGATTGTCCTTAGCTGCAATACTTTCGATAAGGGGACGATTCGACTCCAACGCAGCAGCGACATCGCACCGGCCCTTTCGGTCGCCGCCTTGCGAAATTCTTTCAAGACTCTTCGTGAGGCTTCGGAGAAAGACAACCGACTTTTCCGCCGCCTGGAACTGGACACGCTCGCCGCGAGATCGACTTCCCATGACTGGCCGAACCACCCTCAGCACATCATCGACCTGTTCAAGACCCCGCTTGAAATCATGAATGAACTCGGTAGCTATAGCTCCCGAGGACGTGCGCGCAATCTCATCCCCGTAGATCTGTTCAATTACACGTAATCGTTGGTGGTCAATGTAATGCCGGAGGTATTCGCGACATGCCCAAGTGCACATAGCTCGGGTGTCACTCTCAAAGTCAAGTTGCTCGAGGACACCCGCATAAATGGTAAATGCACCCAAGAGCTCCCCGTCGACGACGACTGGCCACGCTATGCATGCCGACCAGCCATTGTCGTTCATGAACGAGGGATCATGCGGCTCCCATACCGCCGCGACATCGGGGATACGCTTGTCGGATCTGTTGGCGTCATAAATGACCAATGGCTGCTCCGGTCGTACCTGCCCCACGATGCCTTCTAGGCGGGTACCTCGGCGGATACCTCCAAGCGGCACGATAAAAGTAGGTTGCCGCTCCTTAGTGGATCCGACTGATGTAAAGTGGCTGTCCTCAAAGGAATAAGCCCACAGCAGAACCTCCTCCGCACGCGTCAGCCTCGCTACTACGCGAAGAGCCTCGGGCAGATTGCGGATGCCGAACGCAGCATTAAGCTCCAGGAGTTGAGACGGCGATCCTAGTCGGAGACAGATCTGAACCTCCGCTTCTTCGGCAAGGCGTCTGAGCCGTAGAGGGAGTAGGCCGCCGGATGCAGGACGTGTGACGATCCCGACGATTGAAATCGAATCAATGGGTCCGTCGAGCCAGTCGAGTTGACGCACAATGTAGTAGCAGTGAAGGCTGTTGACTGCCTCAGACTCAATAATGTGGGCGTCTTGGAGAAGGCGGGTCGCTTCTGTTAGCGCTCCGGCATCTTCGCCATAATCACGCGTCGGGCTATGTGATTTCTCGAGTGCGGCCACAATATCGCGGTCGCTGACGGCCGGATCGAGACTAAGGACTCTGCCCACTCCTTTCCGTAGGTTTGAGCCGATTAGCAGTATCGCGACCACCAGCATGTAGTTGTCAGGATCGTCTAGGGCCTCTTCGTGTAGGTCTTCTAGCCGCTCGTCGAGCAGTTGAATGGTACTGAGAACAAGGTCGTCGGCCATGGCTACGTAAGGACGGTTCCCATGAAGATTCGCAGCCGGGCTATAAAAGGTGGTGCTGGTACTTCGACGGCGCGATACTCCTCGACTCGAGGTAATCCGTTTTCACCTGCCGACTGGTGGGACTCCGCTGAGGTGAACTGCGTTCTACCGCGGCTTAGCATCCAGCTAATAAGGTACGGCGTTGAGACCCCGACGTAGATTGCGGCCAACGGCGTTTCGGCAGCGGCTGCCTGCGCGAACGCTCCCGATATCAGAACCATTGCTACTGAGATCGGCCAGTACCTCGCTGGCGGTACCCAATCTTGTTCTCGCAGCCTCCATAGGCGCAAGACTTCAGGGGCGGCACCTCCAACCAACCCCCAGAGAAACCGCATCGTTACGCTCCGTGTTGCGATGAGGACATCAGGATACCCGGTTTCAGCGCTACGTGTAGGAGGTTCCAGGTCACTACATGTGGGAGGTTCCAGGTCACTACGCGTTGTGCCGAGAGAGCGCACTGGGCCTTTGAGTAGTGACGTCCGACGCTCGCAACGCCGTTGAAGCGGGCCGTTGCTTCTCATGCCCCTATCTGTCCGTAGCGACCGACCACAGCCGCATTGCTCCGCACTCGGCGCCCGGCCGGTCGCATCGATCGGGCCCGTTCGCTGGAGCAGCGCTGCGCTCCTTGATCGTAGTCGTAGTAAACCCCTTCTATCGGTTCTTTGGGGGTTGGAGAGCTATATGGGCTCCTCGCCTGTCACGCCGCTCCCGTTCCGTACGAGCGGATCCCTGGATGAAGGTCGGTATTGTATGCGCTTCATCGGACTCACGTGGCCTGTTTCAAACTCGACAGTTTGCTCACACAAGGTCCGCCAGATCGTGGTCGAAGGCGGGAGCGCGGTGATTCTGGCTGTGGTCCTTGCGTGGATATCAGGCTGCTGCTCGGTAACCGGCGTTACGCCGCGCCCTTGGTGCCCGATAACGCCGCCGGAGCTCGGCCTTAGCTCATCTTCCTGACCCTGAGACGATCTGTGACCACCGTCGTCGCCAGTCCGGCTGGCCGAGCGGACGACCCTCCTCGCTCGCCCAGATCCGCAGCATGCATCGCGCAACACCTGGTCCTCCTGGTCGTCGGTCTTTGCGTCGATCACCAAGGAGGCGTACAGCAGGATCGTAGTGGGTGAGGCCAACGCAGTTCCTGACCGTCCCGCCGGTCGGTGCCTTGATCTGGCGGGCGACTCGCTGGCGCACTGAACGGACTCGACCGAAGGGGAGGTCGTCGATCATGGCGGAGCCGCCGTTGAGCACGGTCTCGACTAACCAGGCCAGGACCTCATCCTCGCCGTCAGCTTCTGTCGGCGGCTCGCGCCAGCCCCCCCCCACGAGCCGAGAACACGAACCTCACAGCCGGTCGCGATCGGCGCCCAGCACCTCGAGATCACCTCGACACCCAGCGACATCGCTTCGCATCCGCACAACGTCACCACGAGGCACTCCGGTCACCCCAGTCCCTGGCACTTCGCGCCCGAGGTGCACCGTGCCGCCGTCGTCGCCGGCCGTGCGGCGCGCGGGGACCAGCAGAGCCCCCACCACCCAGCAGCCAACGCAACTCGGTCATCAATAGGCACCGTAGACCGCCACCAAGGTGGACCCTCCAACTTGCACCGTCCGGTCCACAAGCCAAGAGGATTCAGCCCAGATCGCCACGGTCCCTCGCAAGTGTCGGCATCGTGTATCACCCGAGAACCATCGGAACCCCAGGGGTCCCGAAGTCCACGACGGGCGACCACAACGCTGGTCACACGGTCACAAAAGGCGCGGGATCGCATAATATCGGATGCCGTCCCAGACCCGTGCGGTATGAGGCAGTCACCCAACGCCGCCGGATACAGGGCGACAACTCACCGAATCGATGCTCGCGACGACACCCGGCCCGCCGTTGCCTCTTGGCCATGAATCACGATCGCTACTCCCCGATCTCGTGTACTTGGTACAACAGTTCTCTCCAGGCCTCGACGAGCAGCACAGGCTATTCGGGAACACTTACGGGGCGCGACCGACCCCCTGTGCCAGCAACAACAGGTACAACCCCGAGCCAAAGGAGACCAGTTGCAAATATTATCGAGCAACACGTCACACTCAACAACTCGAACTTTCCGTCTGCGTCGGAAGTACCGGCAGCCCGGGGTCATGCAGCCGATAATGGGTGGGGCAGATCCACAACACGTCACCACCTTCCGCGACAACCTTTGAAAGGCCCTCAAGAATCTGATCCGGATCAAGCTCCGCAAGCAGTTCCTTTATCACCCGAAGCTCGAAACCGCCGCTGGTCAGCCGTTCGACCGCGAGGCTAGGCTCTCCCACCCTATCACCCTCTAGGTCCCATAGAGCCTCGCTCAGGCTAGCCATTGTCTGAAGCTCGGTATTCACATCGCTCCATGCCTCTGCGCTCAATAGGTCGGACGCAGCTGTCGACACAACCGGGACAAAACGGAGCAGGCGCAATGTTGTCCGAACTAGAGGAGCCGCACGAATGAACCATTCCCGCGGTTTGGTGAACACGTACCCCTTGCCGACCGGATGACAGCTACCCGGCTCCTCACACCACAGTTGCAGCCGATAAGACGTACGCCATAATCTCGAGGGGACACACTTTGACACATCTTCAGGAACGAGCGAAAAGAGCTGTGGAGAGTCTGCGGCGACCAGAGCAATGGTCCTTCGCACTTGTCGAAGGTATTCCGACATTTGCACGCTGGCAACGATGTTAGTCCTGGCGGCGTCGTCCGACCGCTCGAGGAGCGGCATCACCTCCTCGTATAGCCGGTCGATCTTCGACTCAAGTTGACCAAATTGATCGCCTGGGCCATCTTCCGTCTTAACGTCGAATCCGGAAAGCAGATCGACAACAGCCACGGACTCAAAGCATTCGCCACACTGAAGACTTCGAACTGACCGTGCCGCAGCGCGCTGGAGCGTTCCGGCGCGGAACTGTCCCACTTTTCGCGAACCGGCTGCAGGTCTACACTTCGGGCACGGGATCACTATGTCGACCTCAACATACGGCCATCGCGTCGACACCAACCACTCGACTTCGGACCGAAGAATAGAAAACAGCTCCGCAGGGTACGCACCACGAACGGTGATTGAAAGGGTTTTCTCCTCGATGAGTTCGACAAGTGCAGATGCCTCTCGAAGGCGAGTTTCTAAGAAGAGACCCCTCCGCCACATCCGGAGAGATGCCCATCGGTGCGAGCGAACAATAAGCCAGGGTATGAGTCCAATAGGTTCGATACCGAAGTAGCAGCGCGCTCGCAGCTCATGTTCTCCGGTTAGAATCGGGTCGCCCGGCTCCCAAGGTAGGTTGAGCGGTCTACTAAAGGTTATGACGGGCGCGATAAGGCTCGAACTCAAGTCGGGGAGCCGAAACGATATCTCATTCCTCTCCATCAGACGCAACAGGTATGGAAATAGTGAGTTATGTACTCCGGCACCGGCAAGAGATCGCTGCCACAATGAGACAAGGTACTCATGCTCGACAATACCGCCATTTCCAACGATGGACGCGTCCTCAAGAACGTAGCTCACAGCCTGAGCAAGCAACTCGGGGTCTACAACGATCGTGGTACGAAGATCGATATCTCTCTCGAAGTATATGAGATGCCCAAGGGCATGAAGCAGCCTCAGCCACGCGGTACCAGCAGCGTGTCCTACTCCGTGCCTCATCGCGAGAAGGTCATATTCGTCCCGCGTAACAAATGGTTCCGGACCACTCATCAACTCGTCACGAAGGGCGATCCAACTAATTGCGAGAGGATCGTCGATATGGTCAAGGGCCATAGCCGCTGATGCCAAGCGGCCCTTCAACTCTTCGATCCCGCGTCCAGATCTGTTGTCGACCTCAATCCAGCCTTTGATGAGCGGATAGTATCGATATTGTAGGTCTTCCAGATCTATATGGCTCTGCCGGCCTTCTTCAGCGTAAGTGCTTACAAGA
This sequence comes from Actinomycetota bacterium, assembly GCA_030947025.1. GTDB lineage: Bacteria > Actinomycetota > Acidimicrobiia > Acidimicrobiales > Palsa-688 > JALYXV01. The sequence continues at coordinate 17,025 of JALYXV010000216.1, read as the reverse complement.
TAGATACTACCCCTAGTGCCGACCAAGCGTCTGACGCGGTCGAGCCAAAAGTTTATTCCGCTTTGTTCGAATCCTTCCCGTGGACGCCACACAACAAGGAACACTGAATCTTGGGAAAGATAGAACTGATGCGTGACCCGATAGATCTCCTGGCCCCCAAAATCCCAAATGTTCAGCTTTACGTCGACATCCCTCCCTTTGTCGTGGAGTGTTAAGGAGGAAAGCCTGATGCCATGCGTGGTGGCACGGTTCTCGATGAACGGCTCGCCCGCTAGCGCGGCTACGACGGAGGACTTCCCTACATTTCCCTCGCCAATTAGCACTAGTTTGGCTTCGCGACATGGTTGTGTGGCTTCGCCAAGACTCCGCATGTATGCCAAAAGGGATTCTGTGCCATTGCTCGCAGCAGTGAGCATCGTTCTGCTGAGCGGATTAGAATTCACATTGATGTCGGTGAAGTCTGAGGTCTCTGTCAGCGTATAGGGAAGCGTTAACAGATTGTTGCTAGACACATTCAGGTAACGCAAGCGGCGGTAGAAGTCTGTCTTGTCGGGTAGTTGAGCGACGTCGTTGTCGGCAAGGTCGAGATAGACGAGCCGGTCGGGGAGAGCATCGGGTAGCGTAGTTAAGAGGTTCCCGGAACAGTCAAGCCACTCCAAATGCGTACATGAGGAGAGGCTCGGGAGAGCTCCGATTGAATTATCGCTTATGTCAAGCTCACTCAAGTGCGTCCCTGGCTGAAGTGGTGGTAACTCAGTGAGTCCGTTGCTGCTGACGTCAGCTTTACTGAGCCGAGGAAGGTCAAACAAACCAGCCGGTAGCGATGTTAATGAATTGTTGGCGACAGAGATGTTCTCCAGCGTGACGGTGTACGAGAATGCATCGGGGAGCAAGGTAAGTCGGTTGTGCTGCAGCTCGATAGTCTTTAAGGGAAGATGGAATAGCCAGGCTGGAATGTCGGTGAATCGATTGTAGGAGAGATTCAATACCTGCAGCTTGGACAATGATGCGAACGCATCCGGTAGGTTCGACAGGGAGTTATTGGATAGATCAAGGGCCATTAGGTTCCGGCAAAATGCTCTCGCCTTGCGTGCTAACCTGAGTTCGGGTTGCCTGAGGCTGGACGGCCATAGCTCGTTGATCGCACGTATTAGGATTCGAGTGGCTTCGGCCCATTCGCCGTCCGCGCAGGCCATTTGAAAGCTGGCAGCGAGATCGGAAGCTTTATCGTACAACGTGGTACCATGCAACGAGTCGCTAGCCGCCTCAAGCTCCTGGGAGATTTGGAACGACATCTCAAGCGGCTGCTGCCTAAATGATGCCAACGAACCATCGACACGTGCGATAATTGAGGCGACTTCAACCAGTTCCGGGGAATCGGCTATGTTGTCACCGAGTAGTTGTCGGAGCCTGCGAATGGCTTCTCTCGATGCTTCCCTTGTCACAGATGTATCCGCCAGCGTACACGCCGCGACGAACACATCGGGGACGCGTTGTAAGTGTCGGTCCGACAGTACAAGGGTACGATCGCCGCGCTCGATCGCATTGTAAATCAGTGAATGGGTGGTGACGGGCACATTCGGAAGAGTACTAAGGTCATCGAGTGCACGCGAGGCGGCGGCGCGCTACGACCGTCGTCGCCGGTTCGGAACTCTGTAATCGTGTCGTGGGATCGTATCCCCCGAACTGCCGTTATCTCGAGCCCCGCATCGCGAGAGGTCGTGGCCAGGGAGTCTGCGTGGACATGTCTCCGACGCACGCTCCAGGCGGTGGCGGATACGCCGGAATGGCGGCTGAGGAAGGAATATCGGCGCGAGCTGCCGTCATGGACGCGCTCAAGAAGGGGCGTTCGGGACGAGGTCAAACCCTCGTCGGCTACGTCGAGGACGCTCCATCCGAGCTAGCTGATGATGAGTGCCGATCGAGGGCGAGTCAGGCGACACGAAGCCGGGAAGTCAGGCGGTGGACTTGGAGCGGACGGACCGTCCGGTGTCGCCCATCCCGGTCAGGGTTCGTGGCGGAAGACCGCGCACGCGTGCACGCTGTGGCGTCTCAACGCGGAAACGGGAGCCGGAGCGTCGGGGGCACAGCCATCTTAGCGTTCAGCCCGAAGCCGAGGCCCCGGGTGGGTTGGTCCTGAGCCTGTTGATCTTTGGACTTGATTGACCGGACGCCGAGCTGATGACTCGGCTTGGCAACATGACGGGGGGAGAGACGAACGAGGAGTAGCGGAGGCGAATTCGCCGGCTCGCTCGGAACTGTCGAACCGACGATCCATCAGACCGAACGGCCGGAAGCAAAGGCGGTTACGACGCCGACGGCCAGCCGCTTCGGGAGTCGGCGAGCCAGTTCTCCCATCGACCTGGTAAGCGAGACTCTCCCGGGATGTTTGGGTCCGGGACTGCAGCTGGGCCAACCGATGGGTGGGGACAAACCCATCCAATTGGTGTGACCCTTTCGGCCGTCATCTGTCAAGGGACATCTCGATCTCCCGGATCCATGGCACATCCATGGCACATCCGGTGCCATCCCCCCTGATCCGCCGAGATCAGGAATAGGGCGCTGACCTGCGCTTATGCGTCGTCGGCGTCCACAGGAATCCGCCGAATCCTGCTTTGCACATAGGGAGTCTTGGGTTCGAGTCCCATCGTCTCACCGGACCGGACCGGACCGGACCGGATCGGACGGACCGGAACTGACAGGACAGGGCCAGGCGCACCTCGCCCTTGGCCTCGCCGGCCAGATGCGTCGTCGGGCCATTCGGCAACGGCCTACAGTCATCTCGACGTCGCTGCCGTCCGACGACAGCGCGCGGCAGGTCCGCCGTACTTCGCCACGCCGCGAGCCCTACTACCGGCCGCCCGGGCGCTGGCGGCGGACCCCGGATGCGGCGGGGGCGTCGGAAGTTCGGCGGCCTCGCGCGTCGTCACATTCCAGGTCGGCTCCGCAACGCGTCCGAGGCTGGACGGGACGGGCAGGATGGCGACGGCTGGAGGGGGTCGGCGATCCCACAGAAATCCCACAGGAATCCCACAAGCGGGGCTGTTTCTGGGGGTCCACCACCGGCGCCACAACGCTCTGACCAGCACGTTCGCGTCCGACGACGTCCGCCAAAGTCCCACTCCAAGGGCCTGCAAAGCCTTGATCGTCGGGAGCGAGCGAGCTGGAAGACGGGCGCGAGGACGACCACCTATTGCCGGTCACGTTATTTGACCGCGTGCTGATGCTGTTCGTGACCGTCCGGGCGGGCGACGACCAAACGACCGAAGGCGGGATCCAGGCCCCCCAGGAGGGGGGGCCTCCTCCATTGTCGGTCTGCGAAGAAGCTGGCCAGAGTCGGTGTCAAGGCCAAGCCCTACGGGCGGCCTGCGGCCGGCCTTGACACCGACTCCTCGTTGCTCACGATCACGGTCGACAGCAGCTTGAGGCTCACCGAGCTTGGCGCTCAACACCACCTGCGGATCCCTTACGCCGGCCTCAATCCAACTGTGATCCAACAAGAGAAAGAAGCCAACGGCCAACAGCGGCAAGTCCCGGCAACGTGCTTGGCCTAGGAAACAGTGTCCTACCTGGACTATTACAGGCTAACGGCCACCGACAGCAACCAGTGGCGAACACCGAAAAGAGCCCTCATCCTTCATTAGCAGTGAGTCCGATTCGGCCGCTCTCGCACCTCTCCTTGCCCCCATTGTAGGCGATATGGCAGACCCCCGCTTGCAAGCTTGCAATGAGCATAAACCCTGGTAGAAGGCCTAGTTGCCGCGTCCTCCCAATGCCCTGACCCGACCTCCGACGGCACCAACGGCACCCCTCGCCACCCCCCACGAGACACCCCAGATGAGTCAGGATTCCGTCTCGATTCCGGTGGCGCCGGTAGATCACCACCATCGCCGCTCCCGCCGCGGTCAACCTGTCCCCCGCAGACATCCGCCGACCGGCCGTCAGGCTGCCCAGGATGGAGGTGCCGATGGCTACCGCCTACACGGCCCCGGCCGCTCGCCCGGCCGCTCGCCCGGCCGCTCGGCCAGGCCCCACCCGGGCCCGCCAGACCCAGCCCATCGAGCTCGCGCCCACGACGGGGAGAGTCCCGCGCTCGATGAGCCGTTCAATGACATCGACGGGGGATGCGGAAGCGCAGTCGGGTTCCAATCCTGGATTCTTGGCGGTTGGAACTTGGTTCGGTACTTCGATTGGTAGTGGGTCCATCGTGGGCCGCCATGACCTGTTCTGGTGTTGGTGCGACGGGGCTAGATCGTTCGACCGCGAGCCTCCGCCCGCCGGAGCAGGTCGATCAGGCGGCGGGCATCTTCCACCAAGGTCGGCAGGGCCTGCTCAAGCGCCATCCGGGCGACGCTCATCGGCTCGGCCCTGGGCAGCGTGGGAGGGCCCTCGCCGAAGGAGAGGTCAACGGGCAGTACGGCATCGTCGATCTGGGCGTCAACCATGCTGCCTCCGCTGCGTCGTACGAAGCCTGCGAGCACAGCGACAACGTCGGCCGGCGTCGCGGCGTGGATGATCGCCCGGGTCGTGTCATGGATGAGGGCCAGGAACTCGGCCTCGCCCGATTCGGCTGACAGACGCGCCCTGTGCGGAATCGTGGCAACGGCCGATTGCGGGATTGTCGTGGCCGCCAGCCGCCTCTCCCCCCACGCCCCGTCGTTGCCACCCAGGATGGTTTCGGCTGACGAGATCGCGCGCTCGTCTTCGGCGACCCAGCGGGCCGCGGCTCCAACCGCGACGCCTTCGGAAACAAGACGTTGGACCTGGCGGACGCGGGCCTCGTCCTCGGCAGAATAGAGCCGTTGTCCTCCGGCAGTGCGCGACGGTCGAAGCAGCCGGTACCGGCTTTCCCACGCTCTGAGTGCCGGCACTCCCACACCGGTGCGGTGGGACAACTCGCCGATGCGTAAGGCTCCGGATGTGCGCTCCACAACTCTCACTATAGCATAGACAAAAGCTTGACACAACCTATACAAGGATGTAACAATGGCAGCGTGAGCACGGAACCGGCGGGCGGCAGAACCAGTGGCAGCGATTGTCTAGACAGTGATACCCAGCTTGCGATACGCCTCCGGGAGCACTCGCCCGCCGCTCTGGCCGAGGTCTATTGGCGGCACGGCTCAGCCGTGGTCGAGCATGCCCGGCGTTTCGGTCAGCCCGATGCCGCGGATGACGTCGCTCAGGAGGTGTTCGTTGCTTTATGGCGCAACCCGGGCCGCTTCGACGCCACACGGGGGTCGTTACGCACCTACCTGCTGGCCCAGGTCCACAACCGCTCGATCGACATGTACCGGTCCGAGCAGTGCCGTCGGCGGCGCCAGGACCGCTTCTGCTCGACGCCGGAGGCACGACCGAGCCCCGACGACACCGTCGTCGCTGCCGACCAGGCTGCCCACGTGCGTGCATCGCTCGACGACCTGCCGTCCGACGAGCGCGTAGCGATCGATTTGGCCTATTTCGGGCACCACAGCTACAGGGAGGTCGCTCAGCTCCTCGGGCAGCCTGAGGGCACCGTCAAGAGTCGCATCCGTCATGGACTCCAGACAATCCGGTCGGCCATGAAACTCGCCGAAGCGGTGTCGTCGTAAGGGCCGCCGGCAGCCAGTCCCGGGAAGTGATCCACTCTGCCAGGCAGAGTTCCGAGGACAGTTTCCCGGCTCTCGGCGGTGGCCGGTGTAGCTTGGGCCGACGAAAACGCGTCGGTCGACCAACAATGCGAGCGCACCACAATGACATACGGAGACGGCCGCGCTTACATCGACCGCTTATTGGAAGGCGACCTCGAGGGTGCTCGACACCACATCGACGCGCTCTTGACCAGCTACTCACCACAACAAATAATCCTCGACGTCCTGGCGCCGGCCCAGGCCGAGATCGGTCGGCGCTGGGAGGATAATCAGTGCAGCGTCGCCGACGAGCACGTCGCGACGTCTATCACCGACGCCGTGCTTGCGCAGCTTGGCGCCGCTACACCATCGCCGAGTCGCGACACCACGTTCGCAGTGTCTTGCGTCGAAGGCGACTGGCATGTCGTCCCGGCTCGAATGGCGGCAGAGCTGTTGCGCGCTGAGGGCTATCGTGTCCGCTTCCTCGGAGGCTCCCTGCCCGCCGAGCACCTGGAGCGGTACCTCGCGGCGCTGCAACCGGCGGCCATGTGTCTCAGCTGCTCGCTGCCGCTGTTCCTGCCCGGTGCCCTGCGATCAGTGGAAGCGGCCCACCGAGCCGGAATTCCTGTGATGGCAGGCGGCCGAGGGTTCGGCCGCGACGAACATGCCGCGCTACGGGTGGGCGCCGATGCCTGGGCCAGAACCATGACAGGGGCGACGCGACAGCTGGCCGCTTGGGCCCGCAATCGGCCCGGTGAATACGCCAGGCCATTTGCCGACACTGAGGCATGGTCGGCTATCGAACTGGCCCGCTCGGAGCTCGTTGACCACACCATGGTCCTCCTTTCCGAATCCTGGCCCTGGATGCGCGATTTCGATGAGAGACAGTTGGCGCGCACGCGGGAGGATCTCGCCTATATCTTCCAGTTCCTGGCCGTGTCGCTGCTCGTCGACGATGATCGGATATTCGTCGAGTTCCTCGTATGGCTATGCGGTGTACTGACCAGCCGCAACCTGCCGCGATCCACCGTGGGCGCGACGCTACCGATGCTGACCAAGTCACTTGACTCTGCCGGCCGGCTCACGCCCCGAGTCGAACGTCTAGTGCGAGCAGGGGCTGGTGTGTTGCAAACGACCGGCGCGTCCAAGTTATAGCGAACGGCCTCGTCACCCGCGTCGCCCTTGAACCCGCTCAACGTGGCCCGCCACGGCCGCTTGCTTCGCCATCGCCGAGCGGTCGGTCGGTCGATCACCTCTTGCTGAGCGAGGTCGTCGTGTGCGAGGACGTCCTTCAAGGCCGTCATGAGCTCGGGAGGCGGCTGGGAGCGAGCACAAGGGACCAGAGCAGCGAAACGGGGGGTCATGGGGCCGAGTGTCGGCAGGTCGGCTTCGTCGCGCGGGTGGAGCAGGTCGTAGAGATCATCTGCCGCAGTTCGCGGTTGGGCTTGAGCGTCCATCACGGCTTCCTTCCTCTGGCGTACCGACGTTCGTCGAGGTAGACGTCGGCGAAGCCAGCCCGTCGGAAGGTCTCGGCGAGGACGTCACGATCGCAACTCGGGCAGTGGAAGGCAAGTTCTCCGCCGGGCTTGCAGATCGGTATGCCTCGGCGGCAGAGCGGCAATCGGCGTCAGATCCTGGGTCGTGTTCATCTGGATCGGGAAGGACTGTCCAACAACGGCGTCCGCATACTTGTCGGGCAGTCCAGTGTCATCTGCGAGCCGGCGAAGCAGCTGATGATCCGGTCGCAGCGCATCCTCGAGAGCTACGCGAGCCGAGGGATCCCTGTATCCCGCGGCTGAGAGCGGGCTCCGGTAGGGCCGAGCCAGCGAACTGGCCGAGCCAGCGAACTGGCCGAGCCAGCGGGCGACGTCCCGGAGGCTTGCGTGCGTCTCAGCTCATCCGCCGTGGACTGAGTGCGGACCAAGCGTCGGCCGCACTTCTTTCACCGCACCGAGGCGTTGTAGTCGCGCCCGAGTCGGTGCTACTCGACCACTGTCCGTGTCTCGATGACGCGAACACTCTGGCAGGAGAGATTCGGGGACGCCTTCCGATTCGGTTTCGGGTGCGACCGATTTCCGGGACCTCAAGCTCGACATGGAATACTCTGACCGACTGTATCGGGTATGACAGGTATGTCACAGCACTATTCTTGCAGCATGGTACGGGCAGGAGGTCGGCGCGACCCGCTCCATAGCCGCTTCGGTCGTCCAATCGCACAGCGCGGACAACATGTACCAGTCCGTGCTTGGACGATCATCCGGTCGAAGCCGCCACTAGCCCGACGTCGTGGGCTTGTTGCTTCTGTCATGTGCCGTTTCTGGTGGTGTCGCCACCGTTCCGCCCACCTCGGCCCCACCTCAGCTGCCGACGACCACCTCATCCATTACAACGCAGCCAAACCTTCACCCCCCGGCAACCATATATGTCACGACGACCGGCACAACGGTCACTCCCTCCCTCGTTCCGATCCCTAATGTTAGCGGGCAAACACCCGCACAGGCAGCGACCACACTGAAGAGTGCAAACCTGCGGCTCGGCACCCTGAGTTACGTCAGTTCATTGAACACCCCTGGAATTATCGTCTCGGAAACACCAGCGATGGGTACCGAGGTCCCCATTGACTCCGCCGTGAACGTACAGGTGTCGAATGGACCGTCAAGCACGACGTACCCAATCCTACCTTCTAGTTCGATTCCAGTCAGCACGACGTTGTAACCCATTCGGAAATAGACTCGAGCCAGCAATGGCCTGAGTGTTGCGGTTTTGAAACCCTTGCAACAGTGGCGTCAAGACGAGCCGTGGCTCATCGGGGTATGAGCCTTCATATTGTCGGTTGGCCTTCGCGATAATTACGCGCCCACCAAGGCAGGGACGACAGTCACCGCGCCTCCCCCAGCTATGCCAAGGAATAAGCCGGAAAGGAATGTCCGTCTATTGTCATTCTCGATGCCGGAGAGGTCCAGCGACATGATGGGGATCGCCGAGCTGGACTGGTTAGCGAAATCGTCGCTTAGATTTCCCGTCCACACCCAGTTACGGGCCGTCACGGAACTAGGAGGAACACCGCCTTGGATTGAATATCGGGATAGAGCATTGCCTGGCAAGGTCAATCCGCGGAGGATCGTGCCCGTTACCCCCGTGACCAGAACCCTCGGGATGGAAGCGGTGAGATATGAACCTCGGGATGAGATCGGCGCTACGTGCGTCCAGCATAGAGACGCCGTCAAGAACGGGAGCATTGCTACGGTTGATCTCGTGCTTCGCACAACATTTGAGACGCTCATCAGGGTGATGGAATGAGATCCTGGTTCGCCCCGGATAACCGTGGTTACAACCTGGGAGCCACCATCACCGTTTACAGCGCCCGGCTGGCAGATATCGCCGCCGAAACCCGTGATGTCAAATCGCCAACGAACGGTGGTGACCGTCGGAGCGAAATCGACCGACGATGCGCTAATAACGAACCGAACCTGATTCGGGCCGACCTCGGTCAGGAATGCCGACACGTTGACGCTCGATGGAGGCGGCTGAAGGATAAGCCCAATATCTGGTTCACGGGGCACCGTTGGTGGTCCCGTCGCCGCCGGTCGAAAGACCTGAACTTCTCGGCCTTAGGAAATGGTGGAAGTGCCGGGCCTTCCACCGAACAGCTTCCTTTACCCGAAGTCCACTCCGGCCAGCGTCAAGGTAGGAGGTCTCGGGCATTACATCGGGCGAGGGGTGGGCCGCGTCGCCATCTGAACTACCGGATGCACCCAAGAGATTCCTCTCGCCTGCCCACTCCTCGATGCCCGGACATTCACTCAAGATGATGCCACGACAGAGAGCAGATCGCTTGCTACTTGATCTGCCGGACCAACAACGGCACTCGGGATCCCCAAAATGGGCGACTCCAACGGTAGCCATCCGAGATGGCCCGACGCTGTCCCCCTGGGTCTGAACCTCTACTGGGCGGGCAGGTGGGGCAATCGGTGGATGGGTCAGCTAACGGAACGGGCATCAGTCGAAACATTTTGGCAATAGAGCCGACATCGGCCTGTACCAACATTTGGCGGATGGAGCGCGTACGGGTACCGGCCCGCACCGGAGTGGCGGTCGACGTCGACGCAGGTCAACGGGGCGCCATCATCGACGTGGAAGGCGGCCAGGTCGAAGACTTCTTCGCCTTCAATCGGGTTGATCCGACCGAGTATCTGTCGGCTTCCCACACCCGGGCGTTTACCAGCAAAGTGTTCCCGGTGGTCGCGATGCCTTCATGTCGAGCCGGCGGCGGCCCATGCTGAGGGTCGTAGCCGACACCTCGCCCGGCTACCACGACTTGTTGATCGCTGCCTGCGATCCCGCTCGTTACGTCCAGCTTGGAGTCGTGGGCTGGCACGCCAGCTGCTCCGAGAATCTGGTCCAGGCGCTGGCCAGGCGGGACATCACGCTCGGCTTCACACCGCAGCCGTTCAACGTGTTCATGCGAACACCCGCCAACCCCGACGGATCGATCTCGCGGCTGCTGGCAGAGTCCCGCTCCGGCGACCGCTTCGAGATGCTGGCGGAGATGGATCTCACGATGGTCCTGTCGGCCTGCCCCTCCGAACTGTTGGGCATCAGTGCGGGGGAACTCTCCGATCTCGCGCTGGAGATCGATTGATCCCGAGGCACCCGTTCGGAGCGAGTGGGACGATTGTGGCAGGACTTAGCCGAAATTTTGGCCGCCCTTAGCGGTCCATGCGCCGATAGCTCCAATAGGTGCTTCGAGGCACCTCGGAGCGAGTGTCGGCCAGGGAGCGTGCGGGATGTCGGGAAATCTGAGAATCGTCAAGGTGCTGAGCGTCGCCATAGGTGTGGCGTTCGTCCTAGGTCTGGCAGTCGGTCTGCGAACCATCCAAGGAGGGAACATCGACCGAGCGCGCCAGATCGCGACCGGCCTTCGTGCCACCTCGGTCGCCAACCCGAATCCGGTGGGCTCCACCAGCCGCCCGGACGCGCAGTCCGGGCCTTTCCCCCCGTCCAGCAGCGTCGCTCCGCCGCCGAGCGTCGCGACCACGCCCGCCTCCGCGGTTACTCATGCGCCCACCAGCAACATGTCCGGGGCGCGGGCGCAGGCGAGTGCGAGCACCGCCGCCCCATCGACCACGGGACTGGCACCGTCGGCCAAGCCGGCGATCTCGTCCACCAGCGTCTCCAAGGCGGCACCAAGAAGGCAGCCCTCCAGTTCGGAGGTCGGGCAGGCCATCAGTGCAGTGCACAACCTGCTCCCGCTCTTCACGCCGACACCGGCCCAGATCGCCACCGCGGGCGACCAGGTGTGTACCGCTCTTGACCAGGGCAAGACGTTTTCCCAGGTGAAGTCAGCGGCATTGAACCTGGTCGGTGCCGGCTCGCTCAGCTGGTTGATTCCATCGTCGGTTCCCGATACCGCCATTCGCACCCTGGTCGCCCTGTACTGCCCGGCCAACACCTCGAAGCTCGTCTAGCCGAACGTCTAGCCGACGTCTAGCGGTGGCCGAAGACCTTTCGCGAGGTGTGCCCCGGACCGTGACGACCGCTTCCGATGAGTCGCCGCGACCCAAACCGCAGCGAGTCCGGCGGGTCCCCGGGCCCGAACGGTGGCAGCTTCAACGTTCCGTGGCGACTTATCCTGCTGTTCAACGATAAGTACCCCAGGAAGGTTCAACCTGCCACGGTTCGTGCGTTGCGTGGATTGCGTGGGCTGCGTAGGCCGCGTGGACCGCGTGGACCGCGTTGTGGCCCGGGGTGACCACGAGCGGTGGGCCGCATGGGCCGCGTTGCGGGCTCGGCCATGAAGCGTGGGTTTCCCGGGCGGCCTGGCTAGGCTGGCTAGGCCTGGGCGGCGGCCGATGACGTCCCGGGCGCTCCGTGTGCCGGCTCGTCCCCTGACCGTTCCTTGAGCCCGCTCGATCCGGCTCAGCTTCCGTCAGCCTCCGGCGCAGGTGGTGCCGCCTGGGCCCTTGCCCGGCTGGGCGCCACCCTCGGGGGCTCGCCCGGCATCTTCGGATAGACCGGAGGCCACGGCGCATCCTGCAGCCCCGCCGCCCGGTCCTGCTCGTGCAGAGCCAAGATGGGCTCCAGCGATTGCGGGTTGTCGATCATCGGGGCCCACGGATCGCCGCGCTGCTGCAGCCGGGCGGGCACCGTTCGTATCGTCATCTGGTCGGGCTCGATCGCCTCCAGTTCGTCCCACGGGAACGGTGTCGATACCTGCGCGCCGGGCCGGGCCCGGACCGACCAGGCGCCGAAAACCGTTTTGTGAGGTGCGTTCTGGTTGAAGTCAACGAAGACCCGGCGGCCGCGTTCTTCCTTCCACCACGCGGCCGTGATGAGGTCGGGCCGGCGCCGCTCGAGCTCACGCGCCACCGCCACCGCGGCGGCGCGCACCTGGTAGGAATCCCAGCGGGGTTGGAGGCGCACATAGACATGGATGCCGCGGTTGCCCGTCGTCTTGGGGAGGCCCACCACACCGCACTCCTCGAAGAGCAGCCGCACCTCTTCGGCTGCTTCCCGCACCATGGGGAAGGTCACACCCGGGGTCGGGTCGAGGTCAATGCGTAGCTCGTCGGCGTGGTCCGGATCGGCCGCCTGGTTGGGCCAGACGTGAAAGCCGAGGCAGGCCAGGTTGACGGCCCAAACCACATGGCCCAGGTCGGCCGCCACCAGTGCCTGTGACGTGGTCCCATTGGGCGTGCTGACCGTTGTCGTCTGAAGCCAATCGGGCCGTGACTCGGGCACCCGCTTCTGGAAGAACGACGTGCCGCCCGCCCCATGGGGGAACCGCTGAAGTAGCACCGGCCGGCCGCCCATGGCGGCCATGAGAGGCCTCTCCACCGCCTGGTAGTAGTGGACCAGGTCGAGCTTGGTCTCCCCGTGCTCGGCGAAGAAGACCTTGTCGGGGCTGGTGACCATCAGGTGATGTCCCCCGACGTCGACCGCTGCACCCTCAGCCATTGATCCGAAAGTAGTGGCGCCGGCAGCACCTCGCCCGGAGTGCAGCCGATTGCTGCCTCCCGGTGTATGGTCAGGCCATGGCCAACAAAGCACCGCCGCCAGGCCAGTCCAAGAAACAAGGCAAGAGCCTTCTGGAGAAAAGGGCTGACAAGCGGGCCAAGAAGGCAGCCAAGGAGAAGAAGGCCGGCAGCAGCAGCTAGCTCGGCGGCCGACCACCCCAGAGCAGCCAAAAAGAAGGATGTCGCGGCAGCTACCGGGAGGCCGACGCCCCAAGCCACGGGAGATGGCCCGACGGCAGAAAGCAATAATGCCGGTGGGCGAACCCCGAGCAACCACCACGAGAAGGCCGACGGCGGCTAGCTCGGCGGTTGGCTACCCGGGAGAAGCCAGCGCCACCAGCGGTGACGACTGGTCGCCAGTTCGCGGTCGACCGCGGCCAGTTCGGCCTCGATGGCGGCCCGTTGCTCGTCAGGGGGATCCTTGGCCAGTCCCGCCTGCAGCGCATCGCGGCGGGTGGAGAGCCATGACCTGCCGTTGATGATCCCGGGCATCGACCCCAGTGTACGGTCGGGCCTCAGGGATTGAAGAACAGGTTGACAAAGCGGAACCCCAACCAGGGCTTCCGGCCCCACGCGATCAGCCGGCCGCGACCGATGGCCCGCCACTGGCTGATCCTTCCGTACCCGACCAGCATCAGCGCCACTGGCGTGCCCGCGATGTGGCAGTCGACTCGATACTGTTCGGGCGGATCGACCAACGCCTTGCCGTCGGCGACCCGCACCACGAACCGCGACAGCCGTCCCACCCGGAGCTCGAAGGTGGCGGCCAGGTCACCGGTCGTGTCGGGATTCACCGCCAGGGGCATCATGGACCGAACTCCCTCAAACACCAGGCCGGCTTCCTCGGGCGTGATCGGCCATTTGCGCCCCACTGCCCGAGCGATGTCGTAGCCGTGGACCAGTTGTTCCCCGAGTAGCAGGCAGGTGGCCGACAGCACGGTGTGCGACAGGTCCTCGCCGTACCACGGCGTCGGGATGGCTTGGCTCGGTGACAGCCCGGTGGTGGCCGCAACGAAGGCGGCCGCGGCATCGGTGATCGCGACGCCTGCTTCGGCAGGACTTCGCCGCGGCTCGGCCGAGATGGTCACCCGATTGAGACCCCCGACCCGGTCGGAGTAGCGGACAGAATCGGGGATGGCGGAACGCCATCGCTCGGCGTCGCCGGTGACGGCGTCAGTAAATCCGCGTAGGCCGATGGCGAGATGGGCGGCCGCTTCGCCCACGTTCCAGTCGGACCGGGGCAGCCGTACCGTTAAATCCGGCAGGGATGCGATGAGATGGGCCGAACGGGCAGCGGCGGCCCCCAGGGCGGCGTTGGCTTGCGATTGCGCGATCGCGGGAGCGGCCATGTCCTGGCACTATAATGTAGCTATGTAGAATGTCAAAGTGTTGGAAGAACACGGCGAACACGGCGAACACAGCGAGCACGGCGAACACGGCCAGCTGGCCGACCGGGTCCTGAAGCTGAACGCCACCGCGGCCTCGGTGCTCGGGCTGTTGCACCGAGGTCCTATGACCGGGTGGGATGTGGCCCGTTTGGCCGAGGTGGGCTTGGGCGACTTCTGGAATGTCACCCAGAGCCAGGTCTACCGGGAACTGCGCAACCTCCAGTTGCTCGGGCTGGTGGAAGCGGGACCGGCGGGAGCACGGGACAAGAAGCCCTACACCATCACGGTCAAGGGTCGGGTGGCGTTCGAGGAGTGGATGCGCCGGGAGCCCGGCGCCGACCTCATCCGCTCACCCCTACTCCTAATGGTCTTCTTCGGCCGCCACCTCGACCCGGTCAACCGACGGCGGTTCCTGGCCATTCAGCGGCTGCGCCACGAACAGCGCCTGGACGAGTACGGGCGGATCCTGGCTCGCCTGGGCGACGACGAGCCCGACTTGGCCAAGGTGCTCCAGTTCGCCGTCTTTCACGAGGAAGCGGTGCTGCGCTGGTTCGCCTGGCTGCACCAAGAGGAAAGTGGGGCCCAAGCCCAATGAGGGCACCGCCACGACGTCACCGGCCCGTCCGAACCTCCGGCTGGTGCCACGCTCCGCTGGGGATCAACGAATCCGCCTGGGCCGGGCCCCAGCACCCCCGGGGATAGGGGTGGACCGGCCCGGGGTGGTCCAGGGCCGGTTGCACGATGCGCCACGCCTCCTCGACCATGTCCTCCCGGGCGAAGCGGCGGGGGTTGCCGTCGAGGGCGTCGTCGAGTAGCCGCTCGTACGCCTCCTGCCGGTGCCCCAGCGCCGACGCGAAGTCCACCGCCAGCTCGACGGGATGGGTGACGTCCTGGCGGCCGGGCGACTTGGCCTGGACCCATAAGCTGACCCCGTCGTCGGCCCCGAGCCTGAAACGCAGCAGGTTGGGCCCGGGCACATGTCCCTCCTCGCCCCAGAACAACATCCGGGGCGGGGGGTGCAACTCGACCGTCGCCTCCAGCGCGGTCGTCGCCAGCGCCTTGCCCGCCCGCACGAACCAGGGCACGCCCGCCCAGCGCCACGAGTCGATGGTGAACCGCAGGGCCGCGAACGTCTCGGTGGCTGACTCCGGGGCGACCCCCGGCTCGGACCGGTACCCCTCGTACTGGCCCCGCACCACCGTCGTTGGGTCGACCGGCTCCATGGCCTTGAGCACCCGAACCTTCTCGTCGCGGAGGCTGTCGGCGTCGTCGCGCACCGGGGCCTCCATGGCCAGCAGCGTGACCACCTGCAGGAGATGGTTTTGCACCACATCGCGGATGGCGCCCACCTGGTCGTAGAACGCCCCCCGGCCCTCGACCCCGAACTCCTCTGCCATGGTGATCTCGACATTGCTGATGTAGCGGCGATCCCAGATGGGCTCGAGGAACGAATTGGCGAAGCGGAACACCAGCAGGTCCTCGACCGCCTCCTTGCCCAGGTAGTGGTCGATGCGGAAGATGGCCCGTTCCGAGAAGGCCCGATGCAGGACGCGGTTGAGCTCGCGGGCCGAGCGCAGGTCCCGACCGAACGGCTTCTCGACGACGACCCGAGCCCCTCGATTGAGGCCGACCGCGTCCAACGACTCGACCACGGCCGGGAACAGCCCGGGCGGGATGGCCAGATAGTGCGCCGGGCGCGTCCGCCCCAGTCCCTCCAAGCAAGACGCCAGCTGCTCGAAGGTCGCCCGCTGGGCATAGTCGCCGCCCACCAGAGACAGGCGGGCCGCGAAGGCGGCAAACACCCCCTCGTCGACGGGGTGGACGGCGGCGTCGACCGCGGCCCGGGCATAGCGCCGCAGCCCGTCGTCGTCCCAGTCCGACTTGGCCACCCCGATGACGGGGATATCCAGCCGCCCGCATTCCGACAAGCGGTACAGGGCGGGGAAGAGCTTCTTCTTGGCCAGGTCACCCGTGGCGCCGAACAGGACCAGGGCGTCGGCCCGGGACGCGGCCATCGTCAGCGCCGGGCTCGGTAGCGGCGGATGAGCGCGTTGGTGGAGCTGTCGTGGGCGAGCGCCGGGTCGGCTCCGCCCTCCAACCTCGGAGCCTGCAGCTCGGGCACGATGCGCATGGCCAGGACCTTCCCCAACTCCACCCCCCACTGGTCGAAGCTGTTGATCTGCCAGATGGTGCCCTGAGTGAAAACCTTGTGCTCGTAGGTGGCAATCAGCTGGCCCAACACATGCGGCGTCAGCTTCGGCGCGACGATCGTGTTGGTAGGCCGGTTGCCGGAGAAGGTTCGATGGGGCACCTGGTGGGCAGGCATGCCCTCAGCCGACGCCTCCTCCGATGTCTTGCCGAACGCCAGGGCCTCGGTCTGGGCCAGGAAGTTGGCCATCAGCAAGTCGTGATGATCGCCCACGTCGTGGTTGGGCTCCAGGAACCCGATGAAGTCGCACGGGATCAGCCGGGTCCCCTGGTGGATCAACTGGTAAAAGGCGTGCTGGCCGTTGGTGCCCGGTTGGCCCCACACGACCGGGCCCGTCTTCCAATCCACCGGCTCGCCCGAGAGCGTCACCGACTTCCCGTTGCTCTCCATGTCCAGCTGCTGGAGGTAGGCGGTCAGCTTGGAGAGGTACTGGTTGTAGGGGAGGATGGCCTGGGTTTCGGCCCCGAAGAAGTTGATGTACCAGATCCCGATCAGGCCCAGCAGCACGGGCAGGTTGCGCTCGAACGGGGCGGTGCGGAAGTGCTCGTCGATCAGGTGGAACCCGGCCAGCATCTCGTTGAAATGGGACGGCCCGATGGCGACCATCAGCGACAGGCCGATGGCGGAGGGAAATGAGTAGCGACCCCCCACCCAGTCCCAGAACCCGAACATGTTGGCCGTGTCGATCCCGAACGCGGCCACCGCCTTGGCGTTGGTGGACACGGCCACGAAGTGCTTGGCGATGGCGGCCGGGTCGTGCAGCGAACGCAGCAGCCAGTCGCGGGCGGTGGCTGCGTTGGTCAGCG
>JALYXV010000209.1 GCA_030947025.1 Actinomycetota bacterium | reverse complement strand
GGCTGACCCCGCCGCCCGGCTGACCCCGCCGTCCGGCGGGCGGGTTGGGCCCTAGCGACGGCGGGATGGCATCATGCGGGCCATGCCTCGATCAACCTGGACACCCTGCGGGGGCGCCATCCATCTCGCCCCGAGCCTCCTGGCGGCCGATTTCGCCCACCTCGCCGATGCGGTCGAAGCCCTGGAGGGCAGCGGGACCGAACGTCTCCACGTCGACGTGATGGACGGTGTCTTCGTCCCCAACTTCACCTTCGGCACCGACACGGTGCGAGCCCTGCGGCGCGTCACCGAGCTGCCCCTCGAACTCCACCTGATGATCGTCGAACCCGAACGGCACCTCGAGACCTTCGCCGCCGCGGGCGCCGACGCCATCACCATCCACTACGAGGTGTCTCCCCACCTCCATCGCAGCCTGTCCCTAATCCGCGAACTGGACTGCCGGTCAGGCGCGGCCATCAACCCCAGCACGCCCGCCTCCTGCCTCGACGACGTGCTCGAGATGTGCGATCTGGCTCTGGTAATGACCATCAACCCCGGGTTCGGCGGCCAAAAGCTCATCCCCCGGACTCTGTCCAAGGTGGCGCGGGTCCGCGCCGAGGTGGAACGACAGGGCCTCATCGTCGACATCGAAGTGGACGGCGGCGTCGACGCCAAGAACGCCCGGTCTTGCGTCGAGGCGGGCGCCAACGTGCTGGTCGCGGGCACCGCGGTGTTCGGTCATGCCGACGGCCCGGCCGCGGGCGGGCGAGCGGTGCTGGCGGCCGCGGGCGAAGCGCGGCAATAGCCGGGGCTGGTGCCGCGGCCAGTATTAGGCGGTAGACGGCTTGCGGTTGAGGACCTGCCCGGCCTTTCTGAGCGCCCTGCTCGAGA
This sequence comes from Actinomycetota bacterium, assembly GCA_030947025.1. Classification (GTDB taxonomy): domain Bacteria; phylum Actinomycetota; class Acidimicrobiia; order Acidimicrobiales; family Palsa-688; genus JALYXV01. The sequence continues at coordinate 13,596 of JALYXV010000209.1, read as the reverse complement.
TCGTCTTTCCCCGGCGCTGCTCCAACTCGTTGCTGGCCTTGATGGCCAACGCACCGATCAGGGGGAGAAGGACGGCGACAGCGAGATAGCGGATCAACCGTCGGCGCAGGAACAAAAACATGAGTCTCCCCTCGCGGCTTGGACCTGTTGATTGGATATGCCCACCCCGGCCCTGCGGCTAACCCCACCGTTTGTTACCCCGAGCGACGGGAATGGGTAGATAGTCATCATGTCCAGCCTGGTCGCGGCCGGGAAAGCGGGCGCGGCGGTGGTGTCCCGCGGCCTTACCCTGCAGGATTGGGCCATCGCGGGCGTTGTCCTCGTCGGCGCCGTCGTCCTCGGCTGGGCGCTGAAATCGGTGCTACTCCGAGCGATTCACCGGGGCGACACCGAAGGAGCGGCGGCCGAGGCGGTGAGCCGGGCCGTGGGCTCGATCGTCGCCGTCATCGGCATCATCTGGGGTCTTTCCCTCGTCGGCGTACGCCTGGGGCCGCTCGTAGGCGCCTTGGGCATCGGCGGCGTGGCCCTGGCGTTCGCCGCCCAGGCCATCCTGGCCAACTTCCTGGGCAGCATCATCCTCCAGGTGCGCCGGCCATTTCGACGGGGCGACCAGATCTCCAGCGGCTCCTCCGAGGGCACGGTCGTGGACGTCAATTTCCGCACGGTCGTGCTGCGGACCTTTGACGGTCAGCGGGTTCTTGTCCCGTGTACCGACGTGCTCAACCATCCCATCGTCAACCACACCGCCCTCGGGCGGCGACGCACGACGCTCACGATCGGCGTCGGCTATGACTGCGATCTGCAGCAGGCCCGCAAGGTGCTGGTGGCTGCGGTCGAGGCGACCGAGGGGGTACTCAAGCGACCGCCGCCCGAGGTCTGGGTGGAGGCATTTGGCGAGTCCAGCATCAGCTTGGCGGTGCGGTTCTGGCATGCTCCCGATATCGCCACGCTGTGGCGGGTCCGAAACGACGTGGCCATTTCCAGCAAGCAGGCGCTCGATGATGCCGGCATTTCCCGGCCGTTCCCCAACGGGAGATTCATTTCGCCAATAACGCGTCGGTCCCGCCTGAAGATCTGCAATAGGAGGTATCGCGTTGGAGGATGTGCAGGTGACGGCGATTGGCACCCACAAGTTCAATGTGGAAGTGAAGGTCGACGGCGTCGACACCCGCCACCAAGTGAGCGTTCCCCCCAAGTTCGGCGCCGACCACCAACTTCCTGACGTCGACGACGCCAGGTTGGTCGAAGAGTCGTTTGCCTTCCTCTTGGTCCGCGAACCCGCCGACTCCATCATGAAGGAGTTTGACCTGCCCATGATATCTCGCTACTTTCCCGGATATATCGACGACCTTCGCCGGAGGCTGCAGTGACCGGCGAGGAGCGACTCAGGCAGGAGGGCATGACGCCCCAGGCGTGGGGCAATGGGCCAGGACAACGCTACGGCTGGCACCGCCACGACTACCACAAGGTGCTCTATTGCGTGTCGGGCAGCATCGTGTTCCACACGCCGGACGGCGACGTGGAGCTGCACCCGGGCGACCGGCTGGACCTGAAGCCGGGCACCGATCACGCCGCCACGGTTGGATCAGGAGGCGTGGAATGCGTGGAGGGAGCCCAATACTCGCATTAGTCGTCGATGGCGTTCGATTCGTGATGAAGGCGGTCGTGGAGACCTTCTTGGGTGGTGGCACTGAGCTGTGGCTCGACGTCCAGCTGGTGCACCGAGCGAAGGTGCTCCATCAATGAATCATTTTCCGAAAAGACATTCTCGTGGGAGTGAAACGGCTTTACCCCTTCCGCCTCCTCGATCGCTTCTTCGGGTATTTCGTCCACTATGCGCGATGCTACCGCGGGCGTGACCGCCCCCTATGCCGCCTTGGCCGTCCCTGTTCGGGGCGGCGTCTTGCATGTTGGAAGGTGGGGAAAAGGGGAGTCGGTTGTGCTGGCCGCTCACGGCACCACCGCCACCCACCGTTCGCTGCGGCTCGTCGCCGAACAGCTGGGCGAGGGCATCACCATCTTGGCCCCCGACTTGCGGGGCCGCGGGCGCTCGAACGCGGTGGCAGGACCATTCTCGATGACCGCCCACGCAGACGACCTCGTCGCCGTGCTCGACCACGTCGGGGCCGAGCGGGCGCTGGTCCTCGGTCACTCCATGGGCGGATTCGTGGCCGCGATCATGGCCCACCGCCACCCCGACCGGGTGTCCGGCCTGGTGTTGGTCGACGGTGGACTGCCACTTGACCTTGGCCCGCTCGCCGGCCGCCCGGTCGAGGAGATCGTGGCTGCGGTCATCGGGCCGGCCATCGAACGGCTGAGCATGACGTTTCCCTCCAACGGCGCCTACTTCGACTACTGGCGGGCCCATCCCGCCCTGGGCGACGACTGGAATGCCCACATGGAGGACGCTTTCGCCTACGACCTCGAAGGCGAGCCGCCAGTCCTCCGGTCGGGGGTCCGGCAAGCCGCGGTGCTGGCCGACTCCGAGACCCAGCTCGTCGGCGACGACATCCCCCGCGCCCTTGATGCCCTCCGCCACCCGGCCGTGCTGGTCCGGGCCCGCCGGGGGATGCTGGGCCGGGAGCCCCCGCTGTATGCCGACGATTGGACGGCCCAGTGGCAGCGGCGTCTCGGCGGCCTGCGCTCGGTCGTCGTACCCGATGTCAATCACTACACCGTCATGTTTACCTACCGCGGCGCCAAAGCGGTGTCTGAAATAATCCACCGAGAAATGAGAGATGCCCAAAATGTCCCATTTCGGCCTAACGGTTAACAGTAAAAGGGTCGGGGTATGTCCTGGTGAAATCAAGGCATCAAGCACAGAACGGAGAACATTATGGGTCTCGGAACAAGTATTTTCCTAATCGCAGTCGGCGCCATCCTGGATTATGCAGTTAGCGTCCAGACGCAAGGCTTCAACCTGCACACCATCGGCTTCATCCTGATGATCGTCGGTGCCATCGGAGTCGTCCTTTCTCTTGTTTTCTGGAGCAGCTGGGGCGGCTTTCATTCCAACCGGGAGACGGTTGTAGAGGCTGCCCCCCGCCGCCGGCTCTATCGCGACGAGGTCGTCTGATCTTCACCGCATTCCGGTCGTAGACGACTGGGACAGGGGGCTCACAGCGTGGTGAGCCCCCTCCCGTTCGTCCCGCCGTACAATGGGACAGCCATCTCTGGTCAGAGACTCGGGGCGGCGGCTCGTTTGCCGCCTCGTAAATCCCAGTTTCGACTGACATCCACCTTCCCTTCTCACGAGCCGCAGAGGGGTCCTCCGCCGCACCGAGGAGCCCTTGTGCCCACTGTTTCGTCCTCGCCGTCCCTGCTCGACCTTGGCTGGGACGACGACTGGGCGGCAGCCCTGGCGGCGGCATCCGATCCCGACCTCACCCCGGGGCGGGTCTCGCGCATTGACCGTGGAGTCTCGACCGTCATCACGGCCACGGGGCCGGTGCGGGTATCAGCAGTAGCCACGCAGACGATCGCGGTGGGCGACTGGGTCACCCTGGCCCCGGATCCGACCGCCACCGGTCGCTGGGCCTTGGCGGTCATCCTTCCCCGCCGGTGCGCCTTCCGGCGGGCCGGCGACGGGCCCGCGGCCCGCGCCCAGGTGGTGGCAGCCAACATCGACACGGTTCTGTTGGTGGACGCCATCGACGGGCAGTTGAGTGTCCGGCACCTCGAGCGCTACGTCGCCTTGGCGTGGCAGAGCGGCGCCGTGCCTGCGATCGTGATCACAAAGGCCGACCTGGCATCACCCGAACAGGTGCGCCGGCATGTCGCCGCCGTGGCCGAGGTGGCGCGGGGCGTGGCGGTGCATGTCGTCAGCGCGGCCACCGGCCAGGGGCTCCAGGACCTGGCGCCCTACCTCGCCCCCGGGCGCACCGTCGCCCTGCTCGGATTGTCGGGCGCGGGTAAGTCCACCTTGGTGAACCTGCTTGCCGGCGACCAGATTCTTGCCACAAGCACCGTGAGGGCCGACGGCAAGGGTCGACACACCACCACCTACCGGGAGCTGGTTCCGCTCCCGGGGGGCGGACTGGTGATCGACACCCCGGGCATGCGGGCCCTTTCGGTCTCGGCTGCGGTCGGGGGCGTCGCGCAGGTCTTCGCCGACATCGAAGATCTGGCCAGCCGTTGTGGATTCCCGGATTGTTCCCACACGAGCGAGCCGGGCTGCGCGGTAATGGCGGCGCTGGCCGCAGGGGACCTGAGCGGGACCAGGTTGGCCAGCTGGCGCCAACTGCGCAACGAGACCCCCGCCGAGGACCCCCAAGTGGCTCGCCTTCGCATCGTGGAGCGAAAACGACAAAAGGCGTCGGCCAAGGCCATTCGGTCGCGGTCGAGGGCGACCCAGCGAAGGCTGGCCTCGCCGCCCCCCAGCTGATAGGCGGACCGGCCGCCGACCATTGGCTGGGTCGTCTGGTGTCACGACGGTAATCGTGGGCGCGCAGGCTTGGTGGGGGCGTTGGTACTGACGGCGGCGATCGCGGCCGGGGCGGGCGCCGCTCGGGCGGGCCGAGCCTCACCGACGCCGGATTCCACCAACAACCGGCCGTACTATTCCTCGCCGCGGCGAGCAACGGCGGGTGGAGGTCGTTACCGAGTCGGAAATCGGACGATCCGGACTCGATTACACTGGCACTTCTGGCGGACAGGAGCTGCTCATGCCGAGAAACGATTCCAATTCCGCAATTGACCCGTCCAGGTACCGGACCGCCATCGTGTTGCAGGGGGGCGGCGCGCTGGGCGCGTACGAGTTCGGTGTCCTGAAGGCTCTCTATGACCAGCGGCCGGGCTTCCAGCCGGCCGTGGTGGCGGGGATCTCGATCGGGGCGATTACCGCTGCCGTGCTCGGAGGCGCCCCGTCCGACCCGATCGCCAGTTTGGAGCGATTGTGGCGCGACAAGTTGACTGTGACCCCGCATGTGCCGGGAATCCCGGGCCTGCCCATCCCGTTCCTCCCTCGTAGCATCGACCAGTCCCTGGCCACGCTGGGCAATCCGGGAATGTACCGACTCAACCCCGAATTGATCCGGGCGCCGTGGGCCGCGACCAGCATCTACGACACCAGTCCCCTTCGCCAGACGCTGGCCGAGTTGATCGATATGCACCAGCTCAATCACGGCGGCATCAGAGTGATTGTGGGCGCCATCGACATCAGCACCGCATTGATTTCCTACTTTGACAACGCGAATCACGACATGGCGTTCGATTCGGTGGTGGCCAGCGGCAGTCTCCCGCCCGGTTTTCCCATGACCGAGATCGAGGGCCATCACTATTGGGACGGGGGCCTGTTCACCAACACCCCCTTCTCTCCCGCCATCAACTTTCTTGAGTCATGCAGTCCCGACGACCCGGACATCTACCGGGAATTGATCGTGGTCGAACTCTTCCCGATGAACGCTCCTACGCCCCAGACCCTCTCCGACGTCATCAACCGCATGCTCCAGCTCCAGTACACCAGCCGGATCAAACTGGACAAGAAGCTGTCGAACACGATCGGAACCTGGATGGAGCTGTTCCAAGAGATCGACACGGTGCTCGACGCCGTGCCCGCGACTCCGAAGATTCGTGCCCTGCGGGCCAAGAAGGAGTACAAGGAGCTGATGGGCCATCGCAAGATCGCGATCAAGGTCATCCCCGCCAACCTCGACCACGACCTGACCAACGCGTCCGACTTCTCCCGGTCATCCATCGATGGCCGGATCGACGCGGGCTATGACGACGCCAAGCGCAGCGGCGTCGGATGGTGACGGGATAACCACGTCGGAATCTGAACCGCCCGAGCGATATACGGGCATGAGGACCACCATGTTCGATCCCGCCCGGACCTACCTCCGCCTGAACGGGGGGCAGGCCGAGCAGCTCGTGGTGGACGAGCACTTCTGGGCCAACGTGGCCAGCGGCGCCCTGCCGGTACCAGGCTGGCTGGTAGGGATGTTCGACTGGCCCGTCGGGACCGACCGGGCGGCCGGGGGCCACAGCGAGGTGCACCCGAACGGTGACGAAGTGCACATCTGCATGGTGGGGGCCATGACCGCGGTGCTCGAGCATGACGACGGTGACGAGTTCATCGATTTCTCGGCCGGACAGGCTTGTGTTGTCCCCGCAGGCATCTGGCACCACCTGGTCGCGCAGCGGTCCAGTCGCGTGCTTAGTATGACCTTCGGCGACGGCTCTGAGCACCGGTTCTCGCCGTCGCGATAATCGACCATCGCATTTGGGCGGTCGAGCGCCCCCCGCCCATCTTCGTGCCAGCGCGCTGGTGGGCACGCCGACGGCCGGCGCGGTTAACGGTCGCGATTTCCCAATTCACCTTCCGGGCTCTGATCCGCCCAAATTGAGGCTTGACACCGGGGGCTTCCCGGGTCAACACTCTTGAGCCAGTAAGTCGGCAGCGGGGCGCTTGCCGAAGTGCTTCGCCACGGCTCAGTCTCCAGCAAACGGGGCTTTGGTCGATATACAACGATGTCGGGTTTTCATAGGGCGGAACTGACATGGCTACCCTCTGCTTAGCGGACGCACCGGCCCGTTGGCACCGAGGCGCGACCCGCGGGCGGGCGTGACGACCTGCAACGACGCCCACGGCAATGTCGGCAGCCTTGAGGCTGTTCACCGGCTCACGGCCGCCATGGTGGCCGCGACCAGTGTGGAGTGTATCTATGAGGCTGCCCTCGACGCCCTGACAGCCTCCTTGTCGGTCCAGCGGGCCGCCGTGTTGCTCTTCGACCCCGACGACGTCATGCGCTTCAAGGCATGGCGGGGCCTGTCGGACGCGTACCGCCAGGCGACGCAGGGCCACAGCCCGTGGAGCCGCCAGGACACGGCCCCAGATCCGATTGTGATCGCCGACGTGGCCGACGAGGACGGGGGCCAGAGGCTGGGACGGCTGCGGGAGGTGATCCTGGCCGAGGGAATCCGGGCCTTGGCGTTCATACCGCTGCAGTTCGGGAGCGGTCTGATGGGCAAGTTCATGCTCTATGCCGACTTCCCGCACGACTTTGGGGACGAGCTGCCGTTGGCCCGCACCGTGGCCGGCCACATCGCCTTTGCCCTGGAAAAGCGGCGGCTAGAAGAAGAGCTGCGCCGCTCGGCCGACGATCTGGCTGCCACGTTGAACGCCGTAGGTGAGGCGATCACGGTACAGGCCCCCGACGGCACGCTCATCATGGCCAACGAAGAGGCCGCGGCCATGCTGGGCTACTCGTCGCCGTTGGCCCTGCTGGCCGAAGCCCCGTCCGCAATCATGGCCCGCTTCGAGCTACTCGACGCCGAGGGCCGACCCCTGTCGGTCAAACACTTGCCCGGCCGGGCCGCCCTGCTCGGCCAGGAGCCCGACGAGGTACTGCTGCGCTGGCGGTTGGTAGCCACTGGAGTGGAGCGGTTCTCGCTGGTCACGGCGCGGCCGGTGAGAGACGAGGCGGGCCAGGTCCGGTTTGCGGTCAACGTCTTTCGCGACGTGACCGATCGCCAACTTGCCCTCGAAGCCCGGCGCGTCAGCGAGTCCCGCCTGGCCTTCCTGGCCTCGGCCAGCCGCCGGCTGCTCACCACCGCGCTCGAACCCCGCCGGGTGCTGGAAGAGGTGGTCGGGCTGGTCGTGCCCCAGCTGGCGGACTGGTGCGCGGTCCAGGAGCTGACCGACGACGGCCGGCTGGCCCGCGTCGCCGTCTGGCCCCGCCCACCGGACCAAGACCACCCCCCCGGGCGCCTCGACCCCCCCGACCGCCCCGACCCCCCCGACCGCCCCGACCGCCTCCACCCCCCCGGGCGTCTCGACCGCCTCCACCGCCTCGACCGCGAGGGTGAGAGCCTGCGGGAGCATCCCCTCTTCTTGGATCTGGCTGCCGGTCGGTCGATCCTGATGGGCGAGGTGACCGCTGCGACCCTCGAGCAGTTGGCGGGTGGCGGCGAGCACGTCGAGATGCTGGGCCAACTCGGGCTCCGTTCCGCCCTCATGGTGCCGCTGCGTAGTCAGGGCCAGACCATCGGTGCGCTCACCCTGGCCGCGGGGCGGAGGCGTCCTGCGTACACCGAGGCGGATCTGGCGTTGGTCGAGGAGTTCGCCAGTCGGGTGGCGGCCAAGGTGAGCAATGCCCGTTCCTTTGCCAACGAGCATGCCATTGCCGAGACGTTGGCCCGGGCGCTGCTTCCCGGTCGACTGCCCGACATTCCCGGCATCGAGCTTGCGGCCCGTTACCGGGCTGCGGGCCAGGTCGGGGGCGACTTCTACGACTGCTTCCCAACCGACGACGGCACGTGGATGCTGGTGGTGGGCGACGTGTGTGGGCGGGGCATCCAGGCGGCCAGCATGACCGGGTTGACCCGTCACAGCATCCGGGCGGCTGCCCTGCACGCGGCATCCCCGGCCGCCGTGGTGACCGATCTGAACCGGCTTCTCCTGGACGCGGCGGACGAGCAGATGGCCACCTGGCTGTGCCACGGCTACGGCGCCGAGCCCAGCTTCTGCACGGTCTGTGTGGCCGCGGTGACACCGTCGGCCACGGGGGCGCGGGTGGTGGTCACAACCGCCGGGCATCCTCTGCCCCTGCTGGTGCGGGGCGACGGCGAGGTCATCGAGGTCGGACGACCAGGAAGCCTGCTCGGCGTCATCGCCGATGTTGACATCAGCGAGGAGTCATGCCAGCTCGGTCCGGGCGACACACTTGTGTTGTTCACCGATGGCATAAGTGAGCGTCGCTGGGATGGGCGACTCTTCGCCGAGGCCATGCTGCCCGATACCCTTCGGGCGCTGGCCGGAGCCCCGGCGGTCGAAATCGTCCGCCAGGTCGAGGATGCCGCGGTGGCGTTCGGCACCTCGGCACCGGCCGACGACATGGCCGTGCTCGCCATCAGCGTTCCCACCGAGGCTCCCACCGCCGTGTTCGCCGAGCCATTTCCACTTCCGATCGCCACAACAGCCGGGGCCGCGGTGGTACCCGAGCGATAGCCCAGCCCGGCGGCATTTCGCGTCAGCTGGAGGGGTCTGGACACCCAAAACCTGCCACGGTTCCTGGGCGGTCCTCTCCGGGCGTCATTCGCTGGCGAGGTCGCGGCGGCGGCGGCGGCGGCGGCGGCGGCGGCGGCGGCGGCGGAACGCCAACTCCCCCAGCGCCGACGTGAGGAGGCCGAGCCCGACGAGCCCGCAAGCGTGGTCCAGTTGGGCTGGGCCGCCAGAGCCGGGGAGATGTGGGCCAGCATCGAGCTGTCGAGCAGCAACCGGTTGGAACCGACGAACGTCGCGACCAACTGGACCACGTATGACCACCCGACCACCCTCGTACGCCACCACTGAAGCCAGCCGGGGCCGCAGCCCAAAGGCGAGGACCCCCGTGCCAAGCACCAAGATGGCCGGCGGCGCCAAATTGAGCCCAGCGGCGAGGAGCTCGCCCAACCCGACCCCGCCGCCCTGGGCAGCCGACCCCAGCCAACTGCCCGAGCCGCAGAGAACGCCGATGGCGACGACGAGACCGGAGGCGACGGCGATGCGACCGACCAGCCAGCGGGATCGGCTCACCGGGCGCACCAACAGGTGGTCAAGGCGTTGCGAGGCCTACTCGGCCCGGGTGGCGTTCACCTGTCCCGCCGCCGCGACGGTGACCAGCGAGGCCACGGTGACGAACGCGATCCCGAGGTACGCCTTGACGCCATTGGCGTGGCCGCCCAGACGGCTGATTGCGGCCTGGATGGTCGACGAGCTGTTGATCGCTCCCGCCGCGGCTTGGGCGACCATCCCGAGCACCAGGCCGCCGATCGCCAGGCCGTCCGCCCAGCCGACGGCAACCGGGCGGGTCAGGCGGATCGTCAGGCCGGTCGGGCTTCCGAGCAGCCCGGTACGCGGCGGCGGCGAATCCCGGCTGGGCAGGGCGCTCGCGCCCAGGTACCTCGCCCGGTGCGACCTCGAGGGTCAACGACCGAAGCGCTGGGTTCGGCCGAACGACTTGGACAGGTCGTCGATCCTGATCGCGGCATCGGTCGCCATGAGGCCTCCCTTCAGCTCATTATGGGCTCGCCGATCTCCTTCAGGGCGGTGGCCAGCGCGGCCCGCAGGCGCCGGGCTGAGGCGGGGGAGAAGTGGCCCACCAGGCCCGCCCCGGGCCGCCCCGCCTCCTCGAGGGTCAGCTCGATGCGTAGCCCATCGCAGGGCTCGCAGTCGTCAAGAGCGGCCACCGCCCACGCCAGGTGGGCTCGTTCGGGATCGTCCGCGGGATGGTCGTCGAGGCCGTAGTCGGCAAGTTTCTTCATGGCGCCAGTCTGGCCGGGCGCACGACGCTCGTCAGGCTCCGTTGTCTGGCAGCCATTCGATCATGATCACAGTGGCATCGTCGGCCAGCGGGCCCCCCCGATGGGCGATGACCTCCTTGACAATCCGCCGGATGAGCTCGGCCGGAATGAGGCGGTCGGCGAGGTGACGCTCGAGCCGCTGGCGGAGGTAGTCGATTCCGAACTGGGTACCCCCGGTCGGCCGGGCCTCGATCACGCCGTCGGAGTAGAAGAGCAAGCGATCACCCGGCTCCAGGCGAAGTCGTCCGATTTCCTCGATGTCGATTCCGAGGCCGAGAGGCAGGCACGGCTCGGCGTGGGCCTCGGCGACGACGGTCGAGCCCCGGATCAGCAGCGGGTCGGGATGGCCGGCGTTGACCCAGGTCAACTGCCCGGTGGCGGTGTCGAGGCGGACGAGGTGGCCGGTCACAAATGTCTCACCGTGGAACTGGCCGATCAAGGCCTCGTCGATCAGGTGGGCGGTGTCGGCCAGATCCATGCCCCGAAGCCGGCCGTAGCGCAACCCGGTCAGGCTGAGGGCGCTGGCCAAGGACGACGTCAGCCCGTGGCCCATGGCGTCGAGCACGCCGAAGGTCAGGGTGTCACCGTTGAGGCTGTAGTCGAAGGCATCGCCTCCGACGTCATAGGCCGGCTCGAGTACGCCCGCCAGGGCGACATCTGGGGAACGGAAGGTCAACGGGGGCAGAAGCAGGTGCCACTGGACCTCGGCCGCCAGGTTCATGGGCTGGCGCCGCCGGCACAGCTCGAGCGCGTCGGTGTACTGGTTGGCAGTCCGGACCAAGTGCCCGAGCAGGCGCCCCAGGTCTTCGCACAGCTGGACGGCGTCGGCGGGGAGACGATCGAACCCCATCTCCAACACGCCGATGCGCTCGGCCCGCTCCCGGACCGGTGACCAGGTGCTCCATCCGTTGTCCGTCTTGGCGGTGACCACTTCTTGCAGCTGGAACGCCCGGCCCGCCATGGTGCCGGCGATCTTCACCTCGCCCGGACCCTCGGACAGCATGTCCGCGGCCAGCGCCACCCGCCGCAACGCTTCCTGCTCGTAATCCACGAGGTAAAGCACCAGGTGGCGGCACCCGGCCTGGCCGAGCGAGGCGGCCACATCGGCGACCAAGAGGTCGGGCGCAGACAGGTTTGCCCGGCGCAAGAGATCGCTCAGAACCTCATATTTCGCCATCAGCCCGGCAGGCCGACATCCGGTTCGCGAGCCTCGTCGCCTGCCGAAGTCATCATGGCAAGCTAGTCCACGGGCGCTGCCCCGTTGTCAGGGGCGACTGGCGAGGACGTACCAGGAGGACATGGGCACGATCTGGACGAAGGCGCCCGTGTGGGGTGCCTCGATGACCATACCGCCACCGACGTACATCGCCACGTGGGCGCCCGTGTCGCCGGGGAAGACCAGATCACCGGGCGCCAGCTGCGACATCGAGATGTGAGTGGTCGAGGAGTACTGGGCCCCGCTGAAGTGGGGGAGGGAGACACCGGCGTGACCCCAGGCCCACAGCATCAGCCCCGAGCAATCGAAGGAGCTAGGTCCCGCCGCGCCCCAGACGTAGGGCATACCCAGCCGGCTCCGGGCCGCCGCCACCGCTTCCGACGCGCCCGCTCCGACCGGGACGGGTACCGATGCGAAGGCGGCCGCGCCGCCACCTCCCCCCGCGCTGCCGCCTCCCCCCGCGCTGGCGCCGCTGCTACCGCCTGCGCCGCCTGGGCCGCCTCCGCCTCCACCCGCCGATCGGACGACGGCGCTGAGCGCCTGGGCCCGAGCCAGGGCCGCCTGGGCTGCCTGGGCTGCGGCTGCCTGCTTGGCCGCCTCCGCCTGGGCCACCAGGGTGGCGAGTTCGCCCTTGACTTGGCCCAGGGTGGACTGGAGTTGCTGTTGGGCCGCGATGGTGGCGTTGCGAGCGGCATTGGTGTTGGCCATCGCCGAGGCCTGCTGCTTCTCCAGCGCTTGGAGCTGGATGGTCGCGATCTGAGCGGTCGCGGCTGCGTTGTGGTAGGCGTCCAGGTTGTCCGCCTGCGTCGCCGCCAGGGTGTTGACGTACTCGCCCGCCAGCAGTCCACCGTCGGCTTGGGCCACTCCGCCGTTGCGGCTGGCGATCGACGCCAGGGTGCCACCGTGGACGTAGGCGTTGACCGCATCGGCCTGGATGGCGCCCCTCGCCCGGGCCGCATTGGCCCGAGCGGCGGCCACAGCCGCCTGCTGCAGGCTGACCTTGGTGGCAGTCGACTGGGTGGCCAGAACGGCGGCGTCATACTGCTCCGCCAGGGCGGATTCCTTGCGGCCCAAGGCGTCGATCTTGTTGGACAGGCCCTGAGCTTGGGCCCGTTTGTCGGCTACCGCGTCGGCGGACGCAGATGGTAGGGCCGTTCCGACGACTAGACCCGCCGCAACCAGCGCAGCCATCAGCCGCCACGCGTGCCGACGGAAAATCCTCGTGCACGTGTTCACAATGGGCTGGAAGCCTATGGTCGGGCGGGTTGCCGAGTCAAGTATGTGTCGGCCCCGTTACCCCAGAGCCCCCTCGCCTGCCCGTCCGATTTCCGCTAGTACGAGCTTCGCCTGCGGGGCACTATGGGCACCGTGGTCGAAGACTTCGAGCGTTGTTACCGGGCCACGCTGAGCCGCGACAGCCGGTTCGACGGCTGGTTCTACATCGCCGTCACCACGACTGGCATCTATTGCCGGCCGAGTTGCCCGGCCGTGACCCCGAAGCGGGTCAACGTCTTGTTCTATCCGAGCGCGGCGGCGTGCCAGGCGGCCGGATTCCGGGCCTGCCGGCGGTGCCGGCCCGACGCCAGCCCGGGGTCGCCCGAGTGGAACGCCCGGGCGGACGTGGTCGGTCGGGCCATGCGCCTGATCACCGACGGGGTGGTGGACCGGGAGGGGGTGGGCGGCCTGGCCCGGGCGCTGGGCTACAGCCCCCGCCACCTCCACCGCCTATTGGTGGCCGAAGTGGGAGCCGGGCCCATCGCCCTGGCTCGTTCGCAACGGGCTCACACCGCCCGCCTCCTCCTGGAGACGACCGACCTGCCGTGCGGCGACGTGGCCTTCGGGGCCGGGTTCAACAGCATCCGCCAGTTCAACGACACCATTAGCGCTGTCTTCGGCGTGGCCCCGTCCCGGTTGCGCCAGGCCGGCCTGAAGGCGCTGCGGCCCGCTGGCCCCTCGCTGGGTGCGATCCGTCTCCGCCTGCCGGTTCGGGTCCCGTTCCATGGAGCCGGCGTGCTGCAGTTCCTCGGGGAACGGGCGGTGGACGGAGTCGAAGAGTGGGACGGCCACCAGTACCGTCGGACCCTGGCGCTGCCCCACGG
>JALYXV010000181.1 GCA_030947025.1 Actinomycetota bacterium | reverse complement strand
TCGGTCGTCCGGTCCTGGGCATCTTGGCTCCCTCCAATGTTGGCTCAACATCGAAGAACGCGCCTTGGCACCGAAAATTCCCGAAACCCGAAGATTTCCCTACTTTTCAGCCGGACGGGACACTAGTAGATGTTGTCAGGCGGGTCCGGGGTGAGCGGCGATCCTGTCGCGCGCCTCAACGTTCGGTCAGATCGCCACGGCGAGTTCGGTGACGGTAGCTGTCTGAGCTGCCCTTCGGGGTTTGCCTCGACGCCGATTTCGCGGTTGCCTCGTCGCACGTTGTGACCGGGCCGGGGCGTTGCGAACGTCCGATGTCGGCGATGGAGCCGCGACAGGCGCCGACGCGGAGTTCGAGGCGCTCGTCGCCTGGAGAGCCGCTTCTGGACTTCTGTCGCCCAAGAGCGCACCGACCCCGGAGCTCATGGCTTTGGTGCGGCCCGGGAAGCCTCCGGCGGCGATGGCGCGGTGTCTGAAAGGCCGATGGGAGGTGGTCGCATTGTGACCTTTTGCCTCTGGGAGCCCGCGGCGCCAGTGGGGTTCGATGGACCCACACAGGTTTTGTCTATCGACGAGGCCGCGGGAGGCGACTGAGACATGCGGGCCGGTAAAACTGCGTTGGTCATCGCGGCGGCAGTGTCGGCGGTCGCGGGGGTTCGGTTCGTGACGGGAGGTGCGACGCTGATATGGGCGAGCGCCACCCAGCGCGACGCCGCAGGCTTCTGCACCACCCCGGCGGAGCGCTACCAAACCTCGACGTATGCGCTCACGTCGCAGGTGGACTTCGGCGCTCACCCGGGCCAGTGGTGGCCTGGATATCGGCTTGGGGCGGTGCGGGTGAGGGCTGCCGCGACGGCTGGGCGGGCATTGGTCATCGGGATCGCCCCGCGCTCCGATGTCGACACCTGGCTGTCCGGGGTGGCACACAAGCACGTCACCAGCGTCACTTTCGGTCCCGTCCACATCGATAGCCAACAGGTCGCGGGGACCCGGACGCCGGCGCCGCCCGCCGCGCAGTCGTTCTGGGTCGAGTCCACCTCGGGGTCGGGCACCCAGACACTCCTCTGGCCGACCCACAGCGGACACTGGTCGGTTGTGGTGACCAACGCGGACGCCACGGCCGGCATAAACGCCGAGATCAACGTCGGCGCCAGGACCGGCGTGGCACTCCCAATGGGGGTCGGCCTGGGCGTGTTCGGGCTGCTGCTGCTCGCCGGTAGCGTTGTCCTGCTGGGTTGGGAGTCGGCCGGCGCGGCGCCAGACGACGCCGCCGGCGTCGAGTTCAGCCCCGCCCCGTCCCGGTGGGCGCCGGCGCCTACGTGTTCAGTCTCGACGTCACCTCGCTCCGCCGCTGAGTCGCGGCTGCGCGCGGTGAAGTAGGCAACTTGTCATCCCGCACCTCGTCGGGGCGGTGTTGGCGTTGCCCGATGTCGGTGGTCACCGTCGTCGCCGGCCGTCGCCGACGTGTTCAGCGGCCAACATCTGCGGCCGATCTTCGAGTTCAACACGAGGTTACGCGCAGCACCTGGCGGGTCCTCCCGGGACTTGATCGGTGGGTGGCCAGGCGCCGGCGGCCAGGCGAGGCAGGTTCTGACCGTCGGCTTGAGCGATGGTGACCTTCGGCCCCTACCGCTGCGACCGCGACTGGCGAACACTGTAGGTATGGCCACTGTCGGTGAGGTCCGCGCCGCGGCAGCGCCCGGGGCGCGACGACCGCGGGAGGCGGATGGCCCGTCGCAGGGAGGGCGGTTTGAACCGTCGGGGTTCAGACGGGGGGCCATCGGCGGGGCCCGGGGGCTGCTGCTGGCCATCGCGGTCGCCGGCTTGGCGGTCGGCGGGAGCCTGCATGTGGCGGGACTGGCAGCCGCAGGGCAATGGGTATGGGCGGCCACGACGACCGCCGGGATTGTTCCCGCCGCCTGGTGGGTGGTCGACGCCGCCCGGCACCGCCGGTTGGGGGCCGATGTTGTCGCCCTGCTGGCCTTGGTCGGCACCTTGGTCGTCGGCGAGCACCTCGCCGGGGCGGTCATCGCGGTGATGTTGGCCAGCGGTCGGACACTCGAGGCGTGGGCCGCCGCCCGGTCCAGGCGGGAGCTCAGCGTGCTGCTGAGCAGGGCGCCGCGTTTCGCCCACCGGCGAGACGGGAACCGGGTCAGCGACGTCGGCGTCGACGAAGTCGCGGTCGGCGACCTGGTGATGGTCAAACCCGGTGAGGTCGTCCCCGTCGACGGTCAGGTGGAGGCGGGGGTGGCGGTGGTCGACCAGTCAGCCCTGACGGGCGAGTCGGTGCCCGTCGAGCGCCCCGTCGGTGCGTCTCGCCGACCGGTATGCAGGCGGGTTCCTGGTTGTCGCCGTCGCCGTGGCGGGCGGCGCCTGGGGCCTGTCGGGTCAGCTCGGCCGGGCGGTGGCGGTGCTTGTCGTGGCCACGCCGTGCCCGCTCATCCTGGCCGTCCCCGTGGCACTGGTCTCGGGCCTGTCGAGAGCGGCCCGACGCGGTGTGGTCATCAAGGGCGGCGCCGTGCTCGAGCGGCTGGCCCAGGCCACGGTGTTGCTGTTCGACAAGACCGGCACCCTGACCGCGGGCAGGCCAACGGTGGCCGACATCGTCACCGCAGGCACGGTCGCGCCCGACGAAGTGTTGCGCCTGGCGGCATCGCTCGACCAGGTTTCGCCCCACGTCCTGGCCGCCGCGGTCGTCCGAGCGGCCCGCCAGCGGGGGCTGGCTCTGACGTTGCCGGAGGCGGTCGAGGAGATCGCCGGCCAGGGGGTACGCGGCCAGGTCGAGGGTCGAGCGGTCGCGGTGGGTAAGGCGGCGTGGGTGTCGGGTACAGATGACGGGCGCTGGATACGCACGGCGCGGCGTCGGGCCGACCGTGACGGCATGCTCAACGTTTTCGTCGCCGTCGACGGCCACGCAGCAGGGGCCCTGCTCCTCGAGGACCCCGTCCGTCCCGACGCGGCGCGGACCATCCGGCGGCTGCGCCAAAACGGGATCCGTCGGGTGGTCATGGTCACCGGCGACCGGGCCGACGTCGCCGAGACAGTCGGCGCGGTCATCGGAGTCGACGAGGTCCTCGCCGATCGAACACCGGCCGAGAAGGTCGACGCGGTGACCGTCGAAGCCCGGGGGGGCACGACGATCATGGTGGGCGACGGAATCAACGACGCACCTGCCTTGGCCGTCGCCGATGTGGGCGTGGCCATCGGCGCCCGGGGCGCGACCGCGTCGTCGGAGGCAGCCGACGTAGTCCTCACCGTCGACCGCCTCGACCGCCTCGGCGAGGCCGTCGTCATCGCCCGCCGATCGCGCACCATCGCCACCGAAAGTGTCGTGGTCGGCATCGGCCTGTCGGTGGTAGCCATGGCCGCGGCCGCCGCCGGGCTGCTCCCCGCCACATGGGGCGCCGACGCCCAGGAGGTCATCGACCTCGCCGCCATCCTCAACGCGCTGCGAGCCCTGCGACCCGGGCCGACCGAAGCCCATATCGAGGCGGCCGACGCCGACGTCGCCCGGCGCTTCAAAGCCGAGCACCGCGCCCTGCGAGCCGACATCGAAGCGGTCGGGTCCGTCGCCGACGCCATCGGAGTCGTACCAGGCGATCGGGTAGTCGCCATGGCCCGCGACGTTCACCGACTGCTAGTCGAAGAGGTCGAACCCCACGAGGAGGCCGAGGACGCCCAGCTGTACCCGGTGCTGGCACGGCTGCTGGGCGGCTCCGACCCGACCGGGACGATGAGCCGGGCCCACATCGAGATCGCCCACCTGATCCGCCGGCTGGGACGCCTCCTCGACGACGTGGGCGCCGCCGAGCCCGACGACGACGACCTGCTCGACCTACGGCGGCTGCTGTACGGCCTGCACGCCATCCTGCGTCTTCACTTCGCCCAAGAAGACGAGGGGTACCTGTCCCTGGTGGACGAGCCCGAACCCCTCGACCGTTGACGAACCCCTTGAGTACGACAGGCTCAGCGTGGCGCAGACCGCCGGGAGCTGCCTCGTGGCAGGCCACATCCCCGCCAGGCGGTACAGCCGGGAGGGGCAGCGCGGGCCGGTGACGCACACCGCCGGCTGAGGCCAAGGCTGGCGGGGTCTGCGCGGTCAGCTGCAGACCCGGCGGTGCGTCTGCCCGGCCACCCCGGCCCTCCCCAAAAATGTTCGGCGCTCTCGCCGAGGGGGTTGGCCTGTGGCACCTCGCGATCACAAGGAGACGTCCACCCAGCCCAGACACCGCCGGCGTGTACGCAATGTTCAGCCGACATGTGCGCGTCTACCACCAGATCAAAAAGGGAGGGTTGTCCTGGTGACTTCATCGAAGCGGTTCGGGACTCGCGTCCTCGGACTCGAGTTCCGAGGCTGCGCCCAAGTCGCCGCCGGGCGACCCGCCGCGGGAAGATCTCCGTACTGGAAACGGCGCCACAAACCGCTTCGCGCGACGCGTCGGACATTCTATTCGGCGGCTCGGCCGAGATTCCGATTGTGCTCGATCGGCGGTGGGGAGTCGCGCGGGCCGATTGATCAGAACTGCGATCTCGATCGCGGAGTCAGGCGGGAACCCAGCGGGTGGGTCATCGGAAAGGGGATCGGCAACCAGCCGACGAATCTCCGGGCTCGTTGGACGCCATCGACAGAGCCGATGGTCCCTGCCTCATCGGTCGGACTGGCACCGGTCGGGCCAACGGTCGACGGCGGCGATGACCTTCGCCTCTGTCGGCAACGGCCACGGCTGCGTCACCGTGGAGTCGAAAGGCTTGAGAACGTGCCGACTGGTCGACGAAAGGATCGCGATGCGAGTTGATGGGCGTAGGTCCGACTGTGGCCAGCGGGTCGCGAGATGGGTGGAGAGCAGAGCTCCAAAGATGGGGTCCGAGGTGAACGGCATCGTCGCTGGCGTGGCCGGCGGCCCGAGATCACAAAAGAACCGCCAACAGGTTTCCCTCGCCGTGTCGATCAGGCAGGGACACGCTGGGCGAACCGTCGCACCCGTCGGCGATGCTGGTGCCGACTGAGATGGCCGACATTCCCACGACCTCGCCCGTCGGCGCCCACGGCGGCAGGGTCGGTGATCGTATCGTCGTCGGCGTCGACGGGTCTCCGGGGGCCGAATGTGCTCTCCTGTGGGCCGCTGACGACGCGGCCCGGCGGCACGGCGTGTTGGAGGTGGTGCACTGCTGGCAAGCCGCGCCCGCGACTACGCCTGGCGCAGTGGCGCTCAGTGATCATGTCGCTTACCTGCTCGCAGGGGCAGGACAGAAGGTACTCGTTTACCGCCTAAATCGGGCGATTAAGGCCGGGCTCTTAGGGACCCGGTTTGCCCGTGAGGGGCATGGCGAGTGGCGCGATTGTCGGTTCCGGTGAGCGGAGGAGGTCGATCATGATCGC
>JALYXV010000137.1 GCA_030947025.1 Actinomycetota bacterium | reverse complement strand
CAACGGCGACTTCGACAGCTACTGGAAGTTCCACCTCGACCACGAACGGCAACGAGTCCACCAATCCCGCTACGCCAACGGCGTCATTCCACTCGCCGCGTAGGTCACTCCTACAGCGCCGCACCCGTATTACTTATCGGTCGGGCGATGAGTCGATTCCGGCACCCTGTCTGGCAGTGAGGTGTGCCAACTAACGACTGCTCATGGCCCCCGGGTGTAGCCTGCTATGTCCATTGGGTGCAATATACCTTGGGACCGGGGCAAATTACCAGAGCGACGTTCTTCCAACTGTCGGACCCCGGCACAGAGTTCTGCTCCGAATAGAAGTCTCCTGCCGACCAGTAGAAGAGATGTTTGCTGTCGTCGTCATTCCAAATCGTGACAGTCCATCCAGACGCCTGGATCGTGTCGTGATGGGCCGCGAAATATTCGGAGCCCGAGCAGTTGGCGATCGCCACGAAATTATCGTCTTCGCCGCCAGTGTGCGTCACGGCGTTGTTCGGAACGGCACACTTGTCGCCAGCGTGCTCGGTACTGGTGTACGTGGCGTCTTCTCCCGTCAAATTGGCAATAGCAAACAAGAATTGGGCCATGTCTATGATTCTCCTTTGATTCGGGTTCCCAGTTGATCGCCGGGCCTTGTGGCTACTCCCCCATCGTCACTCATTGTGCACTTCGGCCGCGAAAATTGCGCGAACAAGTGGGCTATACGCCAGGCAGTGTGCTGGCACGGCGTGGCCTGCGAGCCAGGGAGGGAACTGGACCGGATGCCGACCATCGAGGTCATCGGAACGCGACGATGACGCGGCGGCATTGGTTGACGTCGATCGAGACTTCGGTGTCTCGACGGACTGAAACCGTCGGCCAGAGCGAGGCAAACTCGCCGTGATCCAGCCGCGAGGTAACCGGCGAAGTGCCGCCCTCTGAGCGCAGGATAATCACGGGGTACGGCGCTGCATTTGGCGCAAGCCAAAGTCCGAGCGGGTTGCAAGGTCAGCAATGGGGTCAGGTCCCAAACAGCCGGCTGCGGACGGTGGGGCGGGCGTCCGAGCGGTTCGACATTAGAGCCGATAACGGCGCCGAACTCGCCTGCCTGGCGAGCGCGGCCGACCGGGTGGACGCGGCCAGGATGGGTCGGCGATGCCGGTAGCCGCCTTGGTTAGGCGGACATGGCCAGGCTGGGGCGGCAGCGCCCGCACGGCCGGTACCCGGCGGTCACCGCTTGGGTGACCGAGCGGAAGCCGACCCGATGGTCCGGAGCAATCCGCCGGGCCTGGTGACAGGACGGGTAGCAGACGACGTGGGTGGTGTCGCTCCCGAGGTAGTGGGTCCCGCGAGCCGCCAGGGTGCGGATCTCGTCCAGGTTGACCTGTTCGGCGGTCAGGAGTTCCCGCTTCATGTCGGGGCCAAAGCCGTATTGACCTTCGGTCCCGTCGCTTCGGACCACGCGGTGACAGGGGATCAGGAACGGCACGGGATTTCGGCCCAGCGCCGTTCCCACCGCTCGCACGGCGCGGTGGCGCCCAATCTCGGCCGCCACCCAGCCGTACGGCCGGGTTTCGCCCCGGGGGATCTCGAGGGCTTTGCGCAGTACCGCCTGCTCGAAGGCGCTCAGGGCGCGGAGGTCGTAGTCGAGCTGGCCGCCTCGCCCGGTGCGCAGGGCGTCGGTGAGGCGACGGGGCGGTCGGTCGACCAGGCGGATGGGACGGTCAAACCGGTCCCGGGCCTCAGCGGCGAACTGTTCCTCATCGCCCGCGGGCCGGACATAGTTGATCCCCTGCTCGGTGAAGGCGACGAACAGCGCCCCCACCGCCTCGGGCCCCTCCACCCGCACAACCGAGACGTACATGCGCTCGGCCAGAGGCGACGGTGGGGCGGACCTCAGCTGGTTCAGCTGGTCGAGCAGGAGCTCGGGGGACGCGGTCATGGGAGCACCTCCGGGTCGTGGGTCAAGAGGGTGCGCAGCTGGTCAAGGCCGCGGCGTACGTGGGACTTGGCGGTGGACTCGGGGCAGCCGAGGACGTGGGCCAACTCGGCGTAGGAGAGGCCGACGATGTGGCGCAGCACCACGGCGATGCGCTGCTGGGCGGGGAGCCGCTGCAGCCAGGCGGCCAGGCGGTCGGCCTGGTCGTGGCGCTCGGCCCGGTCCTGGGGTGACTCGTTCGGCGCAGGTGGCTCCGGTGCCACTACCCCGGTGTCGGCCCGGGGCCGGCGCGAGGCGGCACGGAGCTGGTTGCGCCACAGGTTGAGGCAGATGGTGATCAGCCACGGCCGCAGCTGCAGCTCGACCACCCGGTCCGGGGGGTAGCGCCGGAGGGCCGAATAGGCCCGCAGGAAGGTCTCGGCCGCCAGGTCCTCGGCCTCCCCGGGATGCCCGGATACGCGAAGGGCGGTGGTGAACACCGCCTCCTCGTGGCTCGACACCACCTCGGTGAACACCCCGTCGAGGTCGCGGCTGAGCCGAAGCGTGAGGGGCTGGTCGAAGTCGATGGGCCTCAGTGTTGTCGGATGCGCAGCCACATCTATCAGAACACCGGAGCCCGTCACCGAGTTGCGCCTATCCTACGCACCTAGTGCGCCGCTACCTCCTGGCGATAGGACTGGCCCTCGGCATCATGTCGTCGTGCTCGGCCGCCCCGCATCGATCCTCGGCGGCAGTCGCCCCGGGAGCCCCATTGGTGCGGGCCACGGTGGCCGCGACACCCGCACAGACGCCCGACCCGGGGCAGCGCATCGCGTACCGCTCCGACATCGCCGTGCGGGTGCGCCGTGTCGCCGCGGCCAGGGACGAAGCGATCAAGTTGATCCAAACCGTCGGCGGCTTCGTTTTCTCCGAGTCGGCGAGCTATCAGGGCAGCCCTGAGGTGTCCTTGTCGCTACGCGTGCCTCCCAACCAGTTCCAGCCGATGCTCGGCCAGCTCTCCTTCCTCGGTACCCTTCTCGACCAGAACGTCACGGCCGAGGATGTCACCCAGCAGGTCACCGATCTCGACGGGCGCCTCAAGACCGCCACGGCCAGCGCCGACCGGCTCCGCGGTCTGCTGGCGAAGGCCGCCGCTACCTCTGACATCGTCTCCATCGAGGCCGAGCTCCAGCGGCGAGAACAGGAGATCGAGTCGGTGCAGGGCCAGATCAACGCCGTCGCCAGCCGCGTCAACTACGCCACTATCAACTTGAAGCTGGTCGAGCGGGGGACCGCCAAGGTGAGCACGAACATCCCCGGCTTCCGGCGCGGCCTCCACAACGGTTGGGTGGCGTTCATCAATGTCGGCAAGGGTCTGCTGACGGCGCTGGGCGCGGTGCTCCCGTTCCTGCCCTTCGTCGTGCTCGCACTGTTGTTGCGCATGGCCTACCGGCGCTGGCGTCGTGCCCACCCTCGGGAGCATCACGGCCGCGGCCAGCCAGCACCGGACGCAACGGACTTTGGCCCGCCCAACCAGCCCAGCCAACCACCTCCCTCTGCCCATGATCCGGTGACAACTGAGACGCCGGGGCCCGCGCCAGGACCGGCGCAGATGGCGGATTACCTACCGGAGCCCTAACCGGCGGGGCGTCAGTAGAGCCCGGGGTCGCGCTCGACCACGGTTTGGCGATCGACGACCGCGCCCCGCCGTCCGCCAAAGCCGCCCCACGAGGACCAGAAGAACAGCGACAGTACGATACCGATGACCCCAACGATCATCAGGATGTCGCCCACAGTATGCAAATTTATGCCGGAGGCGGTGATGGTCACCGCATAGCGCAATATCGCGCCTACCGCGAGAAGAAAGATGCCAGTACCGATTCCCATTGGATGCAGAGCCTCCGTGGTGCTAGTCGTTCGTACCACGCGAGCTTTACCCTCGGCTCCGCGCAGGCAAACGCACGGCCGTGGAGGCGGCCGCTCGGTGGGGGCTTGTGGCGGCGCCGCGAGCGTGAGCATGATTTGTCGGTGGATGGTATCCATGACATGGGCGGCATGCAGGACTGGGGACCGGTACGGGCGCCGTCGCCCGGCCACCGACCCTTCCCTGAGGAGTGGGAGAAACGGGCGTTTGCCCTGGCCCTGCTGTCCCGGGGCATCTCGGGGACCAACCTCGATGCCTTCCGCCACGCCATCAACCGGGTGCCGCCGCTCGACTACCTGGCTGACGGGTACTACGGCCGCTGGCTCAGGGGAGCGGAGACCCTCCTCACCGACAGCGGCATAATCGCCTCCGGTGCGGTGGACGCCCGGGCCCGCAAGCTACGGGGCGAGGACGTAATTGAGCCGCCTGCGCCGGAAGCGCGCCGGCCCGACTACCAGCCGACTGGTCCCGGGTCACTGCGGTCTCTCGGCGACCAGCCCCGTTTTTCCCCCGGTGATTCTGTTCGGGCCAAAGATATTCACCCTTCTGGTCATACGCGCCTGCCCCGGTATGTGCGAAACCGAATAGGGACGGTGCGCCGGGTGCAGCCAGCGGCCGTCTTCCCCGACACCAACGCCCATTTCCAGGGTGAAAACATTCAGCACGTCTATTCAGTCGGTTTCCGGTCGCGTGACCTGTGGGGTGCCGAGGCCGAGGAATTCGTGCTCAACATCGATTTGTACGACAGCTATATGGAGCCGGTGAGGTGAGCATTTCCGAGCGGCTGCCCATTTCGTTGCGGACCCAAGCATTGGAATCGATATTGGTCGAGCGCGGCTTGGTCGATCCCAAAGTGATGGACGAGTACATCGCAAGGTATGAGTCCGATGTCGGCCCCCTCAATGGGGCCCGGGTGGTGGCCCGGGCGTGGGTCGACCCCGAGTACCGAGCTCGGTTGCTGGCCGACGGGACGGCGGCGCTGGCGGAATTGGGCGTCACGGGACCGCCGACCGAGCACCTCGAGGTCCTGGAGAACACCGACACGGTCCACCATGTCGTCGTATGCAGCTTGTGCTCGTGCTATCCGTGGTCGGTCCTCGGCCTGCCGCCCAGCTGGTACAAGGACCCGGCTTATCGTTCCCGGGTCGTGCGTCAGCCCCGGGCGGTCCTGCACGAGTTCGGCCTCGATCTGGGCGACGAGGTGGAGATCCGGGTGGCCGACAGCGTCTCGGAATGCCGGTACATGATCCTGCCCCAGCGCCCGGCCGGCACCGACGATATCTCCGAGGACGAGCTGGCGGCGCTGGTCACCCGCGATGCCATGGTGGGCATCGCCCGGCTGGCCGCCCCGACGCCTTCGTCGCCTTCGACGCCTTCGACGCCTTCGTCGGCTTCGTCGACGTGACCGGCCGCCCGCTCGACGTGACCGGCCGCCCGCTCGACGTGGAAGGGCCGGCCGCGCCACCCCGGCGCAATGGCGAGCTGGTGTTTTCCGAGCCGTGGGAGAGCCGGGCGTTCGGGTTGGCGGTCGCCCTGGACGCGGCCGGGGTGATCGAGTGGGAGGCGTTCCGCCAGCAGCTCATCGCAACCATCAGGGCGTGGGAGCGCGACCACGGCAGTGCCGCCGAGTCGTGGAGCTACTGGCGCTGCTGGCAGGACGCGCTGGAGCAGCTGCTGCTTGACCGGGGCGTCGTCGGACCGGGCGAGGTGGGTGGGCGCAGCGAGCAACTGGCCGCCCACCCCGATGGCCACGGCCACGGCCACGACCACTGATCGGACCTGAGAGCCGGCTTCAGCAGTACGAAGGAAAAAGGTAAGTCCGGGTGAAGGGACGGTTGACGCGCCGTTCTTCCCCTCGCCGTCCCGCGGAAACATTGGCCGCGAAGACTTGTGGGCATGTGATCCACTACGCCAACAAGGGCGCCATCATCAACTCCACGCTCCGCCGGTGCGCCGCCGTGGGGGCGCGGGCCCGAGCGACGACGGCCATGTGCGACTGGGCGGTCGGGGGGCGGCACTGCCCCTCGACCCCACCAGCCCGTTCGAACTGGTCGACGGGCGGCTGCTGTACGACGGCGTCGATGTCGGCCTGCCGGCCGAAACCATCGCCCGTCCGCGTTTCTACGACCTGCAGACGGCCGACGGGATTCCCTACGAGCAGCTGGCCCGACTGCACGGGGAATCGGTGCTGGCCAGCACCGTGATCCAGACGTGCAGCCGATACCCCGAGGAGACCCGCTGCCGGTTCTGCGCCATCGAGGAGTCGCTGGCGGTGGGCGCGACCACGCGTGTGAAATCACCGGCCCAACTGGCCGAGGTGGCCGAAGCGGCGGTGCGCCTGGATGGCATCACCCAAGTGGTGCTCACGACCGGTACGACGGCCACGCCGGACCGGGGCGCCCGTTACCTGGCCCGTTGTGTCGCGGCCATAGTGGCGGCGGTGCCCGGCCTGCCCGTGCAGGTCCAGTGCGAGCCCCCCGACGACCCCGGAGCGATCGCGTCGCTGGCCGCGGCGGGCGCCACCGCCATCGGCATCCACGTGGAGTCGCTCGACGACTCGGTCCGGCGCCGGTGGATGCCCGGCAAGGCGACGGTTCCTCTTTCCGCCTACTGGGCGGCGTGGGACGAGGCGGTGCGCTGCTTCGGGCGCAACCACGTGTCGACCTACCTGCTCGTTGGCCTGGGCGAGGACCCCGACGAGCTGGTCGCGGGCGCCCAGCGCCTGATCGAGCGGGGCGTGTATCCGTTCGTCGTCCCGTTCCGCCCTCTGGCCGGGACGCTGGCTGCGCACGAGTCGGCCCCGGCCGTCGACGTGGTCGCCGACGTGAGCCGCCGGGTCGGCGCGGCGTTGGTGGCCGCGGCCATGCGC
>JALYXV010000134.1 GCA_030947025.1 Actinomycetota bacterium | reverse complement strand
GACCGACACCATCTCCTTCGCACTCCGCCCCTCGGGATTCTTCAACCAAAACCCCGACCTCGACACACCGTGCAGCGGAGTGTGCGGCTGACAAGCCCTCTCGAGGTCCAATCATGACGACCGAGCGCCGCACGGTCGGTGTCCAGGCGCCGCACGACAATGCTCGGCAAGTGCGACAACACTGCCCCAGAACGACCTCCCCGAAAACCGCACCAAGACTGTCACCGACCGCCGGCTACGCGACGGTGCGCCGTTCTGGCGCACCTTGGACCGGTCGACGACGGGTCCGCCGTGAGTTCCGAACGCCGAATACTTGCGGGCCTTCGCTCTTGCCCGACAACGGTGACGGGCGTCGTTATGTGCGCGACTCTCAGGTGTCAGCGTGCTCGACTGCGACGGTTGGCCGGGGCTGGGAGAAGGGAGTCCTGCATGGCGCCCGCGAGCCAAGCTTGGTAGCGCTCGGCGGGCCAGCCCCGGTCAGTGACCAGGGCCGTCCACAGGGCGGGGTCTTTCAGCATCCACAGAATGTCGGTGGCGGCGTCGACGTCCAGGCCGTTGCGCAGCGGGCCGAGAGGGGCTAGGGCATCGACGGTGATGCGGGCGCCGGTGAGCCGCTGGTGTTTCAGCGTGGCGTAGAGGTCGGCGATGTTGTCGTCGGTGGCCGACGCGTTGCGCACCGCCTCATACAGCGGAGCGACCCGCTCGTTGATCATGCGGTCGTTTCGGGCTTGCAGCTCGAGCATGGCACGAGGGTCGCGCTGGCGCAGCGCCTCCTTGGCCCACGGCCGGTCTCTCACCGGGATCGGTGCGTCATCCCCGGCGAGCAGGACATCCATGGCCTCCTTGAGCAGGGCCGCCTTGCCGGCGAAGGCCGTGTACACGGTGGGCCGGGCCACGCCCGCCCGCTCGGCGATCTGCTCGATTGTCGTCTGCGAGTACCCGTGGTCGGCGAACAGCTGCGCGGCCGCCCGCACAATTCGGCCCCGAGTAGCCGCCGCCTGCTCCTGGCGCAGGGCTGATTTGTACTGGCGGCCCTTGACTTCCTTGGCCAATAAAGTATACTCCTAATCTATCCAATATTAACGGAGTCTAGCTGATAGGGAGCTGCGGTATGCGCAAAGAGGTCACCTCTAGGCCCTACGCCCTCGACACCGGAGCGGGTGACGCCCACTGGTTCTTTGGTAACCTGGTCACCGTGAAGGCGGCAGCAGAGGACACCGATGGCCAGTTCGCCCTGACCGAGTTCATCAATCCCGCCGGCTCCGCCAGCCCCCTGCACGTCCACCACGACGAGCACGAGGCCTTCTACATTCTCGAGGGCAGGGCCCAGATCTACTGCGGCAACGAGGCGTTTGTCGCCGGCCCGGGCAGTTTCGTCATGCTCCCCAAGGGCATCCCGCACTGGCACCAAGTGGACGTCGAGGCGCCGCTTCGCTGCCTGGTCCTGACGACCGGGCACTTCGACCAGTACGTCGCAGCCTGCGGGGAGCCGGCCCCAGTCCGCGAGTTACCTCCGCCGTCCGCCCCCGACATGAACCGGGTAGCTGCTGCTGGCCAACGCTTCCGCATCGAGGTCCTGGGACCGCCTCCCACGTCGCCGTTGCCGTAGCCCCGCCCCGATCTTCCGGGGGTGTCTGACGCGACAATCGCAGCACGTCGACCGATCGCCGTCCACGACATCGGCGATTCATCTGTGCGGCGATGATCGAGATCAGTCGCAGCGCCACGACGTGCATAACGACGGATCCGGCTCGGCGCCGTCGAGCCGCCGAGGCTTGGGTCGAGTAGGGGCGCCGACGGCACAGCGGTGACAGGTCGGCGCCGGCAAATGTCCGGAGCAGCTCGCGCGCGCCAGCCAGACTCCGCCACCGGGTGCCGGACGAACTACTTCCCGGTCGCTTCGGCGACACGCTGGCCGTCGACACGGACGACAAAAGAGTTCGCTCGAAGACCGCCGAGAACCCGAGGGCGGACCTTCTCAATCTCGACCGTGTGGTCGCCGAAGACCTCGCGCCACACTGTCTGCGTACTGACACTAAAATGAGTCGCAAAATTACGTGGGCTCTGAAGCGGGCGAACTTGGTCGCCAACAAGAATCTCCGCTTCGCCCGTCCAGTCGTTCCTGAAGAAGACCGCGGGCACGCTGCCGACCTCGAACCTCAACTCCACGTTGTCCTGCCTCCTCCCTCAGGTCCCTGTCCGAGACAGCGTTCCGGTCCGGTGCCAACCACGAATGCATACTGCATCATCTGGGCAGCCTCTTCCACCGCTCCGGGCCACCACCTGGCCGCCCAGATCGACGGATATCCGCAGTACTCGCCGGGCCGACGGCGGCACCGATCGTGCCCCATAATGTGGCTCTTGTGACACATCCGTGGGTGGTTTTTGGGACCATCCGCGGTTGCACGCCGCTCCCTTCCTAGGTTTCTGGGCTGTTCGAAGGTCCAGGACCAGTGAGAGGAACGGCGTGCAGAACGCGAAGCTATGGCAACGGCTGCTCGGTGTCGAGCACACGGTGGTCGATTCGGTCGTGTTCGACGAGGACCAGGGGTGCA
>JALYXV010000122.1 GCA_030947025.1 Actinomycetota bacterium | reverse complement strand
CGCACCACACCAGCGCCCCGGCTTGCATGTCGCCCAAATGCAGCCATGCCCGGCCCCGCCACAGCGAATCCCGGATATACGGCATCGGCCGCTCGACCCGGGGCTTGTCCTTGGGTTTGCGGACCCTCGCGGGGTCTATCAGGCAGCCGTAGTGGGCGGCCAGCTCACCATAGGCCCGATTCACTTTCGGGTCGTAGATGTCGGCCCGATCGACCCCGGTGGCCAGGTTGTCGGGAATTAGCCGACGTGGACAACCCCCAAAAAATTGGAACGCGGCGACATGCGACGCCACCCACGACTGGGCGTCCATCGTGAACACCGGACGCACGAACATGTGCCGGCTGCACGCCAGGACCATCACGAACGCCCACACACGGCGGGCCCGCCCCGTCAACGGATCCAGCCAGGTCCCCAAGAACCCGTAGTCGATCTGGGCCTCCTCGCCCGGCTCCACGTCGCCTCGCAGCACCGTCACCCGGTCCCGCAGACCCTCGTCGGGGAACTCCGCCGCCACATACCGCCGGAAGCTGGAGATCCCCACCGCCAGGCCGTGCTCGTCCCGCAGCCTCTGATGGACCGTGGTCGCGGTGTTGGTCTCCAACATCGCCCTGATCGCCTCCCGGTGCGGCTCGATCGCCGGGAACGTCAAGCTCCTGGCCCGGGCGTCGACCAACTCAGGGAACCAGTCGCGCACCAACTCGGCCCACTCCGAGCGGCCCAACGCCGCGCCGCCCGGGGCGATCCCCGCCGCCTCCGCCTTGGCCACATACTTGCGGACCGTCTTGGGATCCACCCCCAAACTGTCCGCCACCACCGACTTCGGCCGGCCGGCATGCCAATGCTGTAACACCTCAACGTTATGAAGAATTCTTCATAACGTTGATAATGCGGCGCGTCGGGTAATGCGGCGTCGCCGTCACGCCAGCGGCGATTTGGGCGTGGGCGGCGACGGGCACGCCGCATAATCCTGGCTGCTGACGGATGCTTCTTGCTCTGAGTCAACCGAGAGTGAGGAGGCAGTGATGAACGATCCTGGTCGGGTTCGGGTGAGCGGCCCGTTGGCGCCATACGCGGCGGGTTTTCATCGAGAGCTCGAAGGGCGGGGTTACACGCCGGGTTCGGCGGCGTTGCAGTTGCAGTTGATGGCGGAACTGAGCCGGTGGCTGGCCGGCCAGGACCTTGACGTTGGTGCCTTGACGTCGGCCACGGTGGCCCGATTCTTCGAGTGGCGGCGCGCGAGGGTTCGGGTCTTGTACGTGTCGCCGGCGGCGGCGCGGGTCCTGTTGGAGCATTTGGACGGCGTCGGGGTGTTGCCCAAAGCCGAGCCGGTGCAGCTAAGCGCCGACGGGCTGCTGTTGGAGCGCTATGCCAGGTATCTCCGTCACGAGCGGGCGTTGGCGGAGGGGACGGTCCGGCGGTATCGGGATGTCGCGGCCGGGTTCTTGGCTGTTTGCTCGACGAACGGCGTTGATCTGGGCGGGCTTGGAGCGGCGACGGTGACCGCGTTCTTGACCGCCGAGTGCCGAACCCACAGCAAGGGCTGGGCGAAGTGCGTGGCCACCGCTCTGCGTTCGCTGCTGCGGTTCTTGTACCTCGAGGAACTGATCGCCGTCCCGTTGGCCCAGGCGGTCCCGACCCCGGCGGGGTGGGCAGCGTCGTCGTTGCCGAAGGCGTTGACGGCGGCGCAACTGACAGCGTTGCTGGCCGCGTGTGATCGTCGGTCGCCGTCGGGCCGGCGG
Organism: Actinomycetota bacterium; assembly: GCA_030947025.1. Taxonomy (GTDB): domain Bacteria; phylum Actinomycetota; class Acidimicrobiia; order Acidimicrobiales; family Palsa-688; genus JALYXV01. The sequence goes on along the minus strand of JALYXV010000122.1, from coordinate 2,694 downwards.
GACTATGCCGTGATGCTGTTGGCGGCACGCCTCGGCCTGCGAGCCGGTGAGATCGCAGGCTTGGACTTGGCCGATGTCGAGTGGACACGCGGTGAGCTACGGGTGCGAGGCAAGGGGCGACGGGTCGACCGGCTGCCGTTGCCGGTCGACGTGGGTCGTGCCTTGGCGAGCTATGTCCGCGACGGTCGGCCACCTCTACACGGCGCCTTGTTGCGCCGGGTCGGCGCTCCCCGCGGTCGCCTGGCACCGGCGACGGTGACCGGGATCGTTTATCGGGCCTGTGACCGGGCCGGCCTGCCCCGGGCCGGGGCCCATCGCCTGCGTCACACCGCGGCGACCCTGATGCTGGGAGCGGGCGCGTCTCTCCCCGAGATCGCACAGGTCCTTCGTCATCTCAGCCCCAACACCACGGCCATCTACGCCAAAGTCGACCGTCGCGCTCTTCTGGAGTTGGCCCGGACGTGGCCGGGTGGTGCGGCATGACCGACCTGCGAACCGCGGCCGCCGAGTACCTGGCGATGCGTCGAGCGCTGGGCTTCAAACTGGAACGGGCCGAAGGTCTCCTCAACAGCTTCATCGACCATCTCCAAGCCCGACAGGCCGCCACGATCACCATCGAGCTGGCATTGGAGTGGGCCACTTTGCCCCAACAGGCGAGCGCCTGGTGGTGGTCGCAGCGGCTCGGGGTGGTGCGCGGCTTCGCCCGTTACCTCCAGGCGATCGACCCGGCGAACGAGGTGCCCCCGGCGGGCCTGATCGACGCGGTCGTCCCCCGGGCCACGCCCTACATGTTCGCCGAGAGCGACATCGCCGCCCTCATGGCTGCCGCCCAAGGATTGGATCCCCCGTCGCGGGCCGCGACCTACGACACCGTCATCGGGTTGTTGGCCGTCACCGGGATGCGGATCAGTGAGGCCATCAACCTCGACGACGGCGATGTGGACCTCGACGACGCGGTGATCGTGGTCCGCAACTCGAAGTTCGGCAAGACACGGGAGTTGGTGTTGCACCAAAGCGTGGTCGAGGCTCTCGGCTCCTATCGCCGCAAACGTCAGCATCATCGGCCGAGTCCGGCATCAGCGGCTTTCTTCGTGTCCACAGTTGGGACCCGGTTGCACTACTGCAATGTCATCGCCGTCTTCCACCGCCTCACCGACCAGGCCGGGATCCAGGCAGGACGCAACAAACGGAGACCGACCCCGCACGATTTTCGCCACCGCTTCGCCGTGACCACTGTCGTCGACTGGTATGCCGCCGGCGTCGACATCGGACCGCGCCTGGCAGCGCTGTCCACCTATTTGGGTCATGCCAACCCCGCGAACACGTACTGGTACTTGTCGGCCACCCCTGAGCTGCTCAGCCTTGCCGCCCAGCGCCTCGAGACCTTCCTCGGGGTCCAGCCATGACCTCGCTCGCCCCGACCCTCGAAGCGTTCTTCACCGAACGCCTTATCAGGCAGCGCCACGCCAGCCCCCACACGGTGGCGTCGTATCGTGACAGCCTTCGGCTCCTCGTCCACTTCGCCCATCAGCGAACCGGGGTGACTCCCTCCCGGCTGGACTTCGATCACCTTGACGCCCGGTTGGTCGGTGCATTCCTCGACCATCTCGAAGGTGACCGAGGCAGCTCGATACGCACCCGCAATGTCCGCCTGGCGGCCGTCCACTCCCTGTTCCACTTCGCTGCCCTGCGACATCCCGAGCACGCCGCCCTCATACAGCGAGTGCTCGACATCCCCCAGAAACGCTATGAAAAAAACGATGTCTCCTTCCTTGACCGCGACGAGATCGACGCCCTCCTCTCGGCGCCCGACCGTTCCCAGCGGATCGGCCGGCGTGACCACGCCCTCTTGACCCTGGCCGTCCAAACCGGTCTACGCGTCACCGAGATAACGGCGCTCCGCCGCCGCGACCTTGTATTGGTCGCGGGCGCTCATGTCACGTGCACCGGCAAGGGCCGCAAGAACCGGAGTACCCCGCTCACCCGCCACACCGTGGCGGTGATCCGCGCATGGCTGAAAGAGATCCCCGACCGACCCGATGCGCCACTCTTCCCCGGGCCTCGCGGGGATCCGCTCAGCCGAGACGCCATCCGACGTCTCGTCACCCGCCACGCCCTGACCGCACAACAGCACTGCCCATCCCTACTGGCGAAACAGCCCACCCCTCACGTCCTACGTCATTCCTGCGCCATGGCACTCCTCCAAGGAGGGGTCGACCTGGCGACGATCGCGCTGTGGCTGGGCCACGAAGGTATCGAGACCACCCAGATTTATCTCCACGCCGACCTGAGACTGAAGGAGCAAGCCATCGCACGGACAGGACCGCCGAAACCGGCCGGCGGAACCCACCGCTATCGAGCGACCGACTCGCTCCTCAAGTTCCTCGACAACCTCGGATAATGCGGCGCCACCCACGGGCGAGATCGCCGCCCACGCCCAAGGCGCCGCCGCCGGGAGGGGCGACGCCGCATTACCCGACGCGCCGCATTATCAACGACATCGATCACTTCGAACTGCCTCCTTGCCATCAGGGACCTCGCTCACTCGGGTGAGCAACGGCGTCTACAGGTGCAAGGAGCCCAGCGGGTGGATCCCTCGTCCCGACAACGGACTAGGGAATTACGGCAACGTCGAGCTAGGGAATTACGTCGGCGTCAAACCTCTCCAGCTAGGGAATTACTTGGGCGCTGACA
>JALYXV010000092.1 GCA_030947025.1 Actinomycetota bacterium | reverse complement strand
CCGCCGCGACCCGCCATCCACGAGAGCGGAGCTGATCCCCCGCAAATCTGAGCATGTGACACTCCTGTCGGTCCGGTCGCCCCCGATTGGGCGACGCGGGGCGCAGTTTGCCATTTCTGCCAAGGCGACGCTTTTGTCTCGTCGGGCGGGATTGTTGCTAGGGGGCCACGGTCCGATTCACGGTGGCGATCCTGCAGGTGAGGGGGCCTTTGGCGCCCGCCAGCCCCTGAGCGTGAAAGACGGCGGTCGCGGCCGGCTCGACCTTACCGACCGTTGCGCCGCCCTCACTCACCTTGTTGCCCGAGGAATCGATGAAGACGACATCGAGGACGTAGGTGCTGGCCTTGGAGCTGTGGTTGACGATTGTGCCGTCCGCGGTGGGCCGCCCTCCGGCGGGATCGTCACGACATGCCGTGATGGTGACATCCTGTTCGGCCACCTTGTTGGTCGAGCAGCCCACAAGGAGGGGCGCCGCCAGCAACGCCGCCAAGGCGACGACGGAGGGTCGAAACGAAATTCTACTCCTGCTGTTTGGGCTCGTGCCTCACCCCTACCCAGCTGGCCGGTCGACCATTCCAGTCGCGGCTGCACAATCCCCCTGGGCCTCCCGCCTGGCGGGCGGTGGCTTCGTCAATGGCGGTACCGAGGCGGCGAGTGTTTCCTTCCGGATCGGAGGCCTCGGTGAGGTAGCGAACCACGACGAAACGGCGGGCGCCGGCATCGACCATTCCGCCCACCGTGGCCGGACTGACGCCGCCCGTGACGAACCAGGGAATGGTGGCGTGGCGGGCCGCCTCGGTCAGGTAGGAGAGTCCCGTGCCGGGCCGCCCTGGCTTGGTCGGTGTCGGATTGACGGGCCCGGCCGAGAGATAGTCGACCGGCTCGCCCGCGGCCGCCCGCAACTCCGCCGGGCCGTGGGTCGAGCGGCCGACAATGGCGTCGGCCCCGAGGATGCGCCGGGCCAGCCAAGGGGGAGCATCGTCTTGGCCGACGTGCACTCCATCCGCCCCGCACGCCAGAGCCAGATCGGGCCGGTCGTTGAGGATGAACGGCACGCCGAACTCCCGGCACACCGCCCGCGCGGTTTCAGCCCGGCGCAGCAGCGGCAACGCCTCCAGCTGTTTGTCCCGCAACTGGACCACATCCACCCCGCCCCGGATGCACGCGGCAAGGAACGACGCCAGGTCGCTACGATCGCCGGTGCACAGGTAGAGCCGCCGACCCTCTAGGGACCTAGCCACCGGCCACGGCGCGGATCAACTCGATCCGGTCGCCGTCCGAGAGAACCGTCGAGGCCATGGCGGCGCGAGGGATGGGCTCTCCGTTGCGCTCGGCCACCACCCACCTGGCGCCGAGGCCCAGCACCGACAACAAGTCGGTGAGGGTCGCGCCCGCCGCTAGCTCGGTCGCGGTGCCGTTGGCGGTGACCCGCAACGGCAAGCTATTCCGCGCTCGGGCCGGCGTCCGCGGCCGCCTTGGCCGTGGCCTTCTTGGCCCGTTTGTAATCCCGCACCTCGGCCAGCGTCTCGGGCCCGGTTATGTCGGCGACCGACATGAGCGTGCCCGGCTGACCGAACGGCCCCGCCGCCTCCGCCCAGCCGGGGGGCTGAACCCCGAGCTGCTTGCCCAGCAGGGCCAGGAAGATCTTGGCCTTCTGCTCCCCGAAACCGGGCAGCGCCTTGATCCGCCGGTACAGCTCGTCGCCGGTCCTGGCGGTCGTCCAGATGCGCTCGGCTTCGCCGTCGTACTCGTCCACGATGATCTGGGCCAGGGCGTGGACGCGCTTGGCATTGGACCCGGGAAAGCGGTGCAGGGCGGGCCGCTCGGCAAACACCTTGCCCAGTTCGTCGGGGTCCATCGCTGCCACCTCGGTCGCGTCCAGCCGGCCGCCGAGGCGCCCCTTCAACCGCCAGGGTCCGCCGAATGCCCATTCCAGGGGGATCTGCTGGTCCAGCACCATCCCGATCAGAAGGGCGAGCGCGTCAGTGGAGATGAGGTGGTCGGCATCGGGATTGCCGGAGAGGCGCAGGTCAGCCACACCTTGACTCTACCGAGCCGCATCAGCTTCATGGGTGGCACGCCCGCGAATCGGGGACTGCGTCAGTCGCGTCGACGTTGGCGGCGGCTAGTTCGGAGTTGACAGGCGCGCGCCACGGTGACCGGGCAACCATCGCCGGTTGTTGCGCAGCCGTCCTAACCTGCGCCACGGCCCGCGGTGGAGGCGAGAGACTCGAGGAGGTGTTTCCCCCCCTCATGGCTGGGAGGCCACCCCGGGGGGGTCCACTGGAGATTCGGTTGACCGGAGCACCCGGACGGCTCGATCACTTTACAGAAGTGGACCGCCCAACTTCGGCACCGGCCGAGCGCGGAGGAATACCTGCCACGCATCCAGAACAAGACCCTCCGTTGACGTCAGCGGAGATCAAGCACGGTTTTTAGGGCCTCGCCCACACCCCACGCTTCTTCGGGCGTGAGATGGCCGACAAGGTCCCCGAGTCGCCCCACGTCGACCGCGCCGACCTGCTCGACGAGCACCTTTGTTGCTTCTCCGGCGACGTCCGCTTGGGGACGGAATGACGCGGTGCGAGCGCTGCGAGAGGTAGGGGCGATAAGGACGACAGAGCGGGGTAGGAGAGCGTCGGCCTGCACGACGACGCCGTAGCGGGGTCCTTGCTGCTCGTGTCCGGTCCCCTTGGGGATACGGAGACGGTAGACGTCATTGCGACGCACGTAGCGACTCCATCATCTCGGCCACGGCCAGGGTTTCCGCGCGATCGACTGCATCGGCCTCCAGTTCGGCGACCTCGGCGGCGAGTTCGTCCCGATTCCGAAGCGCCTGAGCTGCCTTGACCAGCGCTGATCGGATTGCCTCGGAGCGGGTC
>JALYXV010000091.1 GCA_030947025.1 Actinomycetota bacterium | reverse complement strand
GGGCCGGCCCGCCACGACCGCCGCGAAATCCCGGCCGCCGCCGAGGTGGCGAGTACCAAAGGAGATCACACCAGGAATACCGGTCCCGGGCGCCCTGATCCCGAGCAGGGCGCTCCATGGGTGAGGCTCCACTTCGACAGATCGGACTGAACGCAGCGGGACGCGTACGTTCCGCGAAAGGCGGCGAGCTTCTCCAGCGCGGACAAGCGCGCCACGAGTTCGGAGTCCTCGATGATTAGCCTGGCCATCGCAATCTCCTTTGTCGGCAACGAAAGGCCACGCTCTAAATGCTGCCCGGGTGCTCACCTGGAGGCCATTGACGGAGCGGCTTCCCAATCTCCCAACGGTGGCCGAACGGGTCATCGATCCTTCCCAACCGCCAGCCGTGTTCCTCGCCCACGGGACTGATCACCGAAGCACCGGCAGCCCGCGCCAGCGCAAGCACGGACTCCGGATCATCGACGATGAGCAGCATTCTCACCGTTGCTCCGCCGACGGTCTCCGGACTGAAGTTCCCGTGCGGTGGCGACTCGTCCTCGACCCAGAACAGCGAGTTTCCGACCGCCAGCTGAGCGACCACCTCTTCCAGCTCATCGTTACCGCCGAAGCGGTAGACCTCGACCGCCCCGAACACCGCCTTGTAGAAGTCAACCGCGGCGCGACCGTTCCTCACCGAGAGCTGCGCCTGGACGTTCGCCTTGGGCATGGCGCCTTCAGTGCTCATCGGGACATTGTCGCTTTCCCGCGGCTCGGACCGATCGCGGCTGCTTGCGAACATACATCAGACGGCCCTGCGTGGGACCCCGTGATTGGCCAGTCGAGCACGGCGTCTTCATCGCATGACGACAACCGCGTACGCCCGTGCCTCCGGAGACGACGGTCATCATGGCGACGGCTGCGTGGCCGATGCCAAGTCGACTCGCCCACTCCTAATGAATTGAAGGGCGAGCGGCATGTGGGAGTCTCACGAGCACGAGGCGCTGGTGCACTCACACTGGCATTACCACGTGACGCACAACCACAACCGAATCGCGGGTGGGATTGACCACCTCAGTTCCGAGCACGAGCATGACCACGACCACGCCTCGCTCACTCATTTTCACCACCCCCACGAAGACTTCGAGCACGAGCACGAAGCCGAGGCCCACAGCCACAATCTCGCCGCGGCGGTGCGGGAAGGCGATGGCGTTACCGGACCCAACAGACTGCGACGACTTGGCCCTCGTCGTGAACTGGTCCACGACGAGGGCCAAGTCGATCAGCCTCCCTCCGACCCCTCCATGTCCTCGGAATAGCCGCCCGAGCGCGCGGCGCTGGTGAGCGTGCTCCGGTGGCTGAACACCTTCTGGGCCTTGCCGACGTTGTCGGCCTCACCCTTCCAGGTTCTCAGTGCTATGTCCTGCAGAGCCCGGCCGTAGGAAAAGGTCAGTTGCCAGGGGTGGGGGCCCATCTTCGCCATGAGGTCGAGGTGCAGTGTCGCCTCCTCCGCCGACTGGCCGCCCGAGAGGAAGGCGATGCCGGGCACGGCGGCGGGAACTGTGTGGTACAGGCATTTCAGCGTCTTCTCGGCGACCTCCTCGGGCGAGGCCTGGGTGGCCGACTTCTTGCCCGAGATCACCATGTTGGGCTTCAGGACCATCTCCGAGAGCTCTACCTGCTGCCGAGCGAGTTGTGAGAAGACCTCGCGCTGGGTGCGTACGGTGACGTCGTAGCACACGTCGATGTCGTTGTCGCCGTCCATCAGCACCTCCGGCTCCACGATCGGCACCAGCCCACCCACCTGACACAGGGCGGCGTACCTGGCCAGAGCGTGAGCGTTGGCGTGGATGCAGTAGTCGCTCGGGATGGCGTCGCCAATAGTGATGACCGCCCGCCACTTGGCGAACTTGGCGCCCAAGTCGACGTACTCGGCGATGCGGTCCCGGAGGCCGTCGAGTCCTTCGGTGATCTTCTCGCCTGGGGCGCGGGCAAGGTCCTTGGCGCCCGTGTCCACCTTGATCCCGGGCAGGATGCCCTTGTCGGCCAGCAGCTTGGCGAAGGGGAGGCCGTCATCGTCCTTCTGGCGGATCGTTTCGTCGTAGAGGATCACGCCGCTGATGTACTCCTCTAGGCCGGGTGTGGACAGGAGGATGTGGCGGTAGGTACGGCGGTTCTCCTCGGTGGACTCGATGCCCTGGCCGGCGAACCGTTTGCCAATAGTGGCGGTGCTTTCGTCCGCGGCCAGGATGCCCTTGTTTGGAGCAACCATGGCCTGGGCGACGGCCGCGAGGTCGGTGGTGCTGATCTGCATGTGTTCGTCCTCCTTTGGGAACAGTTCCTCAGGATTGTCGCGGGTCGGTCATGTTGACTCTCTACCCGTCCGCGCCCGCTCGCATCCCCCCTTTCCGGAGCGCCCCCCACGGTCCTACGGCACAGCCCCAGCCCTCGTTCGCCCGCTCAATCTGGCAAACCGTCGTTCTCGTGCCGCCGATGACTCGGTCGCGTTGTCCTGAGAGCACCGACCGTGGAGTTCTCCACTTGGGTCGGCGAGGATGCTCATCGCCACGTCGCGCCGGTGAGGGGGCGGCTCAGGCGCCTTCGGGTGCTTCCGTCACCGCAGTATTCCTTGCCGATGTGGCTGAGTGTGTCATATGACTTCCCCACCCGGCGCCATCAACAGCGACGAGCATTGCCGGATCTGCTGGCAGGAACGAGCTGACGCCGGAGCTCCCGGTAGCTGGCCAGCCGGTCCGGGTTGATCAGGCCGCCGGCGACGGCAGCGGTGGCGGCTGCCCTGTCAGCCTCATCCCAAAAGGCCGAGAGAAGCGCTCGCTTTCAGGTTGCTATGCCGGGCGCTATGCCCAAGGGTCGTGCGACACCTTCCATGCTCGGCGGTCGCCCTGGTCAGCACGCGGTGCGCCCTGGAGAGTTGTCATTCGCGAGGCGCGGATCAGTGACGGGCGCAACCGAATGAAGTAGTACGTGGCTCCGATGAAGCCCGTGATCAAGATCAGAACGATGATTGATGCCTTCGAAAGCCGACAGGCGGGTCGAAACAAGTACTCCGGCCGGCGGGCGGCATCAACCAACGCCCAGATGAACTCACCCCAGATCGCCCCGAATACCGCGACCAACACGACCACGGTCACGCCCGACCCCTCTCATACAGATGCGCCTTCTGGCGCCAAATTGAGCTTGACCTGCCGACACCATGTTAGCTCCTGACAGCCGAGCACGGATCGTCGTCGTGCTATTAGCACTCGGGGGCGGCGCGGGTGGAGGGCACTTGAAGTGCCGCTGAGATGCCCGAGCGGTGAAGCCGCGGGCGGTCGGAGTCGGGCAATTGCGGCCGTCAGCACACCGGTGATCGCTGTCGCCCGATGAAGGCCAGGATCAAGCCGACACCCGGGCGCGCCGCCGAATCCTGGTGAGGTAGAAACCGTCACCGGGGCAGCGACGTCCTACTAGACGACTGCCCGGGCACCGCGGGTCACCACCCCGATCCGGTAAGCGCCAAGGAACCGAGGATCCGGTCGCCCCTGAATAGGCGATTGGCGACTCGTCACGCCTATGGGCTGCGGCTACAGCCGCCCTATGCGTCGCGGTGTTTCAGGAGGTGAGCGGCGGTGGCCAGGAGGGCGGCGGTCCACAGGCAGAACACGGCGAAGCCTTGCCATGGGCTCAGCAGGTCGTTTTTCCCCTGGTGCGCTTGGGCGATGAGATGCCCCGCCTCAGCGGGCAGGTAGGCGTGGACATGTTTGCCGAAGCTTCCCGGCAAGAGCTGCGCCAGCGGCGAGAGAACCAGGACGAAGCCGATGATGCCGGTGATGGCGGCGGCAGCGTAACGTAGAACCGCACCAATGGCCAACGCGAACAGCGCCAACACCGCAAGGTAGAGGCCGGCTCCGACGATGGCGCGCAGCACGCCAGGGTCGCCCAGGCTGACCGGTGCCTTGGAGCGCAGGATGGCGGCGCCGATGAAATACGACGCGATGGCGGTCCCTTCGGCCACGACGAACACGACCGTCGCGAAGACCGCGCATTTGGCCCACAGCATCGGAGTCCGCTTGGGGACCGCCAGCAGCCTGGAGCGGATCATGCCGGTCGAGTACTCGCTGGCCATCACCATGACGCCGAGGACGCAGATGGTGAGTTGGCTGAGCTGGAATCCCGCCCCCAGGATCGTGCCCACCGGGTCGGCGACGATCTGCTGTTGTTCGGAGGGCGCTGGACCTGGACCACTGCGACACCGTCAGCCAGGTGAACAACGCCGTGAACCCCAAGGTGAGCACCACGAGCAGCAGAAGTGAACACGTGGTTGAGCGCACCGACCGCAGCTTCGTCCACTCGGCCCGCAACAGTCCGTCGAAATGGGACGACCCTTCAATCCCGGTGACCGTGTCGGTGCCCGGTGCACGGGCGGTCATCTTGAAGCTCCCGGGCCAACGCCCGCCGAGGGGGCGTCAGTGCTGCGCTCCTGGGCGCTGTACTCGACACTGCCTGCGGTCAACTCCATGAACGCCTCCTCCAACGACGCCAGCTGCGGAGTCAGCTCGTGCAACACCAACCCATCGGCCGCAGCCAGCTCGCCGATGCGCGGCGCCGCCAGTCCGCTGACGGTAAGGTCGCCATCTGCCCGGTGGCCACCTGGCCGCCCTCGGCGCGGATCACCCGCTCCAAGTGGGTCCACTCGGGGGCCACCACCCGCACCGTGCGGTGCGAGCTGCGGGCGATGAACTCAGCCGTCGGGCAGTCGGCGATCAGGCGGCCCCGGCCGATCACGACTAGGTGATCGGCGATAACGGCCATCTCGTTCATCAGATGGCTGGACACGAACACGGTGCGGCCCTCCGATGCCAGGCGCTTTCATCAGGTTCCGAATCCAACGGAGGTTTGGGCCAATACCAGGAGATGGTTGTATGCCGACCGGCCCGAATGCACCGCCCTGGCCTCCAACAATGCCCCAACGACTCGCGGCGGTTCGGCCAGCTCTCGATACGGGCGGCCCCCGATGGCGCCGTGCCGGTGTCGGGCCGGTCCAACCCCAAGATCAGCCGCATCGTGGTCGACTTGCCGGCGCCCGTTGGGACCAAGAAAACCGGTGACCTTGCCGGCCTGGACGCCGAACGACAGATGATCCACCGACCGGGTGGTGCCGTAACGTTTGGTCAGATCGCAAACCTCGATCACCCGACCGGCTCTCCCATCCTTGCAGGAACAACGACCCGCGCCGCCGAGACCTTCCGGTCGATTTGGCCTTCCCGCGGGACCATCCGCATCCTGACCCCCACGACGTTAGCTCCCGCGCCGCGAGGTCCTTGCCGGCTCGGAGGTCGCGACTGGCAAACGGGCTCAGGCCTCGAATGCGGGAGGCCACACCCGGGCCCCCCCTTGCGCTCGCTCGGGAACCAATATTCGCGCGCCTTCTCGGCGCTGGCCCCACCCACAGCCGCCAGGGTCCACCGAGTAGGACACAGAGATGCCACGGCCAGCTCATCGGGTTCTCTCGGCTCGATGACATCGATCCCGGGGCTGACGTGCTCGCCTTGGTGAAACGAATGTACGAGCTCGGACTGGCACGTACGCCCGGCGAAAGGAGTGACCGCATCAATGCATTCGAAATTGCCGCGGCGGGGTTTGAGCGCACGGTTGGCGCAGGCCGGAGGCAGTCGAGAGCTGGGTTCTCGGACGACGAGGCGCCATCGAGTACCTCCTCCACCTTCAAAGACAACCACCTGAGCCACCCGCCGCCCAAGCCGAAATCCTGTCCCGCCCACTCACCACGCTTTAGCTGTGCAAGAGTTGACGTTAACCTTCTCTGCGATTGGGCCGACAAGAGCTATCACCAGCGGGGGTGGGTCAGCGTCAAGTCGTTGTGGCGGCTCGATGAGACCGACAACGCACGAGGAAGAGGTCTAAGCGATGAACAGCAGCGGCAGGAATCGGATGATTGGCAGGGCAGTCGTCGTCACTGCCGTCATGGCGGGCCTGGCCCCAGTCGGCGCGTTGGTTCCCGCGGCCTGGAGTTCTCCAGCGTCTCGGGCCACCGCGCCTACCGTGGCGAAGGCAGGGACCTACCATTACCGCCAGACCAGTCCCGCCGCCAGTCCCGCCGTCGAGGGGACGCTCGTCGTAAGGCCGGCAGGATCGAGATCTCAGACGTGGATCCGCAACGTCGGCCCCAAGGCCCCGGTGTCGACATCGGTCATGTCCTACCGCGGCGCCGGGATGTACGTTGTCTCCGAGAGCGAGCAGATGTCGGGAACCACGGTCTCGTGTCATTTTGCGTCACCGCTGCCGTGGCCGCCGTCGCCACCGACTGTCGGTGTGACGTTCTCTGGTCATGCTGGATGCACCCAAGGAGCTGTGCTCACCGTCAGCGGGAAGATCGCCGGCACTGCCGTGCTGCCCCTCGATGGCAAGGCCGTGACCACTGCGGTCGTCGATAGCGCGGCGGTCATGTCGGTGACGTATCTAGGAACCCGATATGAAGTTGACGTGACCCAGGTCGATTGGTACGCGCCGTCGCTGCGGATGCCGATCCAGACAGCTACCCACGTGGTCATACCGGCCCAGGGAAGCACTACCGACACCACCTATGTCCTGGAGTCTTCCAAACCGTCGTAGCGGGATCATGTGCCCATACGAGTCCCCGGACGACCGTGGGCGCGACTTCATAGCGGTCCGCGACAGACCGTTAGTCGAGTGGGTCGGTCCCCCTTTGTAGGGTGCTGCGGGTTTGTGCCGTGCAGGTGGAAGGCTGATGAAGGTGATATCCCTCGACGAACTCGACGTCGAGCAACTCGCGGCCGTGCAGGCCGTGAGGGGCCCGGTGTGCATCGTGGCGGGGGCGGGCACGGGGAAGACCCGAACCGTCACCTACCGCATCGCCTACGCGGTGTCGTCGGCGGGGATCGATCCCCGTAGTGCGTTGGCGATTACCCATTCCCGCAAAGCGGCGACGGAGTTGACGGCTCGCCTGGCCCGGTTGGGTGTAGGAACAGTTGACGCCCGCACGTTCCACGCCGCGGGGCTACGAGTCGCCGGCCAATTTTGGTCTCGGACCGGGCGCGCCGGCGCGTCGCCCAGGGTTGCTTCGGAGCGGGAGTCCTGGGGCCTGTGGCGCGACGCGCTACGGGCGACAGGGGGGGAGCCCGACACGGCGGTGGTCCGGGAGGTGATCGACGAGGTGGGCTGGGCCCGCAGCCGCCTGGTCAGAATTGACGGCTATGAGGCCGCGAGCGCTGCGGCCGACCGCCACCCGGCGATCAGCACGACGACGGTCGTGGACGCATGGTCCACATTTTCCCGAACCAAATCAAGGTTCGGTCTGGTGGACTTCGCGGACCTCCTTGACATCGCGGCGGAGTTGCTGGTCGGCGACGCCGAAGTGGCCGAGCGGGTACGGCGCCGGTGGGCGTACGTGACCGTCGACGAATACCAAGACACCGACCCGGCCCAGCAGCGTCTCCTCGATGCCGTGCTCGGCGCCGGCGACGACCTGTGCGTCGTCGGAGACCCTCGCCAGGCGATCTATTCGTTCAAGGGCGCCGATCCCGGTTACCTGAACGGCTTCACCGAGCGCTATCCGTCTGCTCAGGTATTCGAATTGCGGCGCAACTATCGCTCGACACCGCAGATCCTCGACTGGGCCAATCGGATCGCCGCCGGGCGCAGCCGAGCGCTCGTTGCGACCCGCTCGGCCGGCACGGCACCCCGGGTCATGCGCTGCGAGGACGAGACCGCCGAGGCAGCCTGGGTGGTGGCACAGGTGGCGCGGCGCATCGCGGCGGGCACTCCATCGTCGGAGATAGCCGTTCTCTACCGGTTCAACTCGACCCAGGCCCGCTTCGAGGCCGCCTTCGCCCAGGCTGACATCGCGGCCGTGGCCGCTGAGGACACCGTGTTCTTCGACCGGCCCGAGGTCAAAGCGGCGCTCGCCGCCGTTGCCCACGCCGCTCGCAGCCGGCCTGAACAGTCCGGGTTGGTGCTACTCGAGTCGATCCTGACGAGCACAGGCTTTCACCGCGACGCCCCGCCCGCGGGCCAGGGCGCGGCTCGAGCGCGATGGGACACACAGCAGGCGCTGCTCGACATCGCGGCATCGTGGCCTCAATCCGCGGTCGCCGACGCGACGGCAATGCTGGGCCATCTCGAGCAGCTGTCGGCAAGAACTCATGAGCCGCGCGGGGCGGGCGTGACCTTGTCCACGTTGCACCGGGCCAAGGGTCTCGAATGGGACGTTGTGTTCGTCGTCGGGGCCCACGACGGCGCTATCCCGGCCAGCTACGCCACTACCGTCGAAGCGCAAGCCGAGGAGGAGCGGCTGCTGCACGTCGGCGTCACTCGCGCCCGGCGAGAACTGCACATCACCTGGCCGGTCACCAGCGCTCGGGGCTGGACCAACCGGCCCAGCCCATACCTCGACCAAGTTCCCGGCCGTCCACGGTCGAAGCGGACACCTCAGGGCTCCGGCCGCCCCCTGAAACCGGACGGCAGCGAACAAGTCCGAAAGCGGGGCGCCGACCCCAAGGCGGGGGTGGAATGTTCGCACTGCGGCGATCCTCTCAAGGGCATTTCCGCCCGACGGCTCGGCGTTTGCGCCCGCTGTGTGACCGCCTCCCCTGAGGGCACCGGCGAACGCGCCCGGGCGCTCACCGACTTGATCAACCGGTCCGCCGCAGCACTGGGCGTTGCCTCCGACGACCTGGTCAGCCCGGCCGGCCTGCTCCGCCTCCTTGATTATCGCCCCGCAACCGCCGAGGAGATACTGACCACGCCGGGTGTGAAACTCCCCAATGATTGGGCAAGGCAGGCTGGCGAGGTCCTCGCGCAGTGATCGCCTGGAGATTGGTGCCCGAGGCAAGCCGAGCGGTTCCCCTTCTGGCGTGGCCAACAACCCGGGTCGCCCATCCGTGGAGCCCGCGACCCACGACCCCACACGAAACTCCTTTGGGTTGGTTCGTGCGCAGGGTCTTGGTCGCGGTGGCGGTGGCGGTGGCGGTCGCGGTCGCGGTGGTGGTGGCGACTGGGGACGCCGCGCTGTCCACAGCGACCAACAACGAGTGCAATTCTTTTCCCGCTAAGAAGGCGGCCGGCTTGAAACCCACTGCTTCGGGGATGATCGATTGTTCTGAGGTCGGCGCACCTCGACGGTCAGGAGATACTTCGGAATAGCCTTACACCGCCGCCGACCATGGGCGCCTCAAGAGGAGGTCGGACGATGGGACGCGACCATGACGTGCTGTTTTGAGTTGATGAGTAAACACCGCAGGGGGCCGCAGGGGGTTTCCTTCAGCGAATCCCAAGTGAAGCGTGGCGACCGAGTCCTGCATGGAGACAGGCTGATAGCCACTGATCCGTGGCCGAAATCGGTTGAGTTAAACACCGGCGGCCGTTTGTGGGGATTGACGAGTTTGTGGGGGCTGGATTGAAATAGCGACGGCAGATCCACACAAACGCTTCAAACCCCACAAAGACCCCGACGGCACAGGGGACGGGGGGGTGACCGGTCTTAGCGCTACATGTCAGTTCGGGCCGTACGGCCGCTGGTCTGAGAGGACATCGTCAAGAAACGCCTGATGGCGGACGAGACTTCGCCGACGGCATCAAACACCGTCATGTGGGCGACGGGGACTCCGTACGCAGCCAAGCCGTCCGATGCGGCACCATCCGCACCATCCGCACCATCCGCTGTAAGCGCCGCCCAATCCGCACCATCCGAACCCTGGACCGACGGCGGGTCGACGAACTCGTCGTCGACCAGCCACAGCCTCAGCGGATAGGCAAAGCGCGCACGGTAGCTGGCCCCCTCCTCCGGGACGACAACCCCCCAAAGAGCCACCTCACCGACCACCAGAGGCCCCGGGTCGAGGCAAAGGGAGTGCTCGCGCAGGGCATCGAGATCGGCCGCGCCGTAGATGCCGCAGCTGCAACCCGGATTAGGTGCGGCATGCCGGTCGCCAACACACTGCGCCCGCTGCGGTCGTCCCGGTTCCCACAGGAACTGACGCTGGGAGACCGATCGCAGCCGGCCGCGCGGCCCATCGAGGCGCCAGTAGCGCCAGGCACGCAGGGGATCGTCCGAGGTCCTGATGCCGAGGTCGCTCATGGCCTCAAGACCAGGCTAGGACTCGGCCTGCCTACCGCTCATGTCCAGCCACGCCGCCATCTCGGGAAAGTCCGGGTCGGCCGTGCAGTACGAATCGTCCGGCTGCCACAGCTCCGACGCCCGCTCGTAGCATCCCTGGTGGAACGTCATGGACGTCGGGCACATCATCTGGCTGCATGACACTTCGGCCTGATACGCATCACCGGGTGCGACGGACTGGCCACACACATCGCAAATGTCACCTAACACGGCACCAGTCTACATCCAAGGGCAAGGTGTCGCCGCGGGCGGCCCGCATCAGCTTGTCCCGACGCGACCACTGCCCGAATCAGAAACGGACTGTGTCCGAGCGCAGTGTCGAGCTCTTCTGGCCCTCCGAGAGCTCTGACCCAGATCCGCAGGTAGCGCCGGGCTGATCTGGGCCCATCCGCGAACGAGGCCTTGTCTTCCAACAGGATCAGGCTTGTCGAAGGCAGATTTCTGTCTGGAAGAAAGGCACCCGTTCGGTGAAGAGATTAGGCGCTGCGCGCTCGGCTGTGGTGGTGGGTGCCGATGACCCTTCGGTGACGGCTTTGGCGGGTTTGTCGCTGGTGGCCGAGGCGGACCGGGTGCTCGGGGTGGTCGAGGTGTTCGACGCCCAGGTGGGCTGGTTGAAGGCCCGCCGCCGCGGCCTGTCGGCGGGTGAGGTGATGGTGTCGATGGCGGAGTCGATGCTTGCCGACGGCGATTTCATGTGCGATATCGACCATCTGCGAGCCGATCAGGCGGGCGCCCCGCTGCGGGCGGTGCCCGACGCGCCGGCGTCGACGACCTTCGCGGCCGCGGCCCGCCGGTTCGACGCCCCGGCGGTGTCGGCGGTCGAGAAGGCGATGGGGATTGTGGTGGGCCGCTGGTTCGAGGTACTGCCGGCCCGGCGTCGGGAGCAGCTGGCGGCGGTCCGGCCGACTATCGATTTGGACGGCACCGATATCGAGGTGTACGGCACGAAGAAACAGCGGGTGGCGTGGAACTACGCCGGCCAGCGCGTCGGTCGGGCCCATCCCGCCACCTGGGCCGAGGCCGGGGTGGTGTTGGCCGCCGACCTGGGATCAGGCGTCGATGACCCGCGACCCCAGGCGCCGGGCCTGATCGCCCGGGCGGTGGCCAACCTGCCCGCTGGCCTCGGCCGGCCGGCGGTGCGGGCCGACGCCGGCTATTTCGACGCCAAGGTGGCGCATGCGGCGCTGGCCAACGGCGCCGACTTCGCGATCGCGGCCAAACGAAACCCGGCGGTGTGGCGGGCGTTGGCCGCGGTGGGCGCCGACGAGTGGTTCGACGCCATCGACATGCCCGGGGCCCAGGTGGCGACCTGCGCCTACGCGCCCGCCGGCTGGCCTGAGGGGACCCGCTGCGTCATCCGCCGGGTCCGGCTCGATCCCGGCCAGGTCCGCTCCGATCCCCGGACCCGGCGGCGGCGTACCATCGCCCCGGCCCAGCTGGCCCTCGCCTTGAAGGGTGCGGCAACCGAGATCTACGCCTACAGCTTCATCGTGACCAACCTGGCGGGCGACGCCGAGATGATCGAGTACTGGTTCCGGGAACGGGCCTGGATTGAGGAATGCCACAAAGAATCGAAACTCGGGCTGGGTTTGGTCCACCTGCCGTCGGGCTACCACCGCGTCAACCAGATCTGGATGTGGTCCGCCTATCTCGCCACCAACCTGTCGGTGTTCGTCCAATCCCTCGGACAGGTCGACGGCTACGGGCGAGCGCACGCCAAGCGGGCCCGACGGGAACTGTTCGCCCTGGCCGCCCGGGTCATCCGCCACGCCCGGCGAACCGTGATCCGTTTCGCGCCCCGAGCCGCCACCGCATTCACGAAAGCCTGGAAGAACCTGCGCGCCCTGCCCGACGCCGCCGCCGGCTGACAGCCGCGGCACAACCCGGCCCCGCCACCTACCGCCCCGGCCGCAACCCGAACACCACCAACCGGCCTCGACCACGCGCGCCTCGAAATTCAATCGACAACGTCGCCGCCGGGCCGAACCGTTCACACGTCCCGAAATGCCCAACAAAACCTGAACAAACCGGGCGCCCCAGCGTTACCTGCGGATGTAGGTCTGAGGACCTGCAGCAAGCCATCCATCGCATCGTCCATGCCGTGAGCACGCTCGGAGCCGCCACCGGTTGGCTTGTGCCGCCCGCCGTTGGGGAGGCAAGCGTGTGGCTCGAGGAAATCATCGCGGCGGTTGGCGGCGCCGTTGCGCTCTCCGCGTCGCTGTCGTCGACCAGATGCCCTAGGCCATTGGCCCCGGGCGCCGAGGACATGCCAGCCAATTCCGCCACTTGACTGAACCTCTCCAAGGTCATTTCCCATCCCGACGGTCGGGGACTGAGGCTGGGTCGGCTGGTGTCCACCGCCTTGGCCGATAACGCACGGGCGGCGGGCATCGAGACGATGCACCTCGTGGGTCAGGGGAAGCCCGACAACCATGCGATGTCAACGTGAGTCATCGATCACCCAATGTGCAGTTTGCTGGAGCCGGCAGGCCGTCTCTCGTGTCGGACGATCGTCCGTTGATAGATCAATCTAGTCTACTGGCAGACGGTAGCTAGCATCGTCGGAAACCGCAAGACGACTTTCAGGAGACTTCGTGGCGACGGACACAAGAGCACGGATCGTGGCCAGTACCATCGCGCTGTTCCACCGCTATGGCTATTCCGGCACGGGCCTCAAGCAGATCGTCGATAACGCCAATGCTCCATTCGGCTCGATCTACCACTTCTTCCCCGGCGGAAAGCAAGAGCTGGGCGAGGAGGTTCTTCGCCAGTCGGGGGAGATGTACGTGCAGATCGTCGAGGCGGTCGTCCGCGACGCGCCTGATGTGATCACCGGAGTCAAGAACGCGTTCATCGGAGCCGCCGAAGTGCTTCGCCTGACCGATTACGTGGACGCGTGCCCGATAGCCACCGTGGCGCTCGAGGTCGCCAGCAGCAACGAAAGACTGCGGGTCGTCACGTCCGAAGTATTCGAAAGCTGGATCGCCCGCGCTACCACCTGGTTCGCCGACGCCGGCATCCCCAAAGGCAAGAGCCGTCAGCTGGCGATCGTGCTGATCGAGCTGCTCGAAGGCGGCTTCCTCCTCTCTCGGGCAAGCCGCGACACAGAGGCCCTGGAGGCGGCGGGCGTGGCGGCGGTCGCCCTCATACGCGCCGCGCTACCGGCGCGCGGCCCCATGGTTCGCGGTCAAACTTCCAAGAGGAGTCCAGCGTCATGAGCTATTGCCGGCGCTATTGCACGTGTCCTGCCGCTCTGGTCCGGATAGCGCCGGACCGCGAAGGACGGCCAGGCCCCATCCACCTCGACCGTCCACGGGAGAGTCTTGCCCTCATCTGATGAACGGATGGTCTAAAGCGAACTCCCGGCGAGTGAACGATCCACGTCGGCGGCATGCGGACATGGCTCATTCAAGGCCCGTTTGCGTCTTGCCAAACGCTTGAAGGATCCAGTCAGCGCCTCCGAGGAGAACCGCCGCGATAAGCCCACCGTACGTGGGCGTCAGCAACGCAAAGCCGCCCTGACCATCGGGGATCTGCTGGCTGGTTGCTGCCCAAACGGCGAACGCTGTGGCGGAAGTCAGCACTATGACCGCGGTGACGAACAACGACGGCCGCTCCACCAGAGCCAGTATCGCCAGCGTTGGAAGACCGACGGCAAAGGTCTCGATGAGGAAGAGCGCTGGCAGGACATTGAGACGACCTGGTTGGTGCCGTAGAGCGGCGAGAGCACGTATGCCAAGGTGAAAGCTGCGAGGGGTAAGCCGACCACGATCGTCAATCTCCACGGTTGGGTGAGTGCCACGATTGCATGGTTGTCACTCGACCGACTTCGCTACCACCGGGGAAAGCCCTCAAATCGGCGTGGGGCCGACTCAACCGGACCGATCGATCCCTCGACACCCGCCGCTCAGAATTTTTCGTGAACCCAGAGCGGGCCCGCGAGGGCGGGCGGCTCATCGGATCTCCGAATCGAACTGCGAGCCTTGGTTGAGACAGACGACGCTTGCCAGCACCAGACGCCCGACCATCCGTTCGGGGATTCCCAGCTCACGTCCGAGCCGACTCGGTCGATCTCATGGTTGTGGGCCTCCAGGTCGAACGTCACGCGCCGACTCATCGGCACCTCGATCTGCCATTCCCAATGAACGAGATGACCATCGAGAGTGATGGACAGGTCGGTCGATCCGCATCCGTACACGCCACACGCGCATCTCGCGACGGAATCGTGTGCTGTTCGGGTAAAGCCACGAATCGGTCGTCGGGACCAGCACGTCATACGGGTCCATGCCGAGACCGGCGCCCGGAGACGTCATCTCAACCCGTCTACGAAAATCTCGACCTGGAAGCCGCGGACAGATTCCGTCCGAGCCGGCACAACCTGCAGTCGAAGTGAATCCACTGAGTGACCAGCTTACGACAAGGACACCGCTCCAGTCCGAGCGCCGGAACGCCAGAGGACGGAGGCTCTGGTTTCAACTTCGGGCCGCCCTCGAGGTGGTAAGCGTCTCTGCTGCCCCTTGAACATTCGCATTACCCTTACCCGGCTGGCGATGATCGCATCACGGGAGTGTACGGAGCGGATTGAAGGCGGTGCCTCGCGAGAATCGCGAAAGCGTCTCCGAACTCCTCTCTCGGCGTCATCCTCCCAAGCCTGGGTTGCCTTCGCCATATCCTACGAAGACCGATCGCAGGTGGCGTTCTCTTGAGCGCAAGAGTGATCAACGTATGCCCAGAGAAGGCTCACGGGGTACTCGTTTACCGCCTAAATCGGGCGATTAAGGCCGGGCTCTTAGGGACCTGGTTTGCCCGTGAGGGGCATGGCGAGTGGCGCGATTGTCGGTTCCGGTGAGCGGAGGAGGTCGATCATGATCGCG
>JALYXV010000074.1 GCA_030947025.1 Actinomycetota bacterium | reverse complement strand
CGCAGCCGGGTCGTGACACCCGCCCGGAAGCGGCCGGCCTGGCCTTGGTGCTCGTCGCTGAAGCGCCGCAGTTGCTCGATCATCGAGCGGACCGTGAGCTGCCCGGTGCGGTCGCCCGTGACCGGCTCGTCCCCGTACACGAAAAGGAACTCATCGACGCCGTAGGCGGCTCCGGTCAAGAGGTCGCGTCGGAAGCCGAGCGCGTTCCGGTCGCGGGCGTTGAGACAGGCGATGGCCCGCCCGCCCATGCGATCGACCTCGTGGGCGACGGCGACACTCGACACGGTGGCCCGTCCCACGTGGTTGTCGGGGATGAGGTACGCGGAGGCCACCTTGCTGAGCACACCGATCTGGTGCTGGACGTGCATCAGGTCAGGCCTGGTCGGCGGCTCGATCTCACAGATCCACTCGAAGGGCCGCCCGCTCATCCAGAGCAGGCTATCCACGGATACGGGCGATCGGGCCTGGTGTCTCTGATACGGACTGGTCAACCCGTTCGGCCGGCCTTCGCCACGGCCGTCAGGCTGCTGCTGGAGACTCCCAACCCGAGAACTGGCTACTTGTCGGTTGGTGCCAGCTTCCTTAACGGCACCCCCACTTGACGGCCCGGGCGCGGCTGGTCACCGTCGGAGGTGTCGACATCCCCATCGCCGACCTGGCCGACATCGTCGCCTCCAAACGACTCGCCAACCGGCCCAAAGACCAGCTCGTCCTCCCCCAACTCGACCACGCCCTGGCCGAGCGCGACCGCGCCGCCAACCCACCGGCGGGGCCCACCGCATCGTCGGACACCAGCACCCGACGTCGGCCCCCACAGACGACCAGCACGCCGGCAGGACAACGACCTAGGCCTGTAAACGCTCGACAGCGACCATTCACCGCGTCGCCGGGTTGGCTCGACCCCGCCGGTGTCGCCACGACGGGCCAGGGGAGCTGTCACGGCCCGTACGGCGGCGTTTGCGCTTATCGGCCCGCGGCCGGATCCGCGTGGGCGGCCAGCGGTCTCGCCCACACCCGCCGCGCCGCCTCGGGCAGGAACAGTTCGTCCCACAGGTCGGCCAGCAGGTCGAGGTCGATGAAGTGGCGGACGTCGTCGACGGTGCCTTCGCGCAGGACGATCTCGTAGAGGTGGGCCCGCTGGCGGCGGTCGTCGAGGTCCCACACCTGGCTGCTGGGGTCGGGGCCGCTCCAGTAGACGTGTAGCGGCAGGGTGACTCGACCGGTGGCTTTGGGGCCGGACATGTCGTCGGGGACCGAAACCGGCCGCGCCGCCGGGCCCAGCTGGCTGCTGCGGGTGATCGGCGCCGAGGCGGCCGGAAGGCGGTCGCGTGCCGCCGCCAGGGCGGCTTCGTCGTCGTCGACCATGGGTGTTGGAGACTACCGTCGGCCGGTCCCGGCGCCAGGTGGAAGGCGATGAAACTCAGGTTCGGTGGCGGGGCCGGGACATCACCGGCGACGTCGGGCCGGGAAAGTCGCGGGCGCCGTCGGAGAGCTCTTGACGTAATGGGGCCATCTCGGCGGTCGCGGCAAATGGTGCTGCGGCGGCGCTGGTGGTACCTCAGTCGACCAGTTCTGGAACTCGTCGCCAGAGTTTTAGTCTCACCTGGGTGGTACTGATGAGCCATGGCCCACACCCGTTGGGTGGGCGGCAGAGAGGGTCAGCATGCTTCGCCGGTTCTTGTACCTCAATGAGCAAGCCGTGGATAGCTACTTGGGCGTTGTTGAGGGGGGCCTCTCTGATGACGCCACACGTCGTCGGAGTCAGCACGGCGGCCGGGGCGGCGAGGCGGGTTTGGGCTTCGGACCCGCCTCCGCCAAGCTGTCCGGTCAGCGGGAGCACACGGAAGAGGATGAACGAGTGGTTCGGGAAACCCCCGAACAGCGCTTCGACCGAATGCTGAAGGCCGTTGAAGCGAAACCCGATGAGTATGACTACGAGGAAGTCTTGGATCTAGCCGATGCCTTCGATCGACTCGGTATCGGTACTCTCATCACCGTTGAGTGTGATGTCGAGATCCCCAGCGTCGTGCGGGTACTGAGTCAACCGGAGCAGCTTGGGCAGTTTCTCGACATGATCGAGACGTTGCGCCCACTTGCGGGTCTCCTTGGGAAGGACGCCAGCGAGTTGCCGACGCCTCAGCAAACCGAAGTAGTCCGGCAGGTATCTCGCGTCATCCGCTCGGACGTCATCGTTGTCGGCGAGGTTGATGATGACGCGCCGAAGGTTGCGGGCAAGCTCGAAGAGCGCTACATCCGAGAACTCCCCGATGGCGCCGCTCGGGTCGTAGGGAAGATTGCCAAGCGGTGGGGTCCAGACGACTTCTATTCGCTGATGGCTCTTCCAGGAGCCTCTCTGCTCTCTCGGTCCCAGCGACGTAATCAGCCGGAACCATCGAGCGACGATACGAACGTGCTTCGAGGTCCGGCGCTCACGTTGGACATTGTCGCGATCTACCGATAGACGCCGGTCGTCCGCTGTCACCGGTCAACGAATGTTCCGACCTTGACCGCCGAGCGTTTCCGCATCAATCCGCCCGATGTAACCGCCATCCAAGCGCTTGCTCCGCCGAGGCCTTCGTTCGGACCGTGGCCCGCTCACCGAGCGCGACCCCACCACCTCGTCGTCGCGCCCGACTTCGCCGATGCAGTGGAAGCCCGGAGGTGCTGCGGATAACCGAAATTCCCCAGTGTCGATCACCGAAATCCCCCCAGTTGTCGAGAGGGGTTTCGGCGGGCTTGATCTGAGTTTAGTCAACGTGGCGTGGCGGCCACCCCGGAGGGATGAAATGCTGGTGGTGGT
Organism: Actinomycetota bacterium; assembly: GCA_030947025.1. Taxonomy (GTDB): domain Bacteria; phylum Actinomycetota; class Acidimicrobiia; order Acidimicrobiales; family Palsa-688; genus JALYXV01. The sequence goes on along the minus strand of JALYXV010000074.1, from coordinate 1,043 downwards.
TGTCGGGTGGTCGCCGCTGTTTCCTTGCCGCTGTGAGCGCGTGTTTAGTCTGGCGTGGGGACCGTGAGGACCCTGGAGTGTCGCTTCGTGCACGAACCCTAGATTTCGTAGTCGCCGGGTCCTCCCCGACAGCCTGTGTTGGTTGCTGCGATGGAGAGGAGGATTGGTGAAGCGGATCAGGGACAAGGTGGCCGGGCTGGACGTGCATCGGGACACGGTTGTGGCCTGCTGTCGGGTGGTGGAGCCCGGCGGAGAGGTGACCGTGGCCAAGGACACGTTCGCCACGACCCGCAAGGGCTTGGGGAACCTGGCCGGTTGGTTGACCGACGCCGGGGTGGCCACGGTGGTGATGGAGTCCACCGGGGTGTACTGGCGGGCCGTGTACTACGCGTTGGAGGGCTTGTTTGCCGAGGTGTGGTTGTGCAACGCCCAGCACGTGAAGAACGTCCCGGGCCGCAAGACCGACTTGTCCGACGCCGAGTGGCTGGCGGACGTGGCGGCGCATGGGATGGTCCGGCCGAGCTTTGTGCCGCCGCCGGAGATCCGCGAGCTGCGCGAGTTGACCCGCTACCGCAAAACCCAGGTGGAGGCGAGGGCCCGGGAGATCCAGCGGTTGGAGAAGGTCCTCCAAGACGCCGGGTTGAAATGGACCTCGGTCGCCTCGACCGTGTGGGGCGCGTCGTCGCGCCAGGTCATCGAGGCGCTCATCGCCGGCGAGCGCGATCCCAAAGTGCTGGCGGAGATGGCCAAGGGCCGGCTGCGCCCCAAGATCCCCCAGCTCGAGGAGGCACTGTCGGGCCATTTCGGGGCGCATCACGCCGCGGTGTGCCGCCAGGTCATCGACCACATTGACTTCTTGGACCGCTCCATCGCCAAGCTCACCGAGGAGGTCACCGCCCGCCTGGTCCCTTTTGAAGCGGCGGTGGCGGTGATCTGCTCGGTGCCGGGGATCTCCAAGACCACCGCCGAGGTGATCGTGGCCGAGACCGGCGCCGACATGTCCCGCTTCCCCTCCGCCGGCCAGCTGTGCGCCTGGGCGGGGG
>JALYXV010000029.1 GCA_030947025.1 Actinomycetota bacterium | reverse complement strand
CTTCGCGAACTGCACGCCGTTTCCTCCCTCGGCTCCAGCCCTAAGACAGCCGGAAACCCTAGGCAGGAAGCGGCGTGCACCGCGTCTCAGCAGGTCAAGCGACCCCCGGAAACGTCAGAAGAGCCGTAAATGTTCGCGTTCGATGGTGGCCCTGTCGGATGCCGGAGTCGAACACGAGCCGAGTTCCGTCGGGTGACCAGTTGGGGCGATTCCCGCCTATGGGTGTCGTGGGCAACTTTCGCTCACTGGAACCGTCGGCGTTCATCAGGTAGATCTCAAAGTGGTCCTCACGATTGCCGGCGAAGGCAATCAGACCGTGGGGGACGGTTGAAGTTACTGTCAGCAACCGCGGAGCCGGTTGAGGCGGCGAGCCAACTGACCGCGAACACGACTATAACAATTATCCGTGTCTTCACTGAGTCCTCCCTACTCATATGGATAGATCGTCCCGTTGGTAGCGTTGGCTCGGGGCCGAAGGCGATTCATTCACAGCTTTCACCAGCACGCAATCCGACTGAAGTAGCCCAAGGGAAATTTCCCGCGACCCACTTCCGGTCGGGTTCCACGTGCGGTCCGTGTCGTTACTGGACAGCCGGCGACACACCGTCACGGCGACGGCTTCCGCACCGTTCATTTGAGCGCAGCAGGTAGTGATGATCGACTCATGCTGAAGACGCGTAGCCGACCGAGCTCGGCCTCCAGCAACGCGACCGGAGGATATGGAACACTCTCCTTTCAGCCTGTCGCGATCGGCAGCTATTTTCATCGGACCGGATGTCTGTACGACTCGCATCGTCTTCCGGGGGGCTGGATCTTCGACGGTATGGGTAGCCCGCCCGCGCTGGCCGACCTGTCCGTGGAAAACGGTCGGATTGTGTCGATCGGCCCCGGGCTCGACGGTGACGAGTCCACGTGGCGAGTTCGACGCTGGACCGCGCCCAGCGGCTGCAGACGCTGTTCTCGCACGTGCTCTTCCGGGCGGCCAAGAGCCTCGGGACGATCCTGGACCTTGGTATGACGACCGTCCGGGACGCTCGCGGTGCCGATGCTGGACTGAAGCAGGCCATCGTCGACGGGCCCGACGCGATGCGGCGCACGGTGTGCCAGATCGCGCGCAACGGCGCGGACTGGATCAAGGTCGCGACCAATGGCGGTGTGCTGTCGGCCCGGGCAAACGCCGTCAATTCACACTTTCGAGACGACGAACTCGGAGTAATGATGACCGAGGCGGAGGCCGCTCACCGGCCTACAATCACCCACACCCATGCGTGCGACGGCATCAAGGCGGCCATCAGGGCCGGGGTCCGGTCGATCGAACACGGAAGGCCGAAGCAGGCACGGCGCTCCCCCGTGGCACCATCGACAGCTGTCAGGCCATCTTCGAGACCCACACCCGCGCCTTCGCCCGTGCCGTCGGTGCCGGTATACGGGTGGCTCTCGGCAGCGACTGCCCGTCCTCCCCGCACGGAACCAACCTGGAGGAACTGGATCCCATGGTGCGCGACAGTTCCATGACCTCGTGGGATGCCCTTCGTGCCGCGACGTCGTCTGCGGCCCCCCTCCTGGGGGTGAGCGATGAACTCGGCACGCTCCTGCCGGGCAAGCGCTGATGCCGTGGTAGTGGCGGGCGGTCTCGATGACCTCGCCGACCTCTCGCGCCGAGTTCGGTGTGTTTGGATGGACGGTGTCTGTGTACGAGGTCACGGCGCCGCCTCGCCGCGGTAAGTGCCCCCGAACGGGACAACCGTGAAGTCGGCGCAACGTGGGGGTAGCGCAAGTGACTCCCAAAGGTTTCTCCCTTTCCGGTTCCAAACACTCGTCTCGACCAGGTGTCCGTCAGCGGTGAGGAATGGAGGTGCCGACCAGCCCGCTACCGGCGGTGCAGGCCCCGAGTCCACTCCGATCGTCTCGACGCTGAAGTTGTGCGTCAACAGGACAGGGCGGCTTCGAGCGCCGAGATGTTCACGGCGGTGATCTGGAGCCCTCTCGCCAGTCCGATCAGTCCCGCCAGAACGCCCTGGACGCCCAACACCCCGGCCACCACCGAGGCGACTTCGAGGCCGCGCCCCACCCGCCCCTCGCTAATCACGCTGTACAGGGTCCAACTTTTCAACCGGACTCGTACGTCGCGGAGTTTGGCAAGGATCACATGCTTCGGTATTGCCCAGCCGCGCAATCTAACCTACCCCCCGTCTTAGATCTCTCAAACCATTAGGTGTTACCCACATCTATAACACCATGGTCTTTCACTCATTTCCCTGTAGGCTGAAAAAGCTGAAGGTTTTCTGACATCTCATACTTTGAGTCATTCGCCCGTTAAACGAGTCATAATCAGTGCCCAGGCCGCGAAACGAAATAGCTGGAGGAGTAATGCGCATCTGTTTGTTTATCGAGGGCCAGGAGAACGTGACGTGGGAGCAGTGGTTGGCTCTGGCGCGCGGGTGCGAGTCGGCCGGGCTGGAAGGATTGTTCCGCTCCGATCATTACGTCTCGGTCGTGGGTGACCCCGAGCGGGGATCGCTCGATGCGTGGGCGACGTTGGCGGCACTGGCTCAGGCGACGGAGCGCATCCGCCTCGGAACGCTTGTCTCGCCTGTCACCTTCCGCCATCCGTCCGTCCTGGCCAAGATGGTCGTCACCGTGGATCACGTGTCGGGCGGCCGAGCCGAGCTCGGGCTCGGCGCCGGATGGCTCGAACCCGAGCACCAGGCCTATGGCTTTCCCTTCCCGGCGGAAGCGACCCGGCTGGAGATGCTTGAGGAGCAGATTGAGATCATTCACCGATCGTGGCACCCCGGACCAGTCGACTTCGGCGGGCAGCATTACCGGATCGAGGGCCTTGAGGCGCTACCGAAGCCAGTCCAGCGACCGCATCCCAACCTGATCGTCGGAGGCCACGGCGGGAAGCGCAGCGCGGCCGTCACCGCCCGTTGGGCGGACGAGTACAACACCGTGTTTGCGTCGCCCGACTTGTGCCGGACACGGCGAGAGCGGGTGGCCAAAGCGTACGAGGAGGCGGGACGCGATCCCGACTCACTCGTGTTCTCGGTCATGACCCGCGCCATCGTCGGCGCCGACGCCGGCGAGTTCCATGCCCGCGTCCGAGCAGCCATGGCCGCACGCGGTGAGACGGGTTCAGAGGATTCTTGGCTGGCGGACAACAGCCGTTCGTGGGTGGCGGGCACGATCGACCATGTCGTCGAGCAACTGCGGCAGTTCGAGGCGGCCGGCGTACAAAGGGTCATGCTTCAGCACTTGCAGCACGAGGACGTGGAGATGGTGCGCGTGTTGGGCGAGATTGCCACTCTCGTCGGCTGACGCCATCGGCTTGAAGACGAGGTCTGCCTTACTTCGGGATGCCGCTACAGCTGCGACGGTGTTCCCATTCGGCGAGATCGACAGCAGCGGCGCTGCCTACTTGGGGGACGGCGACCCCGTGCTTGATGCGGGCCGGGACCCAGGAGTAACTGTCGACTTCTCGGCCCGTGGCCTCGACCAGCAGCACACCGCTGCGCCCCGACTCCCCGTCTTCGCGCCAGTACACGAAATTTCCGAGCCCGTAGGCGACGAGCGAGGTGCCGACGTGGCCGGCGCCGAAAACCCGGTGAGCGTGGCTGCCGACGACGATGTCGGCACCGGCGGCCAGCAGGGCGTGGGTCAGGCCCTGTTGCTCGGGCGACGAGCAATGCGTCTCCTCTATCCCCCAGTGCAGAAACGCCACCAGCGTGTCGACGTCAGGTCGCACCGCAGCCACTGCGGCCAGGAGACGGGTGCGGTCGATCGAAAATGCGATACCCGGCTGGGTCTCGGTGGCCGACCACAACGGAATGAGTGCGGGCTCGAGCCAGTCGAGCGCGCCGAAGATCGCGATGCGCTGGCCTTTGATCACCGTGCGGTAGGGGCGGTAGGCCTCGGACGCGTTGCGACCGATCCCGACCACGGGGAACTTCGACGACGCGATCGCATCGAACGTGTCCTGCATACCGACCGGGCCGTAGTCGAGCGCGTGGTTGTTGGCCATGTTCACCACGTCGACGCCCGCAGCCTTGAGGGCGACGAACGATGCCGCGGGAGAACGGAAATGGAAGCTCTTGCCCGCCACCGGCTCGCCCCTTTCGGTGATCGCAGTCTCGAGGTTGACCATCGCCAGGTCGGCGCCGGAGAGAATGGGCGCCACTGGGGCCAGCACCTTGGTCGGGTCCGCCTTGACCTGATCGGCCAGCACTGGTACCCCCGTGTAGACGGCCCCGCCCTCGGTGTCCCATTGGTCGGTGAAGTGTGTGTCCCCGCCGAATGCGAACGTGACCGTCTGACCGTTTCCTCGTGGCCCTCGTGGTCCTCGCGGTACGACCGTGGTCGTTTCCGGGATGCCGGTCGGGGCCGGATTTGACGGCCCCCGGTGAGAGGCGGCGTCGCGGCTGGGGCGACAGGAAACAGCGAAGGGCAGGGCCAGGGCCGGAAGAACGAGGCCGGCTCGCAGAAGCTCTCGCCGGGACAGCTCGGGCTCACGACCGGAACGGGCAGACCATGGAGGAGGCGGGAGCCTCGTCGGATCGATCATCGTCGCCTATTAGCTCCTCGGTCGGGTCGCGCCGATCTGGGACTGCACAGAAGCCACCCGGAGCCGGCTGAACACCATACCTATCCGCCCCAGTGGACGCGGCGCAGAGGGTGGCGCTACGGCCCTATCACAATCGCCGGGTGAGCCGGCCCCGCTGATCGTGGGTTCTTGACACTTACTTCTACATGAGTAGAGTTACCGCTCGTGCGACGTACTGGGCCCCGTCGGCGCAGATGGTCAGCGTCCTGAATGCGTTGGCCGCCGATCCGTCCCGCTGGCGCTGTGGCTACGACCTCGGTATCGAGGTGCACCTGAAGTCGGGCTCGTTGTATCCGATCCTGGTCCGCCTCGCCGACCGTGGCCTGCTGGAGGCGTCGTGGGAGCCGAGCCGGGCGAGCCGCCCGCCCCGCCCACCTGTACCGCCTGACCCCCTCCGGCCTGGAGTGTGTGGTGGCGCTGTCCGCGGACCGGGTCGAGCGACCCGGGCCCCGCTCTCTCGGCTGGAGTGAGGCGTAATGCCCTTCTTGTTCGTCGTCACGGTATTGCTGCTGGGCCTCGGGGTATCGCGGCTGGTCCGGGTTCGCCCGCCGGTCCTGCCGGCCGCGCCGGCCGCCGTCATGGCGCGCGAGGACGGGCCCGCCCGGCTGCTGCTGTGGGCCGTCGGCCTGCTGGCCGCCGAACGGGGTCGAGTGGGGGCCATGCGATGGTCGCGAATTGGATCAGATCGACGGTCCGGCCGAACGTTGGCGCTTCGCCGTCGGCTGCGTGAGCGCTGCGCTGTTGTTTCCGCCCGGGGGGCGGGCCGCAGCGCCGGCGGGAGCCCTCGTCGCGGTGGCGGCCACTTGCGCCGGCCTGTTCGCCTTCGCGTTCATCTGGTACCCCGGCATGGTGACCGACGCCACGACCTGGGTTGGGCCCGCGATCTTCCTCGCCGCCCTCGTCGGCGACACGCTCGCCGGTACCGTCCTACGCCGGGCCGGTCTGGCCGGCTCCGGTCTGGTAGGCGGTCTTGTCGTCACCGTGGCCTGGCTGAAGGCTGGCGGAGTCAGGCCCACGAACATGATTCTCTCGCCCGTCGCCCGACTGGTGTTGCTGTTCGTGGTGCCGCTGGCAGTGGGCGCGGGCGGCACCTGGCGCGGGCGGCAGCGCCGCCGTCGGCCGGCGGACGCTCTGCTGGCGGGCGTCAGCGCCAGCCTGAGCCTGTTCGTCAGGTGCCGGCGCGATTGTAGCGACCGGCGGTGGATCGCACACCCCCGGGGCAGATCAACGAGGCCCACCTCAGCGGGGCAAGGGACGTGACCGCTTGGGTGGTCAGCGACGCGCTCGGCAACAAGACGATACTTTTCCTGATGATGATTCCTCTGGTGTTCGCGACGATCGGGTGGGGCGGCTCCACCTTGACAGCCCGCATCCGCCGTACCTGACCGAATCCCGCACGCGAAGTCGCATTTGCCCGTATCAGGGCCCGGGGTTGAGGACTCTTACTGAGGACGTTGGAGCCACGTCATCAGTGAAGGGACGGGAGGCGTTGATCTTCTTGCTTGATCATGCACTCATCGACAAAGCAATGCCTCCGAGACGCAGCGTGACCCTCGACCTGCTGCCATCCGGATGGGTCCGCATCGACTGCCCCTTATGTCACACCCTCGTGTTGGTCGACACAGAGGACCAGCCGCCCGGAGACCTCACCTGCGGCTACGGCCGGGCCATCTGGTCCACCCACCCCATCTGCCCTGGTCTGTAGGTACCTGGCCCTGCCCGCGGCGGCATTGTCGGCTTCCGGGTCCAGGACGACGTCGGATCGGCAGCGAGTTCTGTCAAGGGAGTGGGGCGGAATTCCACGACGAGCGATCGGCACGCCGAAAACCGCGCTCGCCCCGAGGTAGGCGGAATCGCCGTCGAACAGGTGGATCACCAGCTCGCAATAGACCCGGACGTGAGAGTAGCCGCCCTCATGGGGTGGCGGCCGCTCGCGCCTCCTCCAGCCCGCCCACTGGGCCGCCGTCGGGAATCGAATCGGCGACCGCTCGCCCGGCGCGGAACTCGACCGTGGCAGGTTGGACGTTCCGCGGCGATTTGTCATGAAATACGGCATCAAGTCGCCACAGAACGCTGAACCTGCCATGGTTCAGCGCCCCATTCGCAGGTCCGGACAGCAGGAAGCCAGCTCGGAGAATAGGTATCGATTGAGGTGCCTCCCGGGGGGCGTCGACAGCGGCGCCAACACTCGACCGTATGACCCGATCGTGTGATGCCGGTCTATCGAGGAAACCTGGTCGGGCACCCAGGTCGAGGGGAAAGCGACACCTGAGGTTAACAGTTTGGCAATCTTCCGGCCTGCGGTCCTATCTATCTAGGCTGACCCACCATGAGTGGGACAGCCGCCGGAGCAACCCGGCCCAAGTCAAGCGGGTCCAAGACGAACGGATCCAAACGAAGAGGAGCGAATGCCAACGGGCCGAAGAATGGGAACGGCACGGTGTCATCCGGGCCGGTTTCGCGGCAGCCGTCGAGCACACCCAAGGTGATTAGCAAGAAATGCTATGAGAAGGACCTGGCCCGGTTGCAAACCGACCTGGTGCGCGTTCAGGAGTGGGTTGTCTACAAGGGTCTGCGCGTCACGGTCATCTTCGAGGGACGCGACACTGCCGGCAAGGGTGGGACCATCAAACGGATAATGGAGCGACTCAACGCCCGGTATTGCCGGGTCGTGGCGCTCGGCACCCCGACGGAGCGAGAACGCAGCCAGTGGTACTTCCAGCGCTACGTCGCCCACCTACCCGCGGCGGGGGAAATCGTCCTGTTCGACCGCAGTTGGTACAACCGGGCGGCCGTCGAGAGGGTAATGGACTTCTGCTCTGCCGATGAGCACACCGAGTTTTTCCGAACCTGTCCCCAGCTGGAACGGGCCCTCGTTCGCAGTGGGATCATCCTGATCAAATACTGGTTGTCGATCAGCAACGAGGAGCAGGAGCGGCGGTTCACCGAGCGGATCAATAACCCGGGCAAACGCTGGAAGCTGAGTCCTATGATCTCGAGGCACGGGCCCGCTGGGTCGATTACGCCGAGGCAAAAGACGAGATGTTCTCGTACACGGACATCAAGGAAGCTCCTTGGTATGTCGTCGATGCCAACGATAAGAAGGCGGCCCGGCTGAACGTGATCAGCCATCTCCTTTCCGTCGTTCCCCACGACGACGTTCCCCACCGGGCGA
>JALYXV010000415.1 GCA_030947025.1 Actinomycetota bacterium | reverse complement strand
GCCGTGCCCGCCTCGCCGATCGAGTCGCCCCAGCCGGTTGAGAAACGGTCCGAGGTGGCCGCGGACGGCGCCGGACCGGCGGTCCTGCCTCTCCGGGGAGCGGCGGCCCGAATCGCGGCCAACATGGAAGCCAGCCTGGGCGTGCCCACCGCCACCAGTGTGCGGGTGGTGCCGGCCGGCTTGCTCGAGGTCAACCGGCGCATCCTGAACAACCAACTGGCTCGAGTGGGCGCGGGCAAGGTCAGCGTGACCCACCTGATCGGCTTCGCAGTCATCAAGGCACTGCAAGCCGTCCCCAACATGAACTCGTCGTTCGTCCCGGGAAATCCACCCGGCGTGATCCACCACCAGCATGTCGGGCTCGGCCTGGCGGTCGACCAGAAGAAGTCCGACGGCACCCGAACGCTCCTCGTGCCGGTGGTCAAGGGCGCCGACACCCTCGAGTTCCGGGCCTACTGGGCCGCCTACGAAGAGCTGATCCGAAAGATCCGTACCGGCAGGATCGGCCCCGACGACTTCGCCGGGGCGACGCTGACCCTGACCAACCCGGGCACGGTCGGCACGGTCGGCAGTGTCCCCCGTTTGATGCCCGGCCAAGGGGTCATCGTGGCCGTCGGGAGTCTCGACTACCCAGCCGAGTGGCAGGCCGCCGATCCCCGCACCCTCGCCGCCCTCGGCCTGTCCAAGGTCATGACGCTCACCTCGACCTACGACCACCGCATCATCCAAGGAGCCGAGTCGGGGTTGTTCCTGGCCCGCGTCCACCAGTTGCTGATCGGGGAGCACGCCTTCTACGACGAGATCTTCCACTCCATGGGGATCCCCTACGAGCCCGTCCGCTGGCTCCGGGACAACAACGACCCATCCGGCAACGACTCGTCACACACCTCGCAGATCCAGAAGCAGGTCCACGTCCAGACCCTGATCAACATGTACCGGGTCCGGGGCCACCTCATCGCCCATCTCGACCCGCTCGACTGGCGGGAGCCGCATACCCATCCCGAGCTCAACACCACGACCTACGGGCTCACGCTGTGGGACCTCGAGCGGGAGTTCCTCACCGACGGCCTAGCGGGACACGCCACCATGAAGCTGGGCGACATCCTCGGTGTGCTCCGGGACGCCTACTGCCGCACCGTCGGGGTGGAGTACATGCACATCCAGGAGCCCGATCAGAAGAAGTGGATCCAGGAGCATGTCGAAGGGATCTCGATCCAGCTGCGCCCCGAGGAGCACCGCCACATCCTTTCCCGGCTGAACGCGGCCGAGGCGTTGGAGCGGTTCTTGGACACCAAGTACATCGGGCAGAAGCGCTTCGGCCTCGAAGGGGCGGAATCGGCCATCCCGCTGTTGGACTCGGTGCTCGACCAAGCGGCCCAGGCGGGGATGGAGAGCGCGGTTCTGGGCATGGCCCACCGGGGCCGGCTCAACGTGCTGATCAACATCGTGGGCAAGAGCTACGGCGAGCTGTTCCAGGAGTTCGAGGGCAACCTGGACCCCGACACCACCCAGGGCACGGGCGACGTGAAGTACCACAAGGGCTATCACGGCAAGTTCACCGGTCTGTCGGGCGTCGACCTCAATGTTCACCTGTCGTCCAACCCGTCCCATCTGGAGGCGGTCGATCCAGTCGTCGAGGGGATGACCAGGGCGTACCAGGACCTGAGCGAGACGGGCAACCGGAGGCCTGTCCTGGCCGTGCTGGTCCATGGCGACGCCGCCTTCGCAGGTCAGGGCGTGGTGGCCGAGACGCTCAACATGTCGGCCTTGCGGGGCTACACCACCGGTGGAACGGTGCACCTGGTCATCAACAACCAGCTGGGTTTCACCACCAACCCCGAATCGGCCCGATCCTCGGTATACGCCACTGACGTAGCCAAGATGGTCCAGGCCCCGATCTTCCACGTCAACGGCGACGACCCGGAGGCATGCGTGCGGGTGGGACGGCTGGCATTCCAGTTCCGCCAGGCCTTTCACAAGGATGTCGTCATCGACATGGTGTGCTACCGGCGGTTCGGGCACAACGAGCAGGACGACCCGAGCCTCACCCAGCCAGGGATGTACGACCTCATCAAGATCCACCGCAGCGTGCGCAAGATCTACACCGAGACGCTGGTGCGCCGGGGCGACATCACCATGGAAGAAGCCGAGGCGGCGCTGAAGGACTTCCGGCTGCGCCTCCAGGCCGCCCTGGACGAGACCCGGGCGGCGGCTCCGCCTCGGCCCACCAAGCTGCCCGACCGGTTGCCGTCGGCCCCGGTGTTGCCGCCCATCTCGACCGCCGTCCCGATCGAGACCCTGGATCGCATCGCGTCGGTCCTGCACAACCCGCCCGAAGGGTTCACGGTCCATCCCAAGCTGGTTCGGGTGTTCGACAACCGGGCCAAGCTCTGGGCCGGGGGAGAGGCGGACTGGGCCCTTGGTGAGGCCATGGCGTACGGGTCCCTACTGCTGGAGGGACACGATGTCCGTCTCGCCGGCCAGGACACCCGGCGGGGCACCTTCGGGCACCGCAACGCCGCCCTGATCGACGTCGAGACGGGAACCGAATGGATACCGTTGCAGCATCTCGACTCGGTCAACTGGACCGAGACCGAGACCGAGACCGAGACCGAGACCGACTCGAGGCCGTCGCCGGGTCGGTTCTTTGTGTACGACTCGCTCCTGTCGGAGTACGCCGCCCTTGGGTTCGAGTACGGCTACTCCGTGGTGCAGCAGGATGCCTTGGTTGCCTGGGAGGCCCAGTTCGGCGATTTCGTCAACGGCGGCCAGATCATCATCGACCAGTTCCTGGTGGCGTCCAAGGCCAAGTGGGGCCAGACCTGTGGACTGACGCTGCTCCTTCCCCACGGCTACGAGGGCCAAGGAGCCGAGCACAGCTCGGCCCGGGTCGAACGGTTCCTACAGCTGTGCGCCGAGGACAACATCCAAGTCGTCAATCCCACGACTGCGGCTCAGTTGTTCCACCTGCTGCGCCGCCAGGTTCACCGCCGGGCCAAGCGGCCGCTCATCCTGCTGTCCCCGAAGAAATACCTGCGGGCTCGCGAGGCGTACAGCAAGGCCGAGGAGTTCTCGACCGGGCATTTTCGAGAGGTGATCGACGACGATGTCGCCGATCCGGATTCGGTGCGTCGGGTGATTCTGGCGTCGGGCAAGACGGCGCTCGATCTGATGACCTATCGGACGCGGCCCCGGTCGACTGGAACCGACCCCCTCACGTCGGGCGTGGCCATTGTGCGGGTCGAGCAGCTCTACCCCTGGCCTGACGACCAGATCGCCGCCGCCGTGGCCCGCTACCCCGGCGATGTCGAGGTGGTGTGGGCCCAGGAGGAGCCGGAGAACATGGGCCCCTGGTGGTTCGTCCGGGCCAAGCTGCAGAAGCTGCTCGGGGGCGATGCCCGGCTGTCTTCGGTGGCCCGCCTCCCCTCGGGCTCGCCCGCGACCGGGAGCGCGGCTCTGTCGGCCCTGGAGGCCGAGGACCTGATGGTGCGAGGGTTCGGAGGCGGGTAGCACACGCTTAACCGCCGCCCTTCCCTGGTGCCGGGGAGGGCAGAACGGGGACATTCCCTCACTTGGGCCAGCCACAATGCTTGACTCTTAACCGAAATGGCAGCACGACACGTCGTCGTCGACGGTTCCAACTTGGCCACTGAGGGCCGTTCCATGCCGAGCTTGGCCCAGCTCGACCAGGCGGTGCGCGAGTTCTTGCTCGAGAGTCCCGATGATGTCGTGACCGTCGTCGTGGACGCCTCGTTCGGACATCGCATCGATCAGAACGAGTTCAAGATGTTCGAGGAAGCCGAGGCCGCGGGCGAGCTGGTTTCGCCTCCTGCAGGCGCCATAGGCCGCGGTGACGCCTTCCTGCTGCGCATCGCCGACAAGACGGGCGCGACGGTTCTGTCCAACGACTCGTTCCAGGAATTCCACGGCGACTACGACTGGCTGTTCGAACGGGGCCGGCTCATCGGCGGCAAGCCTGTTCCCGGCGTGGGTTGGATCTTCACGCCTCGCACGCCAGTGCGGGGACCTCGCTCCCGCGAGGCGGTGAAGGAAGCCAAGCGCAAAACCAAGGGCGACACCCCGTCGGCCATGCCTGGCTTGGACTTGGCGGCCGAGCGATCCCGGACCAAAGGGAAGGGGAAAAAGAACGTCGAGCGGGCTATAGCGGTTGCGCTCGAAGAGGCCGTCGCGCCCAGGGACAAGCCCCGTCGGCGGCGTAAGGGCGGGTCACCGCCTGCCGATCCGGTCAACGACCCGCTGACGTTCATCACCTTCATTGCCGCCCACCCTTTGGGGGCCGAGGTCACGGCCACGGTGGATTCGTTTGCGTCGCACGGGGCATTTGTCGATTGCGAAGGGGCGCGGTGTTATGTGCCCCTGTCGGCGATGGGGGATCCTCCGCCCAAGAGCGCTCGGGAGATCTTCACCAAGAGCGAGCAGGTGACCTTCGTGGTGCAGGCGTTGGACCCGCAGCGCCGCGGGGTGGAATTGGCCGTCCCCGGCTTTGCCAAGATCGCGGGCGCGCCGACCGAGGAGACCGTTGCGGCCGAAATCGGGGCCGAGGATGACGATGACACGGCGCCCGCGCGGGTCGCGGCCGCGCCGGTCCGGCGGAGCCGCAAGAAGGCAGCTCCGGTAGTCGAGGCGCAGCCGGCGGAGGGAGAGGAGCCGGTGGCGGCGAAGAAGAAGGCGGCGGCCCCCCGGCGGCGCGGCCAGCGGGCGGAGGGAGAGGAGGCGGCGGAGGGAGAGGAGGCGGCGGTGGCCGCGCCCGCGCGGAAGGCGCCGTCTCGGCGGCGCGGTCAGACGGTCGAGGCG
>JALYXV010000385.1 GCA_030947025.1 Actinomycetota bacterium | reverse complement strand
CCCGGGTAGGGTGTTTCGGGCTCAGGGAGGGATGGCAGAGCGGCCGAATGCGAAGCTCTTGAAAAGCTTTGGGATGCAAGTCCCCGTGGGTTCAAATCCCACTCCCTCCGCTCCCGCTCATTCAGGGAGGCGCCGAGCCGACCGAGCCGGCTCGGCGCCCGGCTCGGCGCCCGGCTCGGACCAGAACCTCGCCGAGGGAAAGGCGGCTGCCCGAGGCCAAGCCGCGGCGTACCGCATCCGGACCGATTTGGGCCGAGGCCTGGGCCAGATAGCGACCCTGCTCGAGGAGTCGCTCCTGGGTCAGGGGCATGGCTGAGACCTGCCGCAGGTGCTGGGCGAAACCCCAGAGTTCCACGGCACGGGAGGGACAGTTTTCCAAATGAGCGATGATGGCCAGGCCCTCCACCGCGATCGCCACCATGAGCTGATGCTCCACTCCCGGATAGGACTGGAGACCGGCGATGAGCAGGCGCCGAGCGTCCTCGTGGTTTCCCCGCGACAACTCGACTCGACCCGCGACACAAGTCGCTCCGTGGGCCAGCTGACCGTCGCCGAGTCGGCGCGCCAGTCCGCCCGCCTCATCGCACTGACGCATGGCTTCGTCGAAGTTGCCCGCTCGCTCGGCTAATAGCGCCAGCTGCAGCATCGGGGCAACTTGGTTGTGGTCATCGCGCAGATCGCGAAAGATCGACAGCGCTTCCTCCAATTGCGCCCGGGCCAACTCGTTGTCGCCCGATCGGCGCGAGGCGACGCCCGAAAAGCCGAGCACAAATGCCGTTCCCCAGCGGTCCCCCAGTTCGAGGCAGTACTGAAGGCTGCGCTCGAGGCACTGGCGCGCCCGGGGAAGATCGCCCTCATACACGGCTGCTCCGCCTCGCGACATCAGGGCGGTGGCCAACTCGACGCGGTCTCCGAGGTTTTCCGCCAGCGCCACCGCCTCCCCCCCGATACCGGCCGTCCTCGAGTAGTCGCCCAGGGAATAGGCGATGGACATGGCTGCGGTCATGGCCTTCAGTTGCAACGATGGGCTGAGCTCGTGCCGCCGCTCGAGCGCGATATCCAGCCATTTCTTGGCCTGCGCCAGCTGACCCATCCGGGCAAAGAACCACCAGCGCAACGCGCCGGCCAGGCGGACACCGATCTCAAGGTCGCCCTCGCAGGAGAATGACCAATCGAGGGCCGATTGGAGGTTGGACAGCTCGCGCACGAGCCGGCGAGACCAGTCCGTCGCGTCTCGGCTGTGCAACTGGTGGTCGGCATCTTCGGCGAAGGAGGCAAAGTACGCGGCGTGGCGGCGGCGAGCGTCGGCCTCGGCCCCGGCCCCCCGGCAGCTTCTCGAGCCCGTAGTGGCGCAAGCTGTTCAGCATGCGGTAACCCCGGGTGCCGTCTGGGCCGGCCACGGCCGCAACCATGGACTTGCTCACCAGCGCGGAGAGGGCGTCCAAGAAGCCAGGTTTCCGCCAGCTGATCGCTTCCGCCCCCGCTTCGGCCGCCTCGATACTGAACTGGCCGAGAAAGATGGACAGCCGGGCAAACAGTTGGCGTTCGGGCTCGGCCAGGTGGTCGTAGCTCCAGTCGATGGTTGCGTGCAGGGTTTGATGGCGCGGTACCGCGCCACGGACCCCCCTCGTCAGCAGGTCGAAACTCTGCTCAAGGCGCCGGGCGATCTCGGCTACGGGGAGGATGGCAACGAGCGCGGCGGCCAGCTCGATGGCCAGAGGAATACAGTCGAGGCGCTGGCATATGCGCGCAATCGTCGCGAGCCTGGTGTCATCGGGGTCAAAACCGGGAAGCACACTGGTTCCCCGTTCAAGGAAGAGCCGCACCGCCTCGGATTCGCGCACGAGCCGCGCCATTCCGGGTCCTCCGTCGGGAGTGACGAGGCTAAGCGATGGCACGCGCCACACCGTCTCGCCTCGGATCAACAGCTCCTCTCTGCTGGTGGCCAGGACGGTCAAATTGGGGCATCGAGTCAGGACGGCTTCCACCAGCGCGGCGGAGGCGGCGACGACATGCTCGCAGTTGTCCAGCACGACCAGCGCCCGGACGCTCCCGATGCGATCGCACAGCGGTACCAGGTCGAAACCGCTGCCTTGTTCGATGTCGAGTGAGTTGGCCAGGGCGATCGGCACCAACGCCGGGTCGCTGACGCTCCCAAGATCGACAAACCACACCCGACCTGGGGACCGTGGCGCTTCTTCCAGGGCCAGCTCGATCGCCAGCCTGGTCTTGCCGCACCCACCCGAACCGGTGAACGTGAGTAGCCGGGTGCCGGCCAGCAGTTTCCGGGCCGCAATCAACTCGGCGCCGCGCCCGATAAACGTTGTCAGCTGGACCGGAATGTTATGACCGCGACCGGAGTCGAAGGTATTGCTCTCCTGGGGCAGATTGAGGGAGGGCGACGGGGCAGGCGTTTGGGGCGCGGCTGGCGCGGCGGGCGCTTGGGGCGCGGCGGGCGCTTGGGGCGCGGCTGGCGCTTGGGGCGCGGCAGGCGCGCCGGAATCGACGAGTGGCCGGGGCCGCGGCTGCCAGTCGAGATTTGGGGCTTGGGCCAGGATGTCAGCTTCCAAGCGGCGAAGCGCCGGGCTGGGATCGATGCCGAGCTCGTCACACAGTTTCCGCCTTGCGTCCTGGAAGGCGCGCAGCGCCTCCGCTTGGCGGCCGCAGCGGTACAAGGCGACCATGAGCTGGCCCCAGACCCGCTCCCGGAGGGGGTGCTGGTCGACCACAGCATGAAGGCGACCGGCCAGTTCGTGGTGGCGACCAAGGGCCAGTTCGGCGTCGGCCAGGTCCTCTGAGGCCACCAACCGAAGCTCTTCCAGCCGGGCCGCTTCGCCAGTGGCGAAGCGCTGGTCGGCAAAATCGGCCAGCGCCGCTCCCCGCCACAGCGAAAGCGCCTCACCCAGCAAGTCGGCGGCCCGCTCCGCTTCCCCGCCCGCAAGCGCCTGCCGAGCCTCGGCCGCCATGCGCTCGAACCGCCAGGCGTCGAATTGCTCAGGGACCACCTCAAGCAGGTAGCCGGGTGCCTTGGTGCGCACCATCGGGCGGTCGTCGCCGCCCCCGTCGACTGTGAGGACCTGGCGGACATGCGACACGTAACCCTGCAAGGTGTTGGCCGCGCTTAGCGGCGGATCGTCACCCCACAACGAGTCAATCAGTCGATCGACCGACACCACGTGATTGGCGTGCAGCACGAGCATGGCCAAAAGTGCGCGGGGCTTGGCTCGCCGCCATTCCACCGTGCGGCCCCCGATGCTGACCTCGAGTGTGCCCAGGATCCGGAACTCCACCACTGCCACATCCCGTCACGACGCTGATAAGAAGTACGCCGTCCCCCCGTTAAAGACCCGACTCCCAGGGTAGCTCAAACGACCCAGCGGCTCTCACGGGGCGTGCAATGGCGTCGGCCCTTTCAGCATTCCTCAGGTAGGACGCGTCGGGAAGGCGCATTCAGGATTCCTGATTCAAGCGCGGTTCAAGGTAAATGCAAGCGGAGAGGCGGACTCCTAGGGATCGAGCGCCGAACCTGTGGCCGAGAACCACGGGGGCGGGAATGCAAACGATCAGGGGAGACCATGATGCCGCACGACGGGAAGACGTCGCGCTCTCGCAAGCCATTATTTCTTTATCCAAACAACCACTTACTCAAGTTAGGAGTTTGCAATGTCAATCTGTCATCTACGCACCTATAATGGATATTACCTTTGTGCCGAGGGAGGTGGTGGTCGAGAGGTCAATGCCACCCGAACCGCGGCGGGATCGTGGGAGACCTTCGATCTAGAATCGACTGTCGCCGGGACTTCGACACTCAAGGCCAACAACGGTCAATACGTCTGCGCTGAAGGCGGCGGCGGAAGTGCGGTCAACGCCAACCGGACCGTTGCCCAAGTTTGGGAGTCTTTCGTGTTGGAATTTGTGTCGGGCGGCGGCGTTGCTACTGGGAGCCAAGTCCACATCCGGACCAGCGATGGCCACTACATGTGTGCGGAGCAAGGGGGCGGCGGACAGGTCAACGCCACGCGCACCGCCGCGGCGCAATGGGAAACGTTCACATTGGAAGTAGTGGGCGGAACCGCGGCGGCCGCGATCGACAGCTACATCGCCACACTGGGCCACCTCCCGCCTGTGAATCCCGTTGCCGTGTCTGGCGTCGGCCCCCCGAGTACGACCACCTTGAGCGTAGGCTGGGATGCGGTAACGCAGAGGATGCAGGGCACGGCCGTGTACGACAAGGTAGTGACGTTCGGAACCGACCAGTCGGTCATATGGCCCGGATCGGTCCTGCAAGGTGGCCACGTCCTGGATACCGCGCCCGCGCCTGTTCCGTTGCGGCGTAGCGGGCTAACGATCACGGTCACGGGCCTATCGACCAAGGCTGGCGTCTCCGCCAGCCGGAGTGTCGCCATCGCCAACACCGCGATGGTGACCGACGCGATGAACGCCCTCCTCGGCCAGAGTTTCGCAGACGTTACGACTGCTGATCTGGACGTTTTCGTCAGCCAGGCATACTCTGTCGAAAACAGCTGTCAGCAGTTGGGGATCAGCGCGCACTTCTTGAGCAGCGACGTAAAGGCGCAGATGAGCCACTCGTTCCAGGACAAGAAGGCAAGTTTTGTGGCGAATGTCACCCAGAAGTATTTCAATGTGTCAGCCAGTGATCCGGGCCCCGGCAGCAGCTATTTCGACCCCGGCGTCACGCCGGCGGAGGCTTCCCCGTACATGGGCCAGGGTAATCCGCCCTTGTATGTTTCGAGCATTTCGTTCGGGCGACGCCTCGTGCTCTTGATGCTCACCGACAAGCGCGAGGAGAGCTTCGATGCAGACATCCAAGCCACCTATGGTTGGGTTAATGGCAGCGCTTCAGGGAAAGGGGGCATCGGCATGAACAGCCTGGTATCGGAGAGTGCGATTCATCTGTTCGATATCGGCGGCTCGACTGCGGCTGGGGTGAAGGTGCTGTCGGCGAACCCGGGCGAAATTGCTGCCATCCAAACCATCAGCGACTATATTGCCGCCGGCGCGAATTGGTCCGCAAGCAGTCCCGGTGCGCCCATCGGTTGGACGCTGCGATATGTCGATGATGCGGTGGGTTTTCTCGCCGCGGATGCGCTGGATTACAACACGCTCTCGTTCAGGCGGAAGTGCTTTCCCAATACGGTAGTCGTAAATCAAGACAACTCGGGGTTCAACTGGGATCGTCAGGAGAGCCATGTCATACCGGCTCCCAATGGCACGAAGATCGATGTCAACTCGGTTCAGGTGTCGCCGCAGGTGTATCGCGGTGCGGCCCATATCACAGGCGTCAACACGTCACCCGACGCGATAACCGTCGGCATATGGACTCAAGCCGCGGGCGGCTTTCCTTTCGGCCACCACAGTGGCGGGGTCGACGTCACCGTGAACTTCGCGTCGTGTGGAGCCTGATCGAACGGGCACCTCGCGCCTATCTCAGAGGTGAGGCTCGAGCCTCCTCGCAGTCCCCCCGACCGCCTTCGTCGGCGGTCGCGGGAACCGCGGCGACCTGGCCCGGCGGCGTGGCCACCACATCGCCCGCCAGGAGTCGCCTTGCTGTAACTACCACGTTATGATAACTGGAACATTATGACGACGAGGAGGAGGGCGTCATGGGCGCAGAAGAGGTGGAGGGCCAAGGGACGAAGGAGAGCCCCTGGATGCTCAAGACCCCGAGCGGCCAGTCGGAGTTCCAGGCTTATCGGGACGAATCCCTAGGTGGTTGGTGTCTTTCGCGGGGGTAGATCCACCCGTTGGCTGGTTCGGTGGTCGAGAATGACGGCGTTGTAGTTCTCGATCGGGAGTCGTTGATGACACTGGGGTTGGCGGAGCGCCAAGGTG
>JALYXV010000382.1 GCA_030947025.1 Actinomycetota bacterium | reverse complement strand
GGGCGGCGGTGGCGGCCGTGGTGGCGGCCGTGGTGGCGGGGGCAGTGGTGGCGGGCGCGGTGGCGGGAGTGGCGGCGGGCGCGGTGGCGGGTCGATGCGGGAAGTCGGGTAGGGCGGCCATGGCGTCCCGGGTCAGCGATGTCAATCCCCACGAGCCTCCGGATCCGCGCGATCGCGCCGATGGCACCAGCGACGGCCCAGCCGTGCACCTCGTTCCCATGCGTCGGCGCCACCTGCGCTCGGTGATGCGAATCGAGGCCCAGGTGTACCCCCGGCCCTGGTCATTGCCGCTGTTCATGAGCGAGCTCAACCTGCGGTCGAGCCGGGTGTACTACGTCGCCCGGGTCAAAGGGATCGTCGTCGGGTACTGCGGCTTGATGCTGGTCGAGGAGGACGGCCATATCACCAACATCGCGGTCGACCCGGCCTGGCACCGCCACCACATCGGGACGCGGCTGCTGATGAACGCGGCCCGCCAGGCAGCCGCCCGGGGCGCCACCCGCCTCACCCTTGAGGTCCGCATGAGCAACCTCAGCGCCCAGAAGCTGTACCGGAAATTCGGCTTCGAACCGGCCGGCGTGCGCAAGAACTACTACGCCGAGTCCCGGGAGGACGCCCTCATCATGTGGGCGTACGGGATCGCCACGGACGACTATGCCGAGCGTCTGCGGGCGATTGACGCGGGGCTGAGAGGTTCGACTCTTCTCGACGAGGGCGAGCCTGGGCGGTGAAGATCCTGGCGATCGAGACCTCATGCGACGAGACCGCGGCGGCCGTGGTGGAGGACGGCCGGCATGTTCTGAGCTCGGTGGTGAGCAGCCAGGTGGACATCCATGTGCGCTTCGGCGGGGTGGTGCCCGAGGTGGCCAGCCGGGCCCATGTCGAACTGCTCACACCGGTCGTGGCCGAGTCGATGCTGGAGGCGGGCGTGGACGGACCGGGCCCGGGGGGGATCGGGGCCGTGGCCGCCACGGTGGGTCCGGGGCTGATCGGCTCGCTGCTCGTGGGGATGAGCGCGGCCAAAGCCTACGCCTTGGCCTGGGGGGTCCCGTTCGTGGCGGTGAACCACATGGAGGCTCACCTCCACGCCGCCTTTCTCGAGGAGCGGGACCTGGCCTTGCCGGTCGTGGTCTTGCTGGTGTCGGGCGGCCACACGTTGCTGATTGCCATGGAGGCGGCATCGCCCACCGGGTCAGCCGGGGCCGGGGGGTCCGGCGACGGCGGGTCCTTTCCGTTTCGTTACCGCCTGCTGGGCCAGACCATCGATGACGCCGCCGGGGAGGCGTTTGACAAGGTGGCGCGATTCCTGGGCCTGGGGTACCCCGGCGGTCCGGCCATCGACGCGCTGGCGGGGAGCGGCAACCCCGCCGCCATCGCCTTCCCGAGGGGGATGCGCGAGGAGGGATATGACTTCTCGTTCTCCGGCCTGAAGACCAGCGTCATCAACTATGTGCGCAAGCACCCCGACGTGGACCTGGCCGATGTCTCGGCCTCGTTCCAGGAGGCGGTGGTGGACGTGCTGGTCACCAAGGCGATCCGGGCGGCTCGCGAGATCGGGGCCAGGGGGATTTGTATCGGCGGCGGGGTAGCGGCCAACTCGGCCCTCCGCGAGCGGATCCTCGAAGCGTGCGCGGACGTTGGGATCGGCGCGTTCGTACCCAGCCGGGCCATGTGCACCGACAACGCGGCCATGATCGGTGCGACCGCGTGGCACCGTCTCCGGGCCGACGGCCCGACCTCGCTCGCCCAACCGGCCGTGCCCAACCTGGCGTTGCCGTACTCTTGAGGGACGGTCGATCGGTCGGCAATCCTGAGCGCCGGATCCACGAGAGGGTTACTCTCGGCGACATGGATGAGGGCAGCTCCAACAGTCCCTTCGGTCAGGATTCGCCGCCTGAGAGGCGGCCTCCGGGTGCCGGGCCGCAAGGTGCCGGGCCGCCCGGTGGGGGCTCGCCGGGCTCGCCGGGCTCGCCGGGCTACGGGCCGCCCTCACGGGCGCCCGGGTACGGCC
>JALYXV010000379.1 GCA_030947025.1 Actinomycetota bacterium | reverse complement strand
AAGCTGGACAAGGCACGTCATTTGGGTGTGGTGGTGTTGAAAGAAGGTCCCTTGAAGCAATTGTTAGACGGTGTCCCGTTGCAAGAACTCGCAGTCGAAAACGGCGGGAGTTAGAGAAAGGAATATCTTGCCAGCTACGTCCTCAGCAAGAATAGGTCTTTACGCTTGCTACGGGTAAGGACTATGAAGCGGCGTGGCTCCCAGCGCAATCTCGACGTTCGCGCTTGCCCCGTCGGCGGGGGCCCGGGCCGCGTTGTCGGGTGAGGACCTTGCGTTCAGCAAACGGTTGGAAGCTTTCACCTATACAGCAGATCGCCATTCAAGAACACAACGCTATCCTGTAAATGGACGCTATCCCGCCAGATGAATCCATGCAGCAGGGACCGGTACCCGGTCGGCCGGGGCGGGAACCCAACGGCCGGGCTTGTGTGCACGACCGCCGTCACCTGGCCATTGGGGCCAGGGAGCGGGCCAGGTCGAACGTTTTTCATGACTTGGTGGAGTTGGCGCATGCTCAGTTGAGTTGGCGCCGAGGACCGCCGCGTACCCGGTATGGAACTGCCACCCCGTTCCGCGTCTTGCGCGCCCATAGGGTGCCGCGGTTGAAGCGAGGCGAATCATCCCCTCGGCCGAAGCGCACGTCCGCCTCGCCGAGGTCCCCTAAATCGTCTCCATCGACTACCTGCTCATTGAGACATCTCGCGCCGACCCTCGACTCCGCGACAGGACGCACTCGGAGACCGCCTCGCCAAGTGGCCAAACTCGGGTCTTGACATCGGCGGCGAAGACCCCGCCTCGCTCCTCAGGTCGCCCACTCGAACCTCGCCCGCTTTCGGATCGCGGATCCAGTCGGCCGGCTTCACGTTCACCACCGATCGCCGCAGCCCCCTCGATCAGGACGAAATCCCGGGGCACGACGCCCGCGCGACTACCGGACGACCGTCGCCTCCCTGCAGAACGGTCGGGCCACAACCCAGCCCACGGGCCACATAGTCGACGAGGAGAGGGCGGCCCATCTCAACGCGGCTTCTCGTACACCGCCAGGGTGTCTGGTTCTCGCCACCAGTACAATCCGGAGCCATGCCTGGCCGCGATTCCACCGGAACTGACGCCCACGGCGCCGCCGCTGTTTCAGAGCACCCCAAGCGGACCCTCCGGACCGTTGCCTTCGAAGGCGATCTTGCTGACCGTATCCAGCGCCAGCCGTTGCGGGATCACCTCGAACGGGTTCGCGGCCGTTTACAGATCTCGATCCAGTGTGGGGCAAACAGGCCCAGGCCGTCAGCGTCACCGCCATGCCTCGGGTAGTGGCGGGGGCCATCTGAAAAGATGCTTGAGGGTCTAACGGCTTGAGGATCCAACATGCCCCCCCTGACCGTCGAAGGGATTTCTACGACGACTGCAAGCTGATCGCAGATTGTCGGTTCGAAACCTGGCTGTTGCCATATACCAGACCCCGCGCTACAGTGCCAAGCGCTCCATAAGAAATGGAGTACGGCGGGAGCCGACACTTGTTGGGGGACCCATGCACCCTTCGTTTCGCTTGCGCCGAGTCATCGGCGTGGTGATCGCCGTGCTGGCGCTCGTATCAGGCGCGGTAGCCACGGCTGGGCCGGCGGCCGCCAGCAACCCGCCGAGCATTACCTCTCTCGACCCACAAGTCGCCCCGACTGCCGGCGGGACTCCGGTACGCATCTATGGAAGCGGCTTCACCGGAGCCACCGCGGTCACATTCGGCACGGTCGCCGCTACCGACTTCGTCGTGATCGGCGACGGCCTCATCACGGCAATCGTGCCGCCAGCGGCGGGAGGGGCGGCGGCCGACAACACCTTCGTGGATGTCACTGTCACGACCCCGGCCGGCTCCAACACCATGACCAACGGCATGTACTACACGAATGCCACTATCACTGTCACGCCCAACACCGGCTTGCATCCGGGCGATGCGATCACGGTCGTGGTAAGCGGGTACGCACCCAACACAAGCGTGGCCATCCCCGAGATCCAGCCCCTCCTGTACTACCTCGAGGGCGGACCGCCGTTCCCGAACGGCCCCCCGCCCTACGTGCAGATTCTGGACTTCACGTCGACCGACGCGTCGGGCAACCTCACCGCGCATGAGACTGTGCCCAATCCGTTCACCGGTACCAACGGCCAAGCCTATGACCCCAACATCGTCTGCCCGCCCAACCAGACGACCACCAACTATCTGGGCAACAGCGCATCAGCCAGCCTGTACCAACCGTCTTACAGCGCCAAGTGCCGCATCGAGGTCGCCCAGTTCGGTACCGCCAGCCTGGGCACGTCCATCAGTTACGCCGGTGCCCCCATCCCGGCCGCTCCGACGCTGGCGGTCGCCAGCGCGGCGGCC
>JALYXV010000378.1 GCA_030947025.1 Actinomycetota bacterium | reverse complement strand
GGCACGACTCGCACACCGGCGACCTTCTTGCCCCGGCCACGAAGCCCCGTGCCATGGACCGCCACGATGGCGGTGACGGGCAGGCCGAGCACCTGTTGGACCTGGTCGGCTTGGCCGGCCACGGGTCCGACATCCAGTCGGTGCTGGCCCGCCCACACGTGGCCTCGGTGGATTCGCAAACGGGCTCGTCGGGTCTTCGAATCGACTACCCAGACGCCGCTCGGGCCGATGACCACGTGGTCCAAGTTGCCCCGGGCCCCGAGTTGACGGCGGTCGTGCAGGACCACGAAACGTCGCGGTAAGCGGGCCAGCAACTGGGCCGTAGCCACCTCCCCCTCCGCGCCGCGATGCCAGCGGGCCGGGTCGGGACGGGGACGCCACCACCACGCCCCGACGGCGGCCAACAGGCCGGTCACGGGCAACCAACGGCCGCCGGTCGTGAGCGCGGCGGCGGTCGCGGTCGCAGCCACCAAGACCAGGGCGGCATTGACCACCCGGCGGCGGCGCCCGGTCCGCTGGGCCCGGCACCCCTCGGCCCTCGCGGACGCACCGGCTTGGTCACGACCGGCCACCCTTTTCCCCACCCTGGGGAAACTACATCGTTGTAACCGTCTCACCGGCCTGAGAAGCTAGAGGCTATGCGAGTGGCGGCCATCGGTGACGCACATCTGGGGCGGTCGTACTACCCCTTTACCACGCCTCAGGGGGTCAACCAGCGGGAGTGGGACTTCGAGCGGTCGTTCGAGGCGGCGGTCGACCTGGCCCTGGCGCAGGAGCCCGACCTGATCGTGTGGCTCGGGGACGTCTTCGACCACCCCCGCCCGACCTACCGCTCCTACCGGCTGGCCCAGCGAGCCCTGGCGCGCATCCGGGAACACGGGCTGCGGGCGGTGATCATCAGCGGCAACCACGACACGCCCCGGCTTCCCGGCACCGGGAGCCCGTATTCGGCCCTGGCCGACGGCTTCCCCGAGATGTACTTCGCCCACCGACTGACCTACGAGCGCTTCGAGTTGCCCGGTTTGGTCGTGCACGCGGTGCCCCAGATGTTGACGGTGGAGGCGACGCTGGACGCCTTGGCCGAGGCCGACCGGAGCCGCAGCCTGGACCGATCCAACCTGCTCTTGACCCACCCCCGCATCACCCAGGTGCAGCCCCGTTACGCCGACATCAACGAGATCGAGGTGGATGCCGGGCTGTTGCGATCGGATTTCGTGCTCCTCGGGCACTACCACTTCCACACCCGGGTGGCTGAGGGGATCTGGTATGCCGGGTCGACCGACACGTTTTCCTTCGCCGACGACCCGGACAAGGCCAAGGGGATCCTGGTGCTGGACACCGACACCGGTGCCTGCCGGCACGTGGCGCTCAGCGGTCAACGGCCGTTGGTGACCCTGGAGTCGGTGTTCGCGTTGGGGTTGTCGCCGGCCGAGCTGCAGGATCAGGTTCTCTCGCGTGCCGAAAAGGTCCCGGAGGGAGCAGTCGCCCGTTTGTACCTGGAAGGTGTCGATCCCGAGGCGTACCGGTTGCTCGACGTGGAGGAGGTGCGCGACACCGCCCGGGCCGGGTTGTTCCTGAAGCTGGAGCCCCAGTTCGGCTCGGTCGGCACGCCGGTCGAGTTGCCCGATCTCGACGCCATGGGCGCCCGATGGGAGCGCTACGTCGAGGATCAGGACCTCACCGGGCTGGACCGCGACCGGATCCGCCAGCTGGGCCTCGACTACCTGGACCGGGCCGTGGAGTCGGCCGGGTGAGCCCCGCCGTCGTCGCGATGTGGGCCATGACGGTGCCGCCCGGGTCGCCTGTTTCGTCCGGGCCGCCCGGCCTGGCCGAGTCGCCCGGGACGCCCGGGCGGGACCTGGCGGCGTGTTGGGCAGGGGGCGTGACATGCTGCTGACCCGGCTCAGCCTGCGCAACTACCGGGTCTACGAGGAACCCCTGGACTTGGAGTTGCCACCCGGCCTGATCGGCATCTACGGGCCCAACGGGTCGGGTAAGAGCACGCTGCTCGAGGCCATCCTGTTCGCCCTCTGGGGCCGGGCCCGCACCGCCAAAGAGGACGTGCGGACCGCCGGCGTGGGCGGGGACTGCATGGCCGAAGTTACCTTCGAGCACGAAGGACATTTGTACGTGGTGCGACGATCGCTGTCGGGCATCAACCTCACCGCCAGGGCCGAAGTGCAGTGCGACGGGCTGGCCATGGCCGAAGGAGTGCGTGACACCAGCCGGTACCTGCACCAGGTGCTGGGCATGGATGATGCCGCCTTCCGGGCGTCGGTGTTCGCCGAGCAAAAGCAGCTGGCCGCCTTCTCCGAGCGGACGCCGTCGCAGCGGAGGGAGTTGGTGCTGCAGCTCCTCGGGATCACCCCACTCGACACCGCGCGCGACGCCGCCCGCAAGGACGCCCGGGAGGTCCGCCAGAGCCACGACCGGCTCAGGGCCATGCTGCCCGACCTCGACCAGCTGCGGGTCCAGGTGGCCGACGCCGCGGCTGGGGCGGATGCCGCGGTGGTCATAGCGGAGACCGAGGAAGCGGCGGCGTTGTCGGCACGGGGCCGGGCGGCGGCGGCCGAGGAGGCGTTCGGCCGCCTGGACCGCCTGCGCCAGGAGTTCGACGCCCTGGTAATCGAGGGCCGGGCCGCTCGCAGCCAGCTCGACGAGGCGACGGGTGCGGTCGGCGTCCTCGAGGCCGAGCGAGCGGCACTGGTGACGGCCGAGGCGGAGCTGGAATCGCTGCTGCCCCGGTCGGCCGGGTGGGCCGAGGCGGAGACCCGCTTGCAGCTGGTTTCGGCGGTGGTGAGCGCAGAGCAGACCTGGGCCGCGGTGGTGGTGCCGCCTGAGCCCCCTGTCGGCGACGGCGGCGCGGTGGACGAAGCGGAGCGGATACTCGATTCCGCCCGGGCCGCGGCGGCCGCCGTGGCCGGGCAGATCGACGCCGTCACAGCCGAGCTGGCTCGGGCCCGAGCCCAGGCGGCCCGGTCGGCGGACCTGTCCGGGGCGGCCGACTGCCCCCTCTGTGGTCAGGCCCTCGGGGATGCCTTCGAGCAGGTGCAGGCCCACCGGGCCGCCGAAGTCGAAGAGGCCGAGGCCCGGTTGTCGGCCTTGACGGCGTCGCGCGTGGTCGTGGATGCCGCGGCGGCCGCGGCGCGGGCCGAGTTCACCACCCGCCGGGACGCAGACACGCGCCGGGTCAAGGCTCGTCAGGCGTGGGAACAGGCACAAGCCCGCCAGGCCGGGGCCGAGGAGGCCGTGGCGGCCGCCCGCACCGCGCTGGGGGACCTGGCCGGCGCCGGGTGGCTGGCCGAGCTCATCGCGTCGGTGGCGTCACCCGGAGCGGGGTCGGCGGCGGGGTCGGCCGTTGATCCCATCGACGATGCGCACAACCGTGCAAGTCGGGACCACGAGGCGTGGTTGGCGCCACTCACAGCCTCGTATCGGGGCGGCGGCGAGGACAGCCCCGATGCTCGGGGGCGCCAACTGAGGGTGTCGTTGGCGCCGTTGCAGGCGGCGTTACAGGTCGATGTCGAGGGTCGCCGGGCGGCCGCTGCCGCGGTCCAGCGGTTGCAGGGGCGCTTGGAGCGCCGCGGCGTGGTGGCCTCCCAGTTAGAACAGGCCCGGGAGCGGGCGGCGGAATCGCAACACCGAGTGATGGTGCTCCGGGACAAGGTCCGCAGCCTCGGCTTCGACAAGGAGGCGCTGGAGGCGGCGGAGGCGGCTCGGAGTGAAGCGCAGGCGGCTGACGTCCGGGCGGCCCGGCTCGCCACTGAAGCCCGGTTGGAGGCGGCCCGGGCGATCGCCAACGCCGAGGGCGAGGCTCGCCGGCTGGCCGACGGCGTGGCGCAGCACGCCAAGTTGGTGACGCTGTCCGACGACAGCCGTCACCTGGGACGCATGGCCGAACTGCTCAGCGCCTTCCGCAACACCATCGTGGCGACGGTCGGGCCCCGGCTGGCGGTCCAGGCCGCCGAACTGTTCGGCGAGCTCACGGATCAGGAGTACGACCGGCTCGAGGTCGACCCGGAGACCTATGAGCTGCAGATCTGCGATGGCGGGCGGGTTTTCGGGCTGGACCGATTCTCGGGCTCGGAAGTGGACTTGGCCAACCTCGCCCTTCGGGTTGCGATCAGCGAGCATGTGCGGTTCCAGTCGGGCGGCACCGTGGGGCTACTCGTCCTCGACGAGGTTTTCGGGCCATTGGACGAGCACCGCAAGGCCCGGATGCTGCAGGCGCTCGAGCGCCTCCGGGGCCGGTTCCGCCAGATATTGGTCGTCACCCACGATGCCGACATCAAGGAGCAGCTGCCCCACGCCATCGAGGTGCAAAAGCGCCCGGGCCGCCGCGCCACGGCGCGGCTTCTCGACTCGTGAGCTGCGCTGCTGGGCTAGGGGGGTGGAGCGGTGGAACTAGCGCGGACCGTCGTGGGCCCAGGCTTGGCCGTCCCAGTACCGGGGCTGGCCCGATCCTGCCGGGTCTGGGTACCACCCGGGCGGCGGGGACGCGGGCGCGCCACCGGGCGCGGGCGCAGCGTCGCTACCGTACTGACCAGTTGGGTTGCTGCCGCCATATTGACCGCCACTGCTGCCACCGTACTGACCAGTAGGGCTGCTGCCGCCGTACTGACCAGTAGGGCTGCTGCCGCCGTACTGACCGGTAGGGCTGCTGCCGCCGTACTGACCGGTAGGGCTGCTGCCGCCGTACTGACCGGTGTCGGCGCTGCCGCCGTACTGACCGGTGCCGCTGCTGCCACCGTACTGACCGGTGTCGGCGCTGCCGCCGTACTGACCTGTGCCGGCGCTGCCACCGTACTGACCGCCGCCGCCGTACTGATCGGGGCTGCCGCTGCCGTACTGACCGCTGCCGTACTGACCGCTGCCGAACTGACGGCCGCCGCCGTACTGATCGCCGCCCGGGCTGCTGTAGCCGCCAGGGGCGCCGTAACCGCCGGGGGCGCCGTAGCCGCCCGCAGCGAGGCCGCCTGAACTCTCAGCCGCCACCACCTTGGGCCGGATGGCGAGCAGATAGATGAGGTCGAAGAGCAGTCCCGCAAAGCAGAAGAAGAAGCCCACGATGACGACGACGAGCCAGACAACCTTGTTCTGGCCGGACGCCTGCCAGGCCGTATCGGGGTGGCGGACCAAATCCACGATCGTGTAGATCGTGAGCGCGAGCCCGATCAGCGCTAAGACAACGTAGATAGGACCGAAGAGGGTCACAGCCAGGCGCATAGTTGCCTCCCGTAGGGACGTCTGCGCTACGCAGACGCCCAACATGGTGCCACGACGGAGCCGTCGGCGCGATAATGGGTCCTGACGGTGAGCTGGCCGGGTGGTCGCGGCTAGGCGACGGCGGCAACGCTGGCGACTTGGCCGAGGAAAGTCGGGACTCCGCAGGGCAGGGTGCTGGCTAACAGCCAGTCGAGGCGACTCGCAGGAAAGTGCCACAGAAAACAGACCGCCGATGGGCGGTTGGACCGGTTCGCCGGGACATCCGCCACAGGTAAGGGTGAAACGGTGCGGTAAGAGCGCACCAGCGCTCGGGGTGACCCGGGCGGCTCGGCAAACCCCACTCGGAGCAAGGTCAAAACGTGGGAGGGGCGGCCCGCCCAAATCTCCCCAGGTAGACCGCTCAGATGGATGACCACCCCTCCGCCCGGCAACGGGTCGAGGACAGAATCCCGCTTACAGGCCGGCTCACCGTCATACCCCACTTGACCAGCACTTTTACAATCCGTGGTACCCTATGGGACACGCGAGGGACACGCGACCGTTGGTAACCGTTACCAACCGCAGTAGCCCTGAGGTGACCGCGAGGGCCCCCATGGCGGCAGTCAAAAAGCTCCCTAGTGGCAACTACCAGGTCCGCTGGCTGACCCCCGATGGGGCCTCCCGGAAGAAGACCTTCCGGCTGAAGGCCGATGCCGATCGCTACGCGGCGGCGATGGTGACGTCCAAGGCCGACGGGATCTACATCGACTCGGCGGCCGGGAAGGTGACCTTCCAGGAGTACGCCGAGCAATGGCGAGCGATCCAGGTCCACCGCTCGGGGACCGCGGCCCAGATCGAGACCAACCTCCGTCGCCACGTCTACCCCGTGATCGGGGCGCGGCCCATCGGCGCCATCCGCCACTCGGAGGTACAAGCTCTCGTCAAGGACCTCACCCTCACCTTGAAGGCCACGACCGTGGAGCTGATCTTCCGGTGGGTCCAGACGATCTTCAAGGCGGCGATCGCCGATCGCGTGATCCCGACATCGCCCTGCGGTGCCATCAAGCTGCCCAACGTCGATGTCGTCGAGGTCGTGCCGATGGCGCCGGAAACGGTCGAGGCGCTCGCAGACACTATTGCCGCCCGGTACCGGGCCCTGATCATCCTGGGAGCGGGTACTGGCCTTCGGATCAGCGAAGCTCTCGGGTTGACGAACAATCGCGTCGACTGGATGCGTCGGTCAGTCAAAGTCGATCGACAGCTCGTGCGCGACGGCGGCGCGGAGCCCGTGTTCGGCCCCGTGAAGGACCGCAGGAACCGATCCCGGACCATCCCCCTCCCGACCATGGTCGTCAACGCTCTCGCCGAGCACATCAAGGTCTTTGGCCTCGGGCCGAGCGGCCTGCTGTTCACCAACTCCAAGGGCGAGCCGGTGAGACGGGCTACGTTCTCCGAGAACTGGCGGGCGGCGGCAGCCCCCCTGGGGATCCCTAGTGGAGACGGCTTCCACCAGCTCCGACACTTCTACGCCTCGGTGCTCATCCGCTCCGGCGAGTCCGTCAAGGTGGTGCAGAAGCGCCTTGGCCACACCTCGGCGACGATGACCCTCGACATCTACGGCCATCTTTGGGAGCAGGACGAAGAACACACCAGGACGGCGATCGACGACGTCTTCAACCGACGCCAGGCTTGAGGGTCCCAGGACGCAGACTCTGGCGCTGGCGCCCGACGCGCTCGACGCGTATTTGTCAAGATCATCGAGGTCTGACGACCAGACGCCGAGCGTAGTGATCCAGCACCCGGCCCGGGGTCCGATAGTGCTGAAATCGACGGCACAGACGGTCTGGGTTTGTCAACCGAGATTGGCGTTTTCGCCCAGGTCGAACCGGTAGATCCCAGGCACGTCGGAAACGTCCGGGAATCTGAGCTTGCCCGCTTCAACGCCCACCGCCCAGTCAACACACGCATGGAGTGGCATGACAATTCGGACAGCCATCGCTGTATCGCGCTATGGCCTCGTCCAAGGAGAGGTCGAGTTGGTTTGCCAGCGACGCGGTCCAGGCGAGGACGTCCGAGAGCTCGTGAAGCTGATCGTCTCGTGTGCCCTTACGAACCGCCCGAGCAAGTTCACCGAGCTCTTCGGTGAGCCAAGCGAGGGTCGCGGCCGTGCCGCGGGCGGAATCACGCTCCCCATACGTCCGAAGCATCAGGTTCTGTAGTTCCAGAAGGTCCACCGACTCAACATTAGAGCCCTCGGTGACAGCATCGACATTGGAGGCGCCTCGTACGGCACCCAGGAGGAGTTCTCAAGAACACCGTCGTATCAGGAGGCGCATCAAACTCTTGAAGCACAGCTATGAAGAGAAGTTGTTCAAGATGCCCCCATGCACGGGCCGTGCTGGGCGTGGACGGACGACCGTGCGCTGTTCTATGCAACCGCTGCAGCGAACGCTGCGTATAAGTCGCCCGGAAGGGCATGAAAGAGCTCCCACGTGATTGCCATGGGCTTCTCTCCGATGTGCCCTCGATAGGTCGCGGGACCCAGGAACCAGAACGAGCGATCGTCGGTTCGGAGGCGAGTGAAGAGAAGGATTGAGCGACCATCGCGCTCTTGGTTTCGATAGCGGAGACCCGTTGGGCTCTCGGCTCGGGTGGTCGCCTGGCTCTCCCAGTGTATGAGGGTACGGCTAATTGCGTAGTCGCGGTACCTTGTGGTGGGAGAGAAGCTGCCGCTGGTCTTATCGAGCGTAAATGCCAATAGCTCGGCGTTAGCAGTCTTGGCCTCGTAAACGCCACTTTGCCATGCTGCGATCTTGGCGCCTGTGCCGACGCCCATCGCCGCGAGGATTTCGATACGGCTGTATCGGGCGTGAATCTGGAGAGGCACGTCGACGCCCCCCGACAAGGGGGCGTGGACATGGTTGACGCGGTCTTCCAGCACTGACAGCAGTTCAAGCAGCTCGGCGCGAACTTGGGGGTGCGCCCATAAGAGGTTCATGGCGTCTTGGATTGTGCTCGACTTGCTGAGGGCGCGATCCGCGACCGAGGCGACCAGCATGTGAACGAGGCGCCGGTCTCTTTCTGGAAGGGCCAATACGGTAGTTGCCGTCGCATTGTCGAGCAGGAGCCGGTAGGTGATGATCCGCTCTTCGTCGTCGATGTGGAGAAGTCGGCCGACAGCACGCCGGAAGACGGACTCGTTCGGACCGGCAGCCAATACGGGTGCGCCCGCAGCCTCCCGCAGGTCCGACCAGCTCTTGCCTCCCTCGTAGAGGTCATCGAGGTCGAGTCCTGACTCGTGGAGGAAGCCCGGAAGGTCGAGGTCGGGGTGTTCTCGGCGCAGCGAGCGCAGTTCATCGACTTTCGCCGGCCAGCGCGACGGGATGGCGTCGCGCAGGCTGCGCAGCACGATCTCCGCTGCCTTTTGGTCGAGCTCCATGTGACAGCCCGCCGGAAGGAACGGAAAGCGCCGCAGTACTGCCCGCTCGACGTCTCTCCGGGTGCCCCCGAGCAGGGCCCGGTAACGGCGGTCAAATCGGAACTCCTTGCGGTGGGTGCCAACGAAGTCAAGAACGGTGCAGAACGTCTTGCCCTTCGCCTGTCGAAGACCGCGGCCGAGTTGCTGGAGGAACAACGTCGGGCTCTCGGTCGGGCGGAGCATTAGTACGGTGTCGACCACTGGGACGTCGACACCCTCGTTGAACAGATCGACGGAGAAAACAGCACGCACTCGGCCGTCGGCCAGGTCCCGGAGTGCCGCCTCGCGCTCTGCCCGTGGGCTGTCGCCCCACACGGCCACGGCCGCGATTCCGTGCCTGTTGAAGTGCTGGGCCATGAAGCGGGCGTGGTCGATGCTCACGCAGAACCCAAGGCAGCGCATTGATCCTGGGTCGGCGTGCTGGGCGACCTCCTGCACGACGAGGCGAGCCCAGGCGTCCGAACTCGTATAGGCCACGCTGAGGGCGTCTATGTCGTACCCCCGTCCCCGTCGCCACGGGATTTGGCGGAGGTCGAGGCCGTCGTGAATGCCGAAGTACAGAAACGGCGCTAGGTGCTGTTGGTCTATGGCATCCCACAACCGCAGCTCGGCGGCGATCCGGTCGTCGAACCAGTGAAGGATCGGCAGGCCGTCACTGCGTTCCGGTGTGGCGGTGAGGCCGAGCAGCTCCTTGGGGGTGAGACAGTCGAGCAGCTGGCGGTACGACGAAGCAGCGGCGTGGTGAAACTCGTCAATGATGACGACGTCGAAATGGTCGGGCATCAGCGCCTCGAGCCCGCTGGCGTTGAGGCTCTGGATGGAAGCAAAGACGTGGTCGAACCTGATGGGGCGCGAGCCGCCGACCCACTTCTCGCCGAACGAGGCGTCACGGAGCGCGTAGCGGAAGGTAGCGAGGCTCTGGTCGAGAATCTCCTCGCGATGGGCGACGAACAACAGGCGGGATCGGCCCATCTGTTGGCGGAGGGATCCGTAGTCCAGGGCTGCCATCACAGTCTTTCCGGTGCCTGTCGCAGCCACGAGCAGGTTCCGGTGGTAGCCGCGCTGGCGCGACAACTCGATGAGCTCGAGGAGCCGGTCTTGGAACGGGAACGCTCGCAGCTCGATCGGGCTGAGGATGACCTGCGGGCCACTGTCGGTGCCGCCCGCTCGACGCTGCTCCTGATCGAACTGATCAGGGTCGTAGCCGACGAAGTCACCGCCCAGCCAGTAGCTGTCGAACACGGCTGCGAACTTGGCGACGACGTCGGGGTTCCGAGCCGCGGAGGCCCGGACGTTCCACTCGAGGCCGGTCACTTGGGCGGAGTGGGTCAAGTTCGACGAGCCGACGTACGCGGTCGACAAGCCGGACCGGCGATGAAACACCCACGCCTTGGCATGCAGACGAGTGGTGCTCAAGTCGTACGAGATGCGGACCTCGGCGCCCAGATCGATCAGCTGGTCGAGGGCTCGGCGCTCGGTGGAGCCGGTATACGTCGTGGTCAGGACGCGCACAGACTCGCCCTGCTCGCAGTGGCGACGAAGGGCATCGAGCAGCGGAGCGATTCCACTCCGCCGGATGAACGCCATGACGACGTCGACCGCGTCGGCCGATTCGATCTCCGACCGGAGCTGGCTCCACAGGCTGGGCTCGCCTGGAGCGTTCGTCAGCAGCGTCGTGTCGAGCAGGGGGATCAGTGGCTCGTCGATGACCTCGGGGCTGCCATCTGGCCGCCGACGGAGGATGGCGTGGAGCACCGTCGCCGGGTCGACCGGCATCGAGGTCTGATCGATCTGCACCAGCTCGCTGAGCCGTTCGAGCAGCGCCCGGACAACCGTGAGTCCGACCACGACGCGTTCATCGTCGCCTACGTCGGCGAGCACGCTCTCGACTTGGCGACTCAGATGCCAGGCCATCCGGTCTGAGGCCTCCGCCGACCGAAGCGCCCGCCGCTCCGACGACAGCGGCCCGACTAGCGCATCGAGCTGCGCCTTCAGGCCCTCGGTAACGAGCGACTCATACAGCCCTGGGCCCAATTCTTCCACGGACGAAACCTACGCCGTCACCGCGACTCGGGGGAGAACGTCCGGCACGAGGGTGTGTCCGAGCACAACACCGGGCGAGATGGCATGCGCTGTGGGACAAGATGTTTCTCGTGGCGAGCGACGACCTGCTGACCGAGCGGCTGCTTCGAGTCGTCGACGAGGGGCGGCGAACTGCGACCTACAAGCTCGCCCTCCTACTAGCACTGATTAACGCGGCTGCGCTGAAGCCGGGCGAGTCTGAGGTGCCGACTCAAACTCTCGCGGTGCTTGTCCTCGAGCTCTACTACCCCCAGACCCGCGTCTACGTCACCAACGATGGCATCGAACGCCAACTGCGCCAGATCACGATGAAAAGTTCGTCACCGCTTCGAGCTGCGCTTCATCTACGCACCCTTGGCGACGCTGCTGGCTGTCGCACGATAGGCGAGGCTAAAACCCGTCTGCCGGAAGAGTACGCCCGCGCACTTGACGCGGTTGAGGACACCTTCGTGCGGTATCCGATTCCCCTCCTCCAGGTTGTGGGCAATCGTGCCGTGCCGTTCCTCTACGAGGTCGATTGGCCGGAAGGAACGTCGGTTTCCGAACTCCGTAGTGACGGTCGGGATCGAATTCGGTTCCTGGATGGAGTCAGCGATCGGCTTGTCGTCCTCGGACCACTGCTACGTCCGCTTATTGAGCTCCATTGGACACGAGACATTGCCCGCTGGACAGGAGTTGCGACCGAGGGCGAGCGCCTCCGTACCCACCTCTTCGGGACGGACAGGGTGGCGTTCCCCAAGGTTCTCCGCGAAGGGCTCGCCGAACTGCAGGGCGGAAACTGCTTCTACTGTGGGAGCCGGCTCACACGGACCGGTCAGGTCGACCATTTCCTGGCCTGGTCACGCTGGCCGAACGATGCGGTCGAGAACCTCGTCCTCGCCGACCGCTGCAATGGCGACAAGAGCGACCACCTCGCAGCGCTCGAGCACGTTGAGCGATGGGTTGCACGCCTGGGCGATTACTCGGAAGCCCTCTCGTTGTTGGCATCGTCAGGGCGATGGACGTCTGACCTATCACGTAGCACGGCGCTGCTACGGAGCACGTATCGGACCCTGGTACCAGGGGTACCGCTTTGGCTGCGAGGGAAAGAGTTCCTGGAGGCGAGCGGTCCGATCGAACTGGCGTTCTAACTATAAGTCCCAAGAAGTCAGCGCCCGACCGTCGAAATGGTCACCAGAATTGCGTGATGGTCCTCGCCGCCGACCACAGATCCCGGAGTGGTGCGATGGACGCGGGCGCGCCAGGCGCTCAAACCCGTATCGGACCAAGGGGCAGCACTTGCCCCGGCCGCTTGCCGGCGGGCACAGCGCCTGGACGACCGGATGGCTACCGATTAACCCGGTTGCCTCTCGGACACGGCAGCATTTCCTCGGGACTTACGTCCAGGGGACCGCTGCCATTTCGCGTTCGTCGAGATTCAGGTCGGTGGTCGGGAGGTGGTGAAGTCAAGCGGGATGACGGTGAGGTCGCGGTCGGTAGCCAACGAGGTCGGGGTACGGCGAAGTCAAGCGGGATGACGATGGGGTCGCGGTCGGTGCCCAACGAGGTCGGGTACGGCGAAGTCAAGCAGGATGACGATGGGGTCGCGGTCGGTGCTGGCGGAGAAGGTCGGGGGCGAAGTCGAGCGGGATGACGGCCGAATCAGGGTCGGGTCTGTCGCAGAGGGGTAGCGGCGACAGCACATTGGCAGCTCACGCGATGCGTGAGCTGCTAGGCCATGTCATGCGCTGTTTAAGCATGTCATAGCACGAGCGCCTCGTGCGTCGGGCGAGTGTCCCCGCGAGTGTCCCCGCGAATGTCCCCACCGCAGGTCAGGGACATTTTTTGGAAATCGTTTCCGCCCGACACCTCGTGACGGCCGAAACATGTGTGAGGACTAATTCATCGACTCGTCGGAAGTGCCCTGGCGCGGGAGCAGACCCCCTGGCGTGTTGCGGCCCGGGCACCCGAGGCCGCCCTGGGGCCGCTGGGAACATTCAGACCGACCGAGTGGGGTGGGCCAGGTGATCGCCCGGATGAAGGTGCTGGGGCTTCGCGCCGGCAACGCCGGGATGCTGCGGGTGGCGGCGCGGGGCATCGTGCGCTACCTCCAGGGCGGCGACGACGAGCCCATGGCGGACAGCAAACAGCGGTCCAGTTCGCTCGGCGCCGAAGGTATTGGAGGCGCCGACGGCGACAGTCCGCGGACCCTTGGCGGGGTCGTCGGCTACTACATGGCCGGCCAGGAAGGTCGTTCCCAGGGCCGGGCCCGCGGTCGCGGAGCGGCCGCCATGGGCCTGACGGGACGGGTCTCGGCGCTGGAGTTGGAGGCGGTGTTGATGGGCCGCCACGCCGAGACGGGCCAGGTTTTGTTGGGGGCGTCGGGGGCGTCGGGGCGGGCTGCGGCGGTCGCCTCGGGGGCGCGCCCGGTGGCCCGACAGGGTGATCCCGAGGAGCTGTTGAGTCTGCCGGAGGCGGCGTTTCTGATCGGGGTTGACCCCAGTCATCTGCGCCGACTGGCCGAGAATCAGCCGCAAACCTTCTTCCCTACGCCCACCAGCGGCGACCAGATCGACGAACGGGTCGCTCGCCGGCTGATCGAGTGGATGTGCGGACGACCGTTGAGCAGCCCCTCGGAGGCGTACCTGTTGGCCGACAAGGACCCGGCCAGCGGACGGTGGGAGGTGACTCGCCGTGAGGTCGAGAGGTTCATCGCGGAGCGTCTGGTGCCCGAAACGGTGATGGGTTTCGACCTGGTGTGCTCGACCCGAAGAGCGTTTCCCTGTTGTGGGCGGTGGGCGACGACGCCATCCGAGCCGACATCGCCGAGGCGTTCGACGCGGCGGTGAACGCCACCCTCGCCTACCTGGAGCACCACGCCTGCTACGGGATGGTCGAGGGCCGCAACCGCCCCGCCGACGGGTTCGGGGTGGTGTCGTTCGTACACGACATTTCCCGGGCCGACGAGGCGCACCTGCACACCCACAACCTGATCGCCAACGCCGTGCGCGTCGCGCTGCTCGACGACGACGGGCGACCGATCGTCGACGACAACGGCAACCCCAAGGTCCTGTGGCGGGCCCCCGATAGTCACGCGTTGCTGCGTCACGTGAAGACCGCCGGGTACCTGGGGGCGGCCGAGTTACGCCACCAGTTGGCCCAGCGGTGGGGCGTGCGGTGGGCTTCGGTGCGCAGCGGGGTGGCGGAACTGGCGGCGTTCCCGGAGCCGTTGCTGCGCGCCTTTTCCACCCGGCACGACCAGATCGTCGAGGAGTTCGCGCACATGGTGGAGTCCGGATTGGAGCCCGGACCGGCCACCGAGGTGGCCGCGCAGCGCTCGACCCGGGCACCCAAGAAGGTGCTCGCCGACGACGCGGTGCGCGCCGTGCAGACGGCGAGACTGGCCGCCATCGGCTGGACACCCGAACGTGTCCAAGGCCTGGTTGAGGGCGGCGCGCAGCGTCCGGTCGAGGTCAACGCAGCCGACATCGCCGAGCTACACGCACGACTGGTCGGCCCGATCGGCTTGACGGAACGTCAGACCACCTTCACCGCCCGCGATGTCCATCAGGCGGTGGCGACGTGGGCGGGCGACCGGCTCCCGGCCACCCGGATCCGGTCGTTGGCCGAGGGGTTCCTGGCCGACCCGGCGGTGGTTCTGTGCGGTGTCAGCGGGCGCATCCGGGCCCGTCAGGACCCCGAGACGGTGTTCACGACTCAGGCGATGCTGGCCGTCGAGGACAACCTTCTGGCCCTGTACCGCCACGCCCGGGTCGACCACGGGGCCGAGCCGAGAGCCGCCGTTCCCGCCTCGGTGATCGCCGACGCCATCGCGTCGGTGTCAGCCGCCTTGTCCCAGGAGAACGGCGACCCCGACGGCGGTCTTTCCGACGAGCAGGCCGAGATGGTGGCGGCGGTGGCGGGCAGCGGCGACGGCATCCGTTGCGTCATCGGACCGGCGGGCACCGGCAAGACCGAGGCCATGCGCGCCGCCGTCACCGCCTGGCGACAGGTCGGTTACCAGGTGCTGGGGTGCGCCAACGGGGGCGCCCAAACCGAGCAGCTGGGCGCCCGTCTCGGCGTCGACGCTGAGGTGGTCCGGTCGTGGCTGACGCGTCTCGAGACGGCCGACGACCCGGCCTTGATATGGGGTCCCGACACCGTCGTGGTCGTCGACGAAGCCACCCAAGTCTCGACTCGCGACGCCGAGAAACTGGCCCGGTGGGCGGCGCGCACCGACACGGTGCTGGTGTTCGTGGGCGACCCGGCCCAGCTGGGATCGGTGGGGGCGGGCGGATGGTTCCGCCACATCGTCAACTGCGACGGCGCCCCCTCCCTGTCGACGATCTACCGCCAGCAGGGCGACGACATGGCCGAGGTCCGAGCCGCCCTCGGCGGCCTGCGGTCCCAGATGCCCCAACGGGTCCGCACCGCCATGGGACGATTGGCCGCTGACGGCCGGGTGCGGGTCTTCGACGACGCCGACGCCCTCCTGGCCCAGGTGGTCGACGACTGGTACGCCGACCGGCAAAGCCGACTCACGGCACCGGGAAGACCGCCGAAGCCGTCGCGGATGATGGCCGCCCACCGCCGCGAGGTCGACCTGCTCAACGCTGCCGCCCGCCGCCACCTAGCCCTTGACGGAACACTGTCGGGCCCCGAGCTGGTAGTGGCCGGCCGGCGGTTCGCGGTCGGCGACGAGGTGGTCACCTTGACCCAGGCGGGCCACAGTTTGGTCCCCCAGGGGGCGGCCCGGGACCGCTACGTGCGCACCGGGTCCGTCGGCCACGTCACCCAGGTCCACCTTGATCCCGAGCATCCCGAACGGCAGTGGCTGCGGGCGCATTTCGCCGGCCGGGGAGAGGTGAAGGTCGGCTGGGGGTACATGAACCACGAATTCGACGACGGCCGGACCGGGGGCCTGGCCCACGCCTATGCCATCTCGGCCGATCGTTCCCAGGGCTCCACGATGCACGCGGCGCGCACCGTGGCCACCGACACGACCAGCCGCCAAGCCTTCTACGTGATGGTCTCCCGCGGTGAACGCGAGGTGTGCGCCTATGTGATCTGCGAAGGCGACCTCGCCGTGCACGGCGACGACGAGCAATGGCTGCCCGTGCTTAACTACCCGGGCGGAGCGCTGCGGACCGTGGTCGACAACCTGGAACGCTCCCGGGTCGAGCGCCTCGCCAGCGACGTCGACCCCGTTGCCTGGGCCGCCCAGCAACTCCGCCAAGGCCGCAACCTGGCCCAGATCGCAGGCCTCGCCCGCCACGCCGAATCGGACCCCCCAAGCCCGCGACGGCGGCGTCTCGCTGATCGTGGCCCGCCGGGCCGAACTGGCCGAGCAGTCGGCGGTGACCGCGGCCGCGGTC
>JALYXV010000360.1 GCA_030947025.1 Actinomycetota bacterium | reverse complement strand
CCCCCCCCCCCCCCCCCCCCCCCCCCCCCCGCTCTTGTGTCCTTGTGAACCATGCGTCCTTGTGAAGCCCCTCACAAGGAACGATGGTACGGGCGCGTTGGTTTTGCGTGGGGTGGTTTGGGGGTCTCCCCGGTGGGGTACAACCTCTGCACCGCCGGAGCTGCCCCCTCGGCGGCTTTCACCCTGGCGCCGGCCCCCTGTCCCCGCCCCTTCGACGGGGGGCCGGAGGCCGGCTTGGTGGACGTGACCCGCCGCTCGGGCCCAGGCGTACAAAGCGGTGCCGTCCAGCGCCGCCCGCCGTCCGTCGACGCCGACCGCGGCGTTAACGATGGTGATGTGCGAGAGCAGCAACGGCGCGCCGTCGCGCGCCGTGCGATGGTCCCACACCGCCGCGGTCAACCCGGTGGCGGCAACCCTGCCGCCCGGACCGCGCACGAACGCCGCATGGCGTTCAAGGAAAGCGACCACGTCGGCGACCGCCTCCTGATGGCATGCCAGCACGACGGTGGCATTCCCCGTCGTCACGGCCTTCGGCACCGCGGCCGTGGAAAGCTACAGATACTCTGGAGCTGTGGCCGCGCAGCCCGTGATGACCGCTGAGGAGTGGTTCGAGGGGATGCGTCACGCCCAGCCGGCGACCGCCGATGACGTGACCATCCTGTGGGACGGACGACGCTTGGACTCGCGGGAAGCCGTCTTGGAGTGGCTGGCCGAGGTAGAGGTCAAGCGCGCTGGGGAAGTCGGCGTTGCCGTCGAAGCCGGGACTTGACGGGCCGCTGCTCGATCTTCGCCGCATGATCGAGGTCCTGGACCGCCACGCAGTTGAGTACCTGATCGTGGGAGGAGCGGCCGCCTATGCCTATGGCGCCGAGCGTCCGACCGACGACGCCGATTGTGTGGTGCGTCGGGAGCGCGCCAACCTCGATCGCCTCGCTGGCGCTCTACGAGAGCTGAATGCCCGCCTACGTGTCGGCGGGATGAGCGACGGAGGCCCGCATGTTGCCGGTCCAGATCGACAGCACGACCCTCGATATGGCCGGGATGTCGACGTGGACGACCGATGCGGGCCCCTTCGACGTGCTCGCGGGCCTGAAGGCCGCAGACGGCCATCTCGTGCCCTACGAAGAGCTTGCCTCGCCGAGGGGCCAGGTATCACGACTGCCGGCACACCTTCGCCTCGGTCCTGCTGTCCGGTGGGGTGTTCGTAGCGGCGGTGGCCGACTACATGGGCCACTCCCCCGCCGTCCTGCTCAAGACCTACGCGCACATAATCCCGGCCGACAACGACCGGGCCCGATCAGCGGTGCAAGCAGCCTTCGCTGACCTCCAGCTCAATCTGCTGAGGACCTATTGAGGACTGACGAGGGCCAATAGCCAGCCGATAACCCTCTGACCAGCACTAACGCGAGTAGCCGGGGTCGCTGGGCCAGTTGGGCTGCATCAGGTGCCACTGGGTGGGCGTTCGCCGGATGAGCACTTCCAATTCGCCCGCCAGGACCTGGGTGATCCGGGCCACTTCGGCCCTGGTCGCGGCCGAGCCGGCTCCCCGGGCGAGGGGTTCGGGGACGATCTCGGGCCGGACCACGGCCAGGTGCCGGTCGCCTGGGCCGTCGAAGTAGACCGCCGACGGGAGGAGGGCGGCTCCGGTCCGCATGGCGAGCGTCGCCGGGCCCCCGGGCAGCTCGGTCCGTTCCCCGAAGAACTCAACCTCGACTCCGCCCGACCCGCCGACATTGCGATCGCACAGCAGGCACACCACCCCTCCCGCCCGCAACGCCCGCACCACGGCCATGGCCGCCCCGGGGCCCACCGCCACCACCTCCATCCCGAGGCTGCGCCGGAATCCGGTGAACCACTCGAACAGCTCCGGCGGCTCCAGAGCCTCCACGACAACGGTCATGGCAAAGCCCTGAAGGACCATCCAAAAGCCGCCCCACTCCCAACCACCGAGGTGGGGCAGGGCCAGGATGGCGCCGCGACCATCGTGCACCGCCCGGGAGATCCGACCGATGCCCTCCCACGACATACCAGCATCGATCTCGGCCGGCGACGATCCCGGGAGCCGGAGCGATTCCGCCCAGTAGCGGGCGTAGGAGGCAAACGCGCGGTCGATGCTCGCCTCGAGATCGGGGCCGGTCTGCATCACCCCCGTGGCCCGTTGCAGATGGCGACCGACCATCTGCCGGCGGCGAGCCATTCCGGGCCCTCGGCGCGAGGCCGCAACCGCCAC
Source organism: Actinomycetota bacterium (assembly GCA_030947025.1). GTDB lineage: Bacteria > Actinomycetota > Acidimicrobiia > Acidimicrobiales > Palsa-688 > JALYXV01. The sequence continues at coordinate 277 of JALYXV010000360.1, read as the reverse complement.
CTTGGCGGCGACACCCCCCACGACCAAGCCAGGCAGCCGGTGGGCCACGGCGGAGCCGGCCCGGTAGGCAACGACCGACATCGGCGCACGTGCAGTGGTTCGACCCTTCGATCGCGGCGGCAGCGGCGGCAGCGGCGGCGGCAGCGGCGGCACCCCAAGCGGGCCCGGGGCGGCAGTTGGAGCGGGAGGTTTGTTCAGGGTCGGCGGGTGCTGTGCCGGCGGGCCGGTCCCCGCGGCGCGTTCTGGTCGTCGGAATCGGCCCGAAGGCGAGCCGCCC
>JALYXV010000334.1 GCA_030947025.1 Actinomycetota bacterium | reverse complement strand
CCCCGGGACGGCGACGGCGACCGCGACTCCGGCAGCAGCCGGCGGGGTGGCCGCCGCGGCCCGAGCTGCCGGTGCCCAGCCCGGCCCCGGCCTGGTCGGGCCCGCCGGTCACACTCAGCGGCTGCTCACCGTGGTCAAGGCCGGGTCCATCCAGGACGTCAAGTCCACGCCCACCGACAAGGTGAATGTCTGGCCCCACCTGCTGGTGGTGGAGTTCGTGGCGTCGCTGGCCATGACCGCTTTCCTGCTGGTGTTCTCCACCTTTGTCAACGCCCCCCTGCTAGGCCAGGCCAACTTCAACCTGACGCCCAACCCCTCCAAGGCGCCCTGGTACTTCCTGGGCCTGCAGGAACTGCTGACCATGTTCCACCCCATGGTCGCCGGCGTCATGATCCCCGGCATGGGCCTGTTCGGGCTGGGCATGGCCGGCTATGTCGACAAGAACCCGAGCCACAAGCCCGAGGACCGGAAGTTCGCTATCGCCCTGTTCACCTTCTTCATGATGTTCTGGGCCATCCTCGTGATCATCGGGTCGATCTTCCGGGGTGAAGGCCAGAACTTCGTGCTGCCGTGGCGCCAAGGCGTCCACGAGATCTTCGACCTGTAGGAAAGGCTCATGAGTTCTGGCGTCATACTCGCCGTCGCGATCGGCATCGTCATCGTGCTGGCCATCGTGTTGCTGGTCACGACCAGTGCCCGCCGCGACCGGCAGGCCGCCCTCGGCGTGCTGTCGCGGGAAACCCGTCAGCGCGACAAGAGCGCCCCTGGGGCCGGCGTCGCCTCGGACGGCGACGAGCTGAAAACAGGCAAGGAGGTCGAGCGGGCGGCCGTGCTGGAACGCACCGGCGGGGGCACCGTTGCCATCCCCGCCCGAGCCGCCCCGCCCACCGCCACCGGACCGGTCGATCCCGAGACCTACGGCCAGACCAGGCGGCAGTTCCTCAACCGGGGGATCGTGGGCCTGATGGTGGTCAGCCTCGGGGGCTTCGGTGCCACCTTGATCGCCTTTCTGTGGCCCGCCGTCTCGGCGGGCTTCGGCGCCAAGATCAATGCGGGCACGGTCAGCGACATCGAAAAGACGCTCAACAGCAAGCAGCCGTATTACAACCCGGTCGGGCGCTTCTACATCAATCCCTTCCCCACCGACCCAGGGACCCTGGCCAAGGCCAAGAAGGTGTACTCGCCCGCCCTGCTCAACGGTATGCAAGCGGGCTATGTGGCCCTGTATCAGCGCTGCGTCCACCTGGGCTGCCGGGTCCCGTGGTGTGTCAGCTCACAGTGGTTCGAGTGCCCGTGCCACGGTTCCAAGTACAACCGGATCGGCGAGAAGAAAGGCGGCCCGGCGCCCCGCGGGCTGGACCGTTTCGCCCTGAGCGTGTCGGGCGGGTCGATCACCGTGGACACCGGTGTCATCTTCGTCGGGCCGCCCATCGGCACCAACACCAGCGGTCAGGGCCAAGACGGGCCGCACTGCGCGTGACGAGGGAGTCTTCGGTGTCTTGCGTCTGTCTGGGGCGTGCCGATTTGCGCCGTCCCCTGGTGGCGCGGGCAGGATGCTGATCGCAATGGTTGGACTGCCTGGACTGCCTGGACTGGTTGCACTGCCTGCACTGCCTGCACTGGTTGCACTGGTTGCACTGGTTGCCGACGCCCGCCGCCCATGCCCGTGATCCTGGCCGCCTCCACTGCCCAGAAGCTGGGCACGGTCTTCGCCATCGCCCTGGTCCTGGGCTGGGTGCTCTTCATGCTGGCCCACGTCAAGCGGGGCAGCGTCCGCCCCGGTGACGAGATCGAGCAGGCGCCGAACCGCAAGCCATACTTCGACGACGAGGCCCTCGAGGGCCCCAAGCTCGAACGGGCCCTCACCATGGCGCTCATCCTGCTGGTCATCATTGGCGTCGGGCTCCCGCTCTACTGGCTCAACGAGACCAGGCGGGAGAACGGCGCCAAGAAGCTGTTCGCCAACACCGCGGTCGAGGTCGGGTTCTCACTGTTCCAGCCGGCCGACTCGACGCAGCACGCCAACCCCAAGCTCAACGAGCTCCATTTCGGCTGCGCCGGCTGCCACGGCAACGTCGGCCAGGGCGCCGCGACCAACTTCACCATCACCTCGCCCCTGCAGACGACGCAATCGGTCAGCTGGCAGGTGCCGGCCCTCAACACGGTGCTGCTGAAGTTCACCCCGGACACGGTGCGGACCATCATCGTGTACGGGCGCTCAAATACCCCCATGCCGGCCTGGGGGCTGGCGGGCGGCGGCCCGATGAACGACTCCCAGATCGACGCCCTCATCGCCTATCTCGAGAGCATCCAGATCACGCCCGCCGAGGCCAAAAAGGCGGCGGCTCAGTACGGCAACGATGGGAAGGCCATCTTCGACGCCTACTGCGCCCGGTGCCATACCAAGGGCTACTCGTACGGCCAACCGGACACGCCGGGCGGCGGGGCCTATGGGCCCAACCTGACCGGTGGGGACGAGTTGCGCCAGTTCCCCAACATAACCGAGCAGCTCGACTACGTGAGCAAGGGCGCGACCTACGGGAAGTCCTACGGGACCAGGGGTATCGGGAGCATGGCGGCCGACCCCAGGTTGGACGTGGAGACCGCGGGCGCGGCCCAGCAGGGGGGCGGCATGCCCAAGTTCGACTCGGTGCTGTCACCCGAGCAGATCCAAGCGGTCGTCGACTACGAAAGAGGGTTGTAGGTGCACGTCGCCCTGTCGCACATGGGAGTGCTGGCCGCCACCTTCACCTGGGATCCGTTCATCCGGGGCGTGGTGATCACCGCTCTCTTCGTCGTCCTCCTTCCGGGCAGTGTGTACCTGGTGCTGTCGACCGATGTCGGGGGACGGCTGGGGTTCCTGCTCATGGCCGCGGGCACCTCCGGCATGTTGTGCCTGCTGGCGTTGCTGTGGATGCCCCTGTCGTCCACCGCCGACATCGGCAAGCCCAACTCATGGAAGGTCATCGAGGTGATCACCGGCGACTACGCCAGCCAGGACACCATCAAAGGGACGGCCGACCTGCCCATCGACAACCTCTCGTCGACCAAGCCACCGGTTCAGGCCCTGAAGACCAAGCACTGGTTCTGGCCGCTGCAGTCGTGCAGTGACAGTGGGTGGCACAAGATCGACCCTTCGTTGATCAACGACCCCGAATCCGAGGCGGACAAGTTCCTGGCCAACACCAGCGCCTCGGCGGCCGGCCCCACGCTCAGCAGCCCGTTCAGCGCGGCCACCGATTACACCTACATCGACGGGTACCAGAAGGGGCAGAACGGCGGCTGCCTGTTCGCCATCAGCCGCCACAAGGTGTACGTGCCGCTGGCCCGGGGTGCCCATTACGTCGTGCTGCGGGTCTTGCCGACGCTGCCGGTCCTCAACCTGGGTGGCGCCCCCCCGCCGGCCCAGCCCGACCGGTCCAAGCCCTACACCTACGTGATCCTGGACCGGAACCTCGGATCGGTTCGCCAGCCTCAGGCCATCCTGGCGATGAGCATGGGGATCACGTTCCTGGTCATCTGCTACATCCTTCACACCCGCGACAAGGAGAAGGAAGCTGCCGACGCGGCGGCCGACGGATCGGATGGATCCGGCGGTCCGGGCGGGTCCAGTCGGGACGGTGGCCCGGGGGGACCCAGTCCCGAGCGGGAAAAGGTCGGCGCCGGCGTCTAGTAGGTCAGATCCGGGTCTAGGTCAGATCCGGGTCTAGGTCAGGTCTGGGTCTAGGTCAGGTCTGGGTCTGGGGCTGGGTGCTGGGGCTGGGGCTGGCGGGTTGCGGCCAGCGCGGCCAAGACCCAACGGACGATTTCGTCGTGGGTCATGCCCCGGTTGGCGTCGAGCATGCGCCAGCCCATGGCGGCGAGACGATTGCGCCGCCGGGCGTCATGGCATCGGGCCAGCGGCCCGTCGTGGTCGGGGTCGCCGTTGTATTCAATGCCCAACTTGGGCTTCACGTAGGCGATGTCAATCAACACGATGCCCTCGGGTGTCTGCACCTGGTAGTCGATCTCGAAGGGCGCGGCTCCGGCCCGTATCAGCCTCTCGCACAGCCGACGGGCGGCCGGGCTGTCGTCGTGGCCCCCTACGTCGATGGCCCGCAGGCACAGGTCCCGGAGGTGCTGCTGGCGCCGGCCGCCCACGAGGTCGATCCACGCCAAGATCTCCGGGAACCGCGTCCAGTGTCGCTTGACCAGGTCGTTGGCCACACTCTTGACCAGATGCGGGTGGTACGCGCTGGCCACCTGGACCACGGTCAAGGGCGGGATGACAACGGGAAGATTGAGGTGACGACCGACGGCGCGGGCGGGGTCCAGCCGCGACCGGTGGGTGATCACTCCGGGGATCCGGTGATGACGGTTGTCGAACGTGCTGATTTCGAGCCGGCCGCCCAACACCTGTTCGGCACCCCATACGGCCGCGGCGGCAAGGTGGGACGCGGCCGCCGTCGGGCCGCCCGCCAAGCACGCCGCCATCAGCGGCTGGTGCTCGGAGGCAGACCCGACGACCACATAGACCCCCTGGCGGACTCGCCTCAACCGGCCATCTTTGACCGCCCACCTGACCCACGACACGCTCGCTCCGGCCGACAAGGCCTGGTCCCGGCTGATGAGGCCGTGCTGTTGTGCCGCGATCGCTTGAATGACATCCCAAATCATGAAAGTACTTCATCACGGGCGTGTGTCCAGAATGGGTGCGCTGAATTTGTGCTGTGTACACGACACAAATTAAGCGCACCCCCCCGACAGCGGGCGGCCCAGCCCTGTTCAGCGGCCACGGACTAGGGTGAAACCAATGGCGCAGTACTTCCCGATCGTGGCGCTGATGGTGCTGGCGACCCTGTTTGCCGGCGTCTCGCTGGTGGCGTCGCGATTCCTTGGCCCCAAGAAGCCGACGGCGGCCAAGCTGGCCCCCTACGAGTGCGGGATCGTGCCCACGACGCAGCCGGCCCAGCGGTTCCCTGTGCGGTTCTACCTGGTCGCCATGATCTTCGTCATCTTCGACATCGAGATCGTCTTCATCTATCCCTGGGCGGTCATGTACCGCCAACTCGACACCTTCGGGCTGGCCGAAATGGTGGCGTTCTCGATCGCGGTGCTGGTGGCATTCCTGTACCTGATCTCGGGCGGGGCCCTCGACTGGGGTCCGGTCAAGCGGTTGGCCCCGGCCGAGACCGTCATCCGGGCCTACACCACCACCGCCAGCATCCGCCGGGTTCCCCGCCCCGAGGCGTTGCTGGCCGGGCTCGAGCCGATGGAAGGGACGCCCACCGAACCGCCTACCGAACCGCCTACCGAGACGCACGAGACACCCGGGACACCCGACGGGCAGCCCGAACCAGAGCGGGTACCCGCGGGCACAGGACACTGACGCCGACATGGGCCTCGAGGATCTCAATCACAACTTCCTGACCGGCCGGCTGGAGGACATGGTCAAGTGGGCTCGCCGCAACTCGATGTGGCCTGCCACCTTCGGCCTGGCCTGTTGCGCCATCGAGATGATGTCCACAGGTGCGGCCAATTTCGACCTGGCCCGTTTCGGCATGGAGGTCTTCCGGGCCTCACCCCGCCAGGCCGACCTGATGATCGTGGCCGGACGGGTGAGTCAGAAGATGGCGCCGGTCCTGCGCAACGTGTACGACCAGATGATGGAGCCCAAGTGGGTCATCTCCATGGGTGTGTGCGCGTCAACCGGCGGGATGTTCAACAACTACGCCATCGTGCAGGGCGTCGACCAGATCGTCCCCGTCGATGTGTACGCCCCCGGCTGCCCGCCCGGCCCGGAAACCCTGATCCACTCCATCGTGACCCTTCATGAGAAGGTGCGCCGAGGCGAGATCACCCGGCGGCCGGTCGCGGCCATCGAGGCGTCATGACCGACCCGACGTCAGATGCCGACACAGTCGCGCCTGCACCCGAGCCGGCCCAGATGCACGGCTGGCCGGTCACGGGCTCGCACGGACAGACCGTCGTGCACTGCAACCGCGAGGGCTACATCCAGTTGCTGACCGCCTTGAAGGCGGACGGCTACGACATGTGCGCCGATGTCTGCGGCGTCGACTATCTCGCCCACATGGGCCGAGCCGTGCCTGCCCCGGTTACGCCGGAGCGTTTCGAGGTCGTCGTCAATCTGGCCTCCATCGCTACCCGCGAGCGGATCCGGGTCCGGGCCCAGGTGCCGGAGGCGGACGCCGCCATCCCAACACTGTTCTTCCTATGGCCAGGCACCGAGGCCCCCGAGCGGGAGGTCTACGACATGTTCGGCATCCGGTTCGACGGTCACCCCGACCTCACCAGGATCCTGATGCCAGAGGACTGGGAGGGCTACCCCCTGCGAAAGGACTACGCCGTCGGCCGCATTCCTGTCCAGTTCAAAGAAGCGCCGTCCCCCCGCTGATCCCTCTACCAGGGTTGGACCATGACATGTCGATTCGGCAAGGATCTCGTTGAGAATGGCTCGATTGACGCCTGAGAACGCGCAGAGGGCACGTGAACTCATCGCGTTGTATCCGGAGGCGCGCTCGGCTCTCATTCCGGTCCTGCACCTGGCCCAGGAACAAGACGGTTACCTCACCGGTGAGGCCATGAGCCACATCGGCGAGTTGATCGGGCTGACTGCGGCCGAGGTCCGGGGCACTGCCACGTTCTACGACATGCTCTTCACCGAGCCGGTGGGCAAGTACCTCCTGTCGATCTGCACCAATATCGCTTGCCTCTTGAATGGGGCGTACGAGCTGCTCGAACACGTCGAACAGACCCTGGGCGTGAACGCCGGGGGCACCACGACCGACGGCGTGTTCACGGTCGAGGAAGTGGAATGCATCGCCCTGTGCGGCAACGCCCCCTGCCTGACCGCCAACTGGCGGTTCTTCGGGGACGTGACACCGGCCAAGTTCGACTCCTTGATCGACGATCTGCGGACGGGGCGGCTCGACGACGTCGTTCCCGCCCACGGCACGCTGTGCCGGGTTCGCCGGACGGTCGGACTGGTGGCGGCCGCCCCGGCTCCCCGCCCCGCTCCCGTCCCCACGGCGCACGCCCCGGCTCCGACCCCGGCCGCCGCTCCCGCATCCGCCGCCC
>JALYXV010000250.1 GCA_030947025.1 Actinomycetota bacterium | reverse complement strand
CTGGGTCAACTTGCCGCCGCTGACCGCGGCGGCCAACTCGCTGCGGGCGTCAGCCACCAGTGCATCGATCACCTTCTGAGGGTCGACGCTGTGGGCCTTGGCCACGGCAGCCAGGGACTGGCCCGATGCGAGGGCGGTGCTGAGATCGGCCTCGGGGATCCCTATGGCCTTGGCCGCGATCGACAGGTCGCTGACCGCCTCGTTCCGGCCGCCCTCGTGGCGGGGCGCCACCGGTGCCCCGGGTGTCGGTGCCCCGGGTGTCGGTGCCTGCGTGCTCGGTGCCTGCGTGCTCGGAGTCGTCTGGGCGTTCGCCAGTGAGGGCCCGGCCAACGCCGCGCCGGCGGCGCCTCCTGTCACAAGTGCGGTAGCGGCGGCGGCAGCGGCGATGATGGACTTGCGCATGGTGGTTCCCTTTCTCAGAACGACAACCCACAGTGGTACGCCCGGTTCAAAGGCACCTGGGAACGACGTCACTCTTTGCTAAGAATCAGCTGAGAGCCGACCGGGCCGTAGGCCGTCCAGGCGGCGCTTCAGAAACCGCTGTTCCGCCGCGGTAGTGGCCACCGCGGTCGCCCGCTGGTAGCTCGCCCGCGCTTCCTCCAGCCGGCCCAACCGGCTCAACAGGTCGGCCCGTGCGGCATGGAAGAGGTGGTTGGAGTCGAGCAGCGCGCTGTCCGCCAGGGTGTCGAGGCGGGCCAGGCCGTACTCGGGGCCGTGAGCCATGGCCACCGCCACGGCCCGGTTGAGTTCGATCACTGGTGAAGGGGCCACCCGCGCCAACTCCTGGTAGAGCGCCTCGATCTGTAGCCAGTCGGTCGCGTCCGGCGTGACCGCCTCGTCGTGCAGGGCCGCGATGGCGGCCTGCAACTGATACCGACCCGGTCGCCGGTCTATGGCGCGGCGGCGCAGCGCCCGCTCGAGCAGGTTGACACCCTCGGCGATCTCCTCGTGATTCCAACGTGCTCGGTCCTGGTCGGCCAGCAGGATCAGGTCGCCGCGGGCATCGACCCGGGCCAGACGTCGGGCGTCGTGGAGCAGCATCAGCGCCAACAGGCCCATCACCTCAGGCTCGTCGGGCATGAGCTCGCCCCAGCAGGCGGGTCAGCCGTATGGCCTCGGCGCACAGCTCCCGACGGATGAGCACGTCGCCCGCGGTGGCGGCGAAGCCCTCGTTGAAGATCAGGTACAAGACAGCCAGGACCGGCGGCAGACGCTCGGGCAGGGCATGGTCGGGTGGAACCCGGTAGGGGATGCGGGCCCCCTTGATCTTCTTCTTGGCCCGCACCAACCGCTGGGCCATGGTCGCCTCAGAAACCAGGAAGGCCCGGGCGATCTCGGTCGTGGTGAGGCCGCCCAGGGTCCTCAAGGTTAAGGCCACCTGGGCGTCGGTCGCCAGCGCCGGGTGGCAGCAGGTGAAGATGAGTCTCAGCCGGTCATCGGCGATCGCGCTCATCGCCACCTCCTCGGAAGCCTCGGCTGCGTCGAGCAGCACATGGGCGGCGCGATGTTTCTGGTCTCGTTGCGCCTCACGGCGCAGCCGGTCGATGGCCTTGCGCCGTGCTGTCGTCAGCAGCCACGCCCCGGGGCGGTCAGGCACCCCGTTGCTGGGCCATGAGCGGACGGCTGCCAGCATCGCTTCTTGGAGCGCGTCCTCGGCGAGATCGAAGTCGCCGAGGACGCGGATCAAAGTGGCGAGAACCTGCCCCGTCTCGCGCCGAAACAGATCATCGACGGAGCGCGACCCCGCGGCCGGGGCGGGTGAGTCGGGTGAGTCGGGTGAGTCGGGTGAGTCGGTCACGTGAACACGCCGCCGCCGCCGCTCGCCTCGCCGGGGACTGGGATGGGCTTCTACCCGGGGATGTCCATAACCGGACGCACCTCGATCGCGCCCGTTCGCGAATCCGGGATCTGCGATGCCAGCTCGATCGCCCGGTCGAGGTCCTTGACGTCGACGACGTAGTAGCCGCCGAGAACCTCCTTGGTCTCGACGAACGGTCCATCGGTGGTCGAGAGCTGGCCGTCCCGCAGGCGCACGCACGTGGCCGTGTCGGTGCCCTGCAGGGGGTCGCCCGAAACAAACTCACCCGACTCGACGATCGACTCGGTGAACGCCATGTACTCGCCCATTACCTTCTGGCCGGCGGCCGGATCGGCGTAGGCATCGGGATCGCTGTAGATGAGCAACATGTACTTCATTTGACGGTTCCTTCCTGTTGGGGTCGCCTTACCGACGATCGCAGGCCGGCAAATCGACACCCTCCCAGGAATTTCCCCCCCCCGTCCACCGGCCGGGATTCTCCGGCCGCTGGACGGCGGCGCCCGCCCCCTAGGCGCTACCCCTCGGTGTGCTCCATCTGCTCGAGGCACCGGCGGATCTCCGACGCGCGGAAGCGCCGATGACCACCAAGGGTGCGGATTGCGGTGATCTTGCCTGCCCGGGCCCACCGCGTAACGGTCTTGGGATTGACGCGGAAGAGTGCTGCCACTTCTGCGGGGGTAAGCAAGGCGTCGGCCTGCAGCTGGTCTGCCATGTCAGTTGCTCCTTAGGTTCTGCTTATTGGTTCAAAAGGTAAAACAAGAACTCCACTGCGTACATGGCCCGATCGGGTCATATTTCGGTACCAATTGTGACTAGTTACCCGTTCGAGGTGGTCCCTTGCGTCGGGAGGATGCCCAGGTCGGACGCCTAGGCTGCTCCTCCCGTGTATCTTTTCGACCGGATCCGCGACGAATATGAGCAAATCGTCGTTTGCCATGACCCAGCGGTTGGTCTGCGGGCCGTCATCGCCATCCACTCCACGGTGCTCGGACCGGCGCTGGGCGGAACCCGCTTCTACCCGTACCGGTCCGAGGACCAGGCGATGGAGGACGTGCTGCGCTTGGCGCGGGGCATGACCTACAAGTCGGCGGTCGCCGGGCTCGACCTGGGCGGGGGCAAGGCCGTAATCCTGGGCGACCCGGCGGTGGACAAGTCCGAGGCTCTGCTTCGGTCGTACGGACGTTTCATCGATTCGCTGAGCGGTCGCTACATCACCGCCGAGGACGTGGGCACGACCGAGGCGGACATGGACGTGATCTTCACCCAGACACCCAACGTGAGCGGCATCGCCAGCGCCCGCGGCGGTTCGGGGGATCCCTCGGCCGCCACGGCCTACGGGCTGTGGTGGGCCATGAAGGCGCTCCGCCAGACACTCGACACGACTGATGACCTGGCCGGGTGCCGGGTGGTGGTATGCGGCGTGGGCAAGGTGGGATCCCACCTGGTCGGCCTTCTGGTCGACGAGGGAGTCAAGGTGACCGTGGCGGACGTTGACGACTCGGCCGTCGCCCGGATGGTCGCCGAACACGGCGTGGCGGCCGTCCCGGTCGACGAATCGCACCTGGTCGAATGCGACATCCTCTCGCCCTGTGCCCTGGGCGGCACGCTCAACGAGACGACCATCCCCGAGCTCAACTGCCGGGGCGTGGCGGGCTCGGCCAACAATCAACTGGCGACGGCCGATGACGGGTGCCGACTGGTCGACCGGGGGATCGTCTACGCCCCCGACTTCGTGGTCAACTCGGGCGGCGTGATCAACATCGCCGAAGAGTTGGCCGGCTATGACCAGGAGCGGGCGTACGCCAAGGTGAGCGGTATCTACGCCACGACGCGGTGGGTTCTGAACGCCAGTGAGGAACGGGGCGTGCCCACCAACGAGGTGGCCGAGGCCATGGCCGAAGAGCGGCTGGCCGGAGCCCGCCTCGGCTCCCCCGGCGTCCGAACCTTTGACGGCACGGCCCGCCGCCGACCCTGACGCCCGGCACCGCCCGCCGCCTGACGCCTTGCCTACCGCCCGCCGCCTACCGCCCGGCCACCACCCGCCGCCTCAAGAAACGTCTCGACCGACCAAGGCGGAAGCCACCGCCTGGTTCAGTTCCTGGGGGGTATATGGAGCGGCCAGCGCGTCGACGGCGCCCCGCCGCTGCGCCCGCTTCAGATCAGCAGTGCCGGCACGACCGGAGAGCACGATGACGGGCGGGCGGGATGGGGCGCCGAGCGCTTCGAGCACCGTCCAGCCGTCTCGCACCGGCATCATGACGTCGAGGAGCACTACGTCGATCGGTAAGGCAGCCAAACGCTCCAACGCGGTGTCGGCATCGGCGGCCAGCACGGCCTGATGGCCCCAGGTTTCCAAGGCATGGCGCACCATCAGCAAAGTGTCAGGTTCATCAAGAACGATAAGCACCAACGCCACGGCGATCGACGGTACGCCACAATCGGGAGCGGGGCGGAAATGCGAGATCAGACGAGCGTCACGCCCGATCGATGCGGATCCCCGGTTACGACCTCGCCGATCAGAGCGACATCGACGCCGGCCCGTGTCAACACCGCTACCGCCTCGTCGGCCCGGTCGGGTGCCACCGCCGCGACCATGCCGAGGCCGAGGTTGAACACCCGGCCCATCTCGTCGTCGCTCACCGCCCCGGTCCGCTGGACCTCAGCAAAGATCCGCGGCACCGGCCAGCTCCCCCGCCGGACCACCGCCTCGAGGCCAGGCCGGAGCACTCGGGGAAGGTTGCCTCCCAATCCCCCACCGGTGATGTGGGCCACCGCATGGACCGCCGGTCCGAGCACCTCGAGCAGCCCCACGACCGCGGGCGCGTAGATCACCGACGGCTCCAGTAGTTCCTCCCCCAGCGACCGCGCCGCGCCCGGCCACGCGGGCGAATCCAAACCCCGCCCACCGACATCAAGCAACGCCCGACGGGCCAACGAGTACCCGTTGCTGCGCAGCCCAGGCGACAGCAAACCCACCAGGACATCCCCAGCCGCAACCGAGGAACCGTCGAGCACCTGGTCCGCCTCGACGATCCCCACGGCGAACCCGACCAGGTCGAACTCCCCCGGCCCCAGGACCCCGGGGTGAGCAGCCAGCTCACCCCCGAGGATGGCGCAACCGGCCTGGCGGCATCCCGAAGCGATGCCCTTCATCAGCTCGATGACCACGGCGGGCGAAAGGTCACCGTGGGCCTGGTAGTCCAGGAAGAACAACGGCGACGCCCCCTGGCACACCAGGTCGTCGACGCACATGGCGACCAGATCGATGCCGACCGTGTCCAGCCGCCCGACCGCCTGGGCTACCGCCAGCTTGGTGCCCACCCCGTCGGTCGCGGCCACGAGAACCGGTGACCGGTAGCCGGCGGGGACCCGGAACAGCCCGCCAAACCCGCCGATGTCACCCATCACCTCAGGGCGGTACGTCGACCTGACCAGGTCCTTCATGGATTCGACGGCCTGCTCCCCCGCGGCGATGTCGACGCCGGCCGCGGCGTACGTCAAACCACCGGGCCCCATTTTCCCCCCGGGATTTTCAGACACTGGTAGGTTCGAGCACGCCTTTGGACAGCGTCACGGGCACATCGACGGGGTAGTCCCCGGTCAGGCAGGCGTTGCAGAACCCCGCCCCGGGCACGCCGATCGACCGCTCCAGGGCGTCGAGGCTGAGATAGGCCAGGCTGTCCGCGCCCACGTAGTCCCGGACCTCGTCCACGGACAGGCCGGCGGCGATGAGCTCGCCCCTCGTGCCCGTGTCGAGCCCGTAGAAGCACGGCCAGCGGTACGGCGGTGAGGAGATGCGCAGGTGGACCTCCACGGCGCCCACTTCCCGCAGCATGCGCACGACCGCACGGGTGGTCGTTCCCCGCACGATGGAGTCGTCGACGACGACCAGGCGCTTGCCCGCGATGGTGTCGCGGAGCGGGTTGAGCTTGCGCCGCACTCCCTGGTCCCGTTCCCGCTGGTCGGGGGCGATGAAGGTGCGGCCGATGTAGCGGTTCTTGACCAGGCCCTGGCCGTAGGGGATGCCGCTGGCCTGGGCGTACCCCTCGGCCGCGGGAATGGCCGAGTCCGGGACACCCATGACCATGTCGGCCTCCACGGGCGCGGTGGCAGCCAGCAGTTCGCCCATGCGGCGCCGGACCCCGTGCAGTTCGGCGCCGTACAGGCGGCTGTCGGGCCGGGCCAGGTACACGAACTCGAAGATGCACAGCTTCGGATCGATCCGCTCGGCCGGGAAGGGCGCCAGCGACTCGTGCTCGTCGCCGTCGATGACCAGCATCTCGCCTGGGTCGAGTTCCCGGACGAACGTGGCGCCGATCACGTCGAGGGCGGGCGACTCCGAGGCCAGGACCCACCCGCGTTCGCCCAGGCGGCCGAGGCAGAGCGGCCGGAACCCGTTGGGGTCCCGGACGCCGATCAGGCGGTTGTGGTCGATAAGGACCAGGGAAAATGCCCCCGCCAGGGTGGGGAGGACGCCGCGGAGGGCATCGACGAGGTCGGCTTCGGGATGACCCTCGAGGTGGTTGGCCAGGAGTTCGGCAATTAGGTCACTGTCGCTGCCCACCACGCCGGGCAACATTCCCGCCTCAGCCGCCAGCGCCTCGGTATTGGTGAGGTTGCCGTTGTGGCCCAGGGCGAAACCGGTGGCGTCGAGCGAGCGGTAGACCGGCTGGGCGTTGTGCCAGGTACTGGAACCGGAGGTGGAATAGCGGGTGTGGCCGGCCGCTACGTGGCCCTGCAGGCTGGCCAGCTTGTACTCGTTGAACACGTTGGTGACCAGGCCCATGTCCTTGATGACCACGATGTCGACGCCGTCGGCCACGGCCATGCCGGCTGACTCCTGGCCGCGGTGCTGGAGAGCGTAGAGGCCGTCGTAGGTCAGGTGGGCCACGGACTGCCCGGGGGCGTAGACGCCGAATACGCCACACGCCTCACGCGGATGCTCGTCGGTGTCCGCGCCAGCGTTCACGTTGGACCATTCTTCCATGCCGAGCGAGGCTTCCGGCGCGTTGCCCCGATCGTCGGGCGATTGGGGGCGGATGGGGGCGATTGGGGGCGATTGGGCCGCGGTTGCGCGGCGGATGGGCCGCGGTTGCGCGGCGGATGGGCTGCGGTTGCGCGGCGGATGGGCCGAGGTTGCGC
>JALYXV010000276.1 GCA_030947025.1 Actinomycetota bacterium | reverse complement strand
GGGCGGGGCCGGCCGGGGCGGGGCCGCCCCCGACCTCGACCGGCACGACCCGCATGGCCAGGGCCTCGGGCCGGTAGGCCCGGACCGTGTCGTGGTGGAGGCCCAGCAGCCGGTGGGGGTCACTGTGCTCGCCCGCCACGATGAGCTCGAGCTCCAAGTCCGGTGCGGTCGTCGCCGCCGGTGCCGTCACCCTGCCCGCGGGCGCGATCTGATCGATGGAGTCAGCCATAGATGGAGTCAGCCATAGTCGGTCTCTACCCGTTCAGGCCGCGATATGACCCCGCCAGCATGCGCCCGATGGCAGCCGACGGGATGGGGATCCAGTCGGGACGGTAGGCCCGCTCGTAGGCCAGCTCGTAGACCGCCTTCTGCAACTCGAACGCCAGTGACACCACTTCGCCCACCTCCCGCTGGTCGGGGAGCAAGGCGGCGATGCCGGGCGTAGCGAAGTACCCGTCGAGGAAGGCCTGGCGGTTGTGACTCTCCCACCAGTCCGCCAGCGCCCCCAGCTCCTCCTGCACGTGCTCCTCCTGCTCGAGCAGGGCGAAGTGGGCGGCGTAGTGGAACGAGCGCAGCATGCCGGTCACGTCCTTGAACGGCGACCTGAACGCCAGCCGCTCGGACATGTCGCGGGCAGGCTCACCTTCGAAGTCGAGCACGAACCAGCCGTCGTCGGTCCGCATCACCTGCCCCAGGTGATAATCACCATGCACCCGGATAGCGGGCCCGGGATCTGAAACGGCCCGCAGGCGATCGAGGATCTGCTCAGCCGGGCCGGAAAAGCCCTCTCCCAACTGGGCGCGCAGGCCGTTCTCGATCTCGGCCACCACCGCGGGCCAGCCGGCGGCGGGGAACTGCTCCAGGTCGATACCGAACGCCTCGGCCATGGCGAGGTGCATCTCGGCGGTCATATGGCCCAGCCGGCAGGCTTCGTGGGCAAAGTCTCCGCCCGCGTCGGCGGGGTCGTCGGGCCGGTACGAATACAGATCGCGCAGCGAGGTGAGCGCCAGCGCCCACCCCTCGGTCCCCCCCGCCAGGAACTGCTGGACGAACGCCAGGTCGGTGCCGTCCTTCCGCCACACCGCGGCCGGCTGGGCCACGTGGCTGAAGCCCACCCGGGCCAGCGCCTCGGTCACCTCGACATCGGGATTGGGACCGTCGAGCAGCCGCCGGAACATCTTGGCGATGAGCCGGTTGTCGAACACCAGCGAGGTGTTGGACTGCTCAACGTTGACCGGACGGACCCATTCCGCCGTCACCGAACCGTCGGTGATCACATTGAGCCACGCCAGGGCCAAGACTGGGTCGACCGTGGCGTCGTAGTAGTAGCGGTCGCCCACCGAGCCCAGGACCGAGGGCTCGTGGCCGTTGAGGAACTCGGCCGGCTCCCCGTTGGGCCGCTCGCCGATCAGCAACTGGTAGCGGATTTCGGCTGCGCCGTCGTCAGAGGCGCCAGGAGTGTCAGGAGCGTCAGACCGGACGGCCACGATGGCCCAGAGCAGACGGCTGGAACCGCCGTTCGCCCTGGCCAGCTGGTCGGCGTCAACCACTCGCAGGGCGGTCGGATCGGGCGCCTGTTCGCCGCTGAACCACCGCTGGCGACCGAGGTAGCCCGCCACCAGGGACAGGACGCCTTCGGGGAGGGCGACGCCGGTTGACGGGCTACTCACTGGTCCACCAGTTGGAACCAGTAGAAGCTGTACGGGGCCAGGGTCACGAAGTAGGGCAGGTCACCGATCCTGGGGAAGGGCACCCGGCCCAGCAGCTCGATCGGCGTCGCCCCCCGGTACTGCTGCAGCGGCAACTCGGCCGGCTGGGCCAGGCGGGACAGGTTGAACACGCCGAGCACGGTGTCCCCCTCGCTCCAATCGTCGCTCGTGGTCCGCACGTAGGCGAGGACCGAGGGGTTCTCGGTCGAGATGACCTCGAAGCTCCCGGTGCCGAACACGGGATGGCGCTTGCGCACCTCCAGCATCCGCTTGGTCCAGTGCAGCATGGAGCTGCCGTCGCGCATCTGGGCCTCGACGTTGCACGCCTGGTAGCCGTACACCGGGTCCATGAGAGGGGGCAGGTACAGCTGGGCGAAGTCGGCCCGGCTGAAGCCGGCGTTACGGTCGGGCGACCACTGCATGGGGGTCCGAACGCTGTCGCGATCGCCCAGATAGATGTTGTCCCCCATCCCGATCTCGTCGCCGTAGTACAGGATGGGCGAGCCGGGAAGGCTGAACAGCAGGGCGTGGAGCAACTCGGCCACCCGCCGGTCATTGTCGACCAGCGGCCGCAACCGACGAGCGATGCCGATGTTGCGCTTCATGCGAGGGTCCTTGGCGTACTCGGAGTACATGTAGTCCCGCTCGTCGTCGGTGACCATCTCCAAGGTGAGCTCGTCGTGGTTGCGCAGGAAGATCCCCCACTGACAGCTCTCGGGAATCGGCGGCGTCCGGCCCAGGATCTCCGTCACCGGGTAGCGCTGCTCGCGCCGAATGGCCATGAACAGCCGGGGCATGACGGGGAAGTGAAAGCACATGTGGCACTCGTCGCCGTCACCGAAGTAGTCGACCACGTCCTCGGGCCACTGGTTGGCCTCAGCCAGGAGCACCCGGCCAGGGAAGTCGTTGTCGACCTCCTTGCGGAGCCGCTTCAGGTACTCATGGGTCTCCGGGAGGTTTTCGCCGTTGGTGCCGTCCCGCTCGAAGAGATAGGGAACCGCGTCCAGCCGGAAGCCGTCGAGACCCAGGTCGAGCCAGAACCGGACCACGTCGAGCATGGCGTCGGCCACTTCGGGGTTGTCGTAGTTGAGATCGGGCTGGTGGGAGAAGAACCGGTGCCAGTAGTACTGGCCCCGCACCGGGTCGTAGGCCCAGTTGGACTTCTCGCTGTCCACGAAGATGATCCGGGCTTCGGGCCACCTCTGGTCGTCGTGACTCCAGACGTACCAGTCGGCCTTGGGGTTGGTCCGGTCCCGCCGGGACTCGAGGAACCACGGGTGCTGGTCGCTGGTGTGGTTCATGACCAGGTCGGCGATGACCCGCATGCCCCGCTTGTGGGCCTCCTCCACCAGCTCCACCACGTCGGCCAGCTGCCCGTACTCGGGCAAAATGGTGAAGAAGTCGCTGATGTCGTACCCACCGTCGCGCAAGGGCGACTGGTAGAACGGCAGCAGCCATAGGCAGTCGACGCCGAGCCACTGGAGGTAGTCGAGCTTGGCGATGACGCCGGGCAGGTCGCCCGCGCCGTCGTTGTTGGCGTCGTAGAACCCCCGCACCAGGATTTCGTAGAAGGTGGCGGTGCGGTACCACTGTGGGTCCCCCTGGAAGGACGAGACGGGCTGGCCGCGACGGGACATCATGGTGCCGCCTCGGCCGCCTCCGAGGAGCCCACCACAGGGGGGCGAGCGTCGGGCAGGTGGAGAAGGTGGGCCACCCGGCCCCACGGCTCCAGCCGGACGTACGGGTTGGGGCCGAACCACTGGTAAAAGTCGCCCGAGAGCTCGTCGGCGGCGGTGTACGGGCGGTCCGAGGGCAGGCCGAGGGCGGCCAGATCGAGGGTCAGCACGCTCGACTGGGCCCAGTGGGGGTCGAGGCTGACCACGATCAGCATCACGTCTCGGCCGTCGTCGCTGATCTTGGAGTAGGCCAGGATCTGGGGATTGTCGGAGGCGTGGAACTGGATCCCCCGCAGGCGCTGCAGCGCCCGGTGCTTCTTGCGAATGGCGTTCACCGCGGTGGTCAGCGGGATCAAGGTGCCGGGCTGGTCGAAATCGCGGGTGCGCAGCTGGTACTTCTCGGAGTGGAGATATTCCTCGTTGCTGGGCGAGGCGGGCTCGTTTTCGTACAGCTCATAGCCGCTGTACATACCCCAGCAGGGCGACATCGTGGCGGCCAGCACCAGCCGCTGGGCGAACGCGGCCGGGGGGCCGTTGCGCAGCGGCCCCGAGAGGATGTCGGGCGTGTTGGGCCAGAAGTTGGGGCGCATGAAGTCGGCCTTGGCGCCGGCCAGTTCCTCGAGGTATTCCCTCAGACCCTCGGGCCCGTACTGCTCGGTCCGCCAGGTGAAGTAGGTGTAGTTCTGGCTGAACCCGACCTCGGCCAGCTTGGCCATCATGCGGGGCTTGGTGAAGGCCTCGGCCAGGAAGATGACGTCGGGATGCACCGCTTGCACCGCCGCGATCAACCACTCCCAAAACGCGACGGGCTTGGTGTGAGGATTGTCCACCCGAAAGACGGCCACCCCTTTCTCCACCCAGAAGTCCAGGATCCCCTTGCATGCATCCCAGAGGGCCTGGCGGTCGGCATCGTCTTCGGGCCAGAAGTTGATGGGGTAGATGTCCTGGTATTTCTTGGGCGGGTTCTCGGCGTAGGCGATTGAGCCGTCGGGACGGTGGTGGAACCATTCCGGGTGCTCGCTGACCCACGGGTGGTCGGGGGAGCACTGCAGGGCGTAGTCGAGTGCCACCTCCATGCCGAGGTCGCGTGTCGTTTCGAGAAGGTGGGAAAAATCGTCGAATGTCCCCAGGGACGGGTCGATCGCAGTATGGCCGCCCTCGGCGCTACCGATGGCCCACGGGCTGCCGGGGTCGTCAATACTCGCACCCAGGGTGTTGTCGGGGCCCTTGCGCTCGGTCACGCCGATGGGGTGGATGGGGGGAAGGTAAAGCACGTCGAAACCCATACCCGCCACCGCCGGAACCCGCTCCTCGGTTCCCTTGAATCCGCCGAAAGACCGGGGAAAGAGCTCGTACCAGGCGCTCACCAGGGCCAGGGGCCGGTCGACCCAGAGCCCCACGGGCTCCGACGCAGTGAGGTCGGGAGCGCCCTCGGGCCCGGAGAGCGGGGTGGCCAGGGCCAGGGTCACCGAACCTTCCTTCAATCCCGCCAGGGCCGCGTCCACGGCCGGGTCATCCCGGCCTGCTCGGGAGGAGAACAAGGCGATGCCTTCGGCGATCTCGACGTCGATGTCCTGGCCGACCGCCAGCTTGACCTTGGTCCTCTTGGCCCAGGTGGCGTGGCGGTCGGTCCACGCCGCGACGACGATGTGGTGCGGGCCGACGATGGACGGAATGACCGCTCCGGCCCACAGGTCGTTGCCCGCGTCGACCTGGATGATCGGGACCGAGACGGCCCGTTGTCCCTCTTGCCCGCCCGCCTGAGCCGGCGTGAGCGTGGCCTGGGCGGCCAGGATGTCGTGCCCGTCCTTGAAGATGACGGCCTCGACCGGCACCCGCTCGCCCACCACTGCCTTGGCCGGATACCGACCGGTGGGGGTACGGGGCCGAAGGTCCTCGATCACAATTCGTCCGGTCACGGCCCCCAGGCTAAGGGGTTCTGACGGGGGGCGGGCCAGGGGCGGCCCCGCCGGTTTACTTGGCTGCCGTGGTCGCCATCGTCTTGGCGAACGCGGCGGCGCCTTCCACCGTCGCCCGGCCCAGACGCTGGCCCAGTTCGCTGCCGACCACCCCGCCCATCACGCCCCCCACGACCGGGCCGACGAAGGGCACGGGTATGATCAAGCCGCCCAACTTGGCCCCCGAAAACATGCCGGCGAAGATCCCCGCCGTCCGCCCCGCCTGCGCCGCCTTCTCTGCCATCTCTTCCATCTCTTCATCGGCCATGGGCCAACCTCCCTCAGGGTGCTCAGGTCACGAAGCCATGATGCCAGAGCGACGGCAGGCGGCCGGGTCACTCCCGCTTCGGCCCAGGCGGTGTCCATGGCTGGTGTCTTTCTCGCCGTTGGTCTGACATCGGGGCGCGCGCCTACGGTTCCCAGTCAATGAGAGCGCTTCGCAGCTTCACCGTCCGGGCCAGCCTGCCGCCCGCCCTGGCCCCGCTTCAGGCGGTGGCGTGCAACCTGCGGTGGTCGTGGGACGAGAGGACCCGCGACCTTTTCCGCTGGCTGGACCCACAGCAGTGGGAGGAATCCACCCACGACCCGGTACGGATGCTCGGTCGGGTCAGTCGAGAGCGATTGGAAGAGCTGGCTTCGGACCCGGCGTTCATGGGTTTCCTGGACGAGATCCGCAGCGACCTGAGCAGGTACATGACCAGCCCGAGATGGTTCCAGAACCGGCCGGCCAGCCGGCTGCGGGCCATCTCCTACTTCTCGCCTGAGTTCGGCATCGCCGAGGCGCTCCCCCAGTACTCAGGCGGCCTCGGCGTCCTGGCCGGCGACCACCTGAAAGCGGCGTCCAGCCTGGGAGTGCCGTTGGCCGGTGTCGGACTGATGTACCGCCACGGTTACTTTCGCCAGCAGCTCAACTCGGCCGGTTGGCAGGAGGAGCACTACCCCGTCCTCGACCCCTACGCCATGGCCCTGACCCTGGTCGAGGGCAAGAAGGTCACCGTGGACCTGGGGGGCCGGCCCCTGGTGGCCCAGATCTGGCTGGCCCAGGTCGGGCGGGTCAAGCTGTACCTGCTCGACGCCGACGTGGACGACAACGACGACGAGATGCGCAACGTCACCGACCGGCTGTACGGCGGTGGGACCGAGCACCGTATCCGCCAGGAAATCCTGCTCGGCATCGGCGGGGTCCGCGCCCTCGACGCGGTGGGCGAGGTGACCCAGGTGTTCCACACCAACGAGGGTCACGCCGGCTTCCTCGGCCTGGAGCGCATCCGCACCCTCATGACCAAGGGAGGACTCAGCTTCGCAGAAGCGATCGTGGCGGTGCGGGCGGCCACCATTTTCACGACCCATACACCGGTGCCCGCGGGGATCGACCGTTTCCCCCGGGAGCTGATGGAGCGCTACTTCTGGGCGTGGACGCAGGAGTGTGGTGTCTCCATCGACCAGTTGATGGAGCTCGGGCACTTTCCTGACGAGCCGCACCACGCCCCGTTCAACATGGCCGTCATGGGCCTGCGCCTGGCGGGCCTGTCCAACGGGGTGTCCAGGCTGCACGGCCACGTCAGCCGGGAGATGTTTCGGGCCCTCTGGCCGGGGATTGACAGTGAGGACGCCCCGATCTCGTCGGTGACCAATGGCGTTCACGCCCGCACGTGGGTGTCGTCGGACATGAACGAGCTGCTCACCCGCCATGTGCGCCCCGCCTGGGATGAGGCGGCCGCGTCGGAATGGACCCGGGTGGCGGCGGTCCGTGACGACGAGCTGTGGCGGGTCAGGGAGCAGGGTCGCGAGGCGCTGGTCGCCTTCGTGCGGGAGCGGCTCAACCGGTCGCTGCTGGAGAAGGGGGGCAGCGAGAGCGATGCCAGCTGGACAAAGGAGGTGCTGGACTCGCGCCTGCTCACCATCGGTTTCGCCCGGCGGTTCGCGTCGTACAAGCGGGCCACCCTCCTGTTGTCCCAGCCCGACCGCCTCCGGGGCCTGCTGCTGTCGCCGGATCGGCCCATTCAGCTGGTGTTCGCGGGCAAGGCCCATCCCGCCGATGACCTGGGCAAGGAGATGATCCGCCAGATCGTGCAGTTCTCCCGGGACCCCGGGGTGCGCCACCGCATCACGTTCGTGCCGGACTATGACATCGCGGTCGCCCGCATTCTGTACCAGGGGTCGGACGTGTGGCTGAATACGCCCCGTCGCCCCATGGAGGCGTCGGGGACCAGCGGCGAGAAGGCGCTGTTGTCCGGGGCCCTGAACTGCTCGATCCTCGACGGGTGGTGGGCCGAGATGTTCGACGGCACCAACGGGTGGGCCATTTCATCGGCCGAGGCGTACGAGGACGTGGGGCAGCGGGACAAGGCGGAGGCCGACAGCCTGTTCGAGATCCTCGAGGGCCAGGTCATCCCGATGTTCTACGACCGGTTCGAGGGCCCCGTTCCCCGGCGATGGGTGGGGCGGATCCGGTCCTCATTGCAGACCCTCGGGCCCAAGGTGTTGGCGTCGCGGATGGTGAAGGATTATGTGCAGGAGATGTACGAGCCCACCGCCGGGCGGGCCGACGCCATGACTGAGAGTAATTTCGCCCGGGCCCGGGCCCTGGCCGCCTGGCAGCAGCGGGTCGGGGAGTTGTGGGGCGAAGTGGCGTTCGATTCGATCCAATACGACCCGGCCAGTCTGGTGGCCGACCTGTGGACCACGCGACAGGTCCAAACCGAGGTTCGGCTGGGCCAGCTGACACCCGATGACGTGTCCGTCGAGCTGCTCCACGGCCAGGTCGGGCCGACCGGCGAGCTGGTCGAGACCTCGACCGTTCGGCTGTCGTTGGTCACCGACGGGACCGGTGGCAGCCAGAATCCCGGCGGGCGCGGGAAGAGCGACGGGCAGAGCGACCGGCAGAGCAGCGGGCAGAGCGACGGGCAGAGCGACGGGCAGAAGCCTGATCACCATCGGTACCAGGGCGCCTTCACGTGTGAGCGGGCGGGCCGGTACGGGATCGCGGTGCGCGTCGTGCCCTGCCATCCCGACCTGGCGGTACCGGCCGAGATGGGCCGGGTCACCTGGGCCTGACAGCCCGTCGCCGGCATCGGACCCGTCCAGCTTGACCGCACCTTGTCACCGCGACCCCCGCCTTGGCCCACGGGAGGACACGCGTCGGCGATTCTGTGGCAGGTTCAGCGTTCCTTGGCGACTCATCGGCGCCATTCCGGATAACTCCCCAGAGAACGGCCAACCTGCCACGGTTCCCGCCCATTACGGCCGTGGCAGGGAGATCTGGGCGTTCCCACCACCCGGCGGTAGGCGACTTCTAGGGGCCCGCCGCATTCCGCGTCAGTTGGAGGGGCTCACGCACCCAAAACCTGCCACAGAACGCCAGGGGTAACGTCAGAGAATAGGGCGGGCCTAATCACCATCGCCCTCAGAACACGCTGAGCACGATGAGAAGCAGCAGAGCGGCAACCACTACAACGGCAACGACGGCCCGGGCTGGATGGCGCCGGGCAGTCGGCCGATCGTCAGGTGGGCCCCAATCCCAGAAATCTGGGTCATTGGGATCCCTCGGTACGGGACCGACCGGCGTGGGCACGTCCTGAGACTACGACGGCTCACGGCCTTGGGCCTGAGGCCGGCCACCTCGACACCCGGGGCTCAGGGCGATGTGGCCGCCCTCGGGCACGATGGGACTTTTGGGGCTCGTCCTTCCTGACCGGCTTCGGCTTGGCGCAGGAATCTCGGTCAACTGTCCGACTGGGCCATTGATGTGCCGGTCACCGGGCACCGTCTCGCCGAACTGCTGGCGGGGGCCTCCCGCGCCGTGATGGCGATTGTCAGACAATGCCGCATATTCCTTGCTCGGATGCAAGGCATGTTCTTTTACCTCGGCGTACGCGCCGAACCACCCCGGGCAGTGACGATGCCAACTGCGCCCCAACCCGTCATAGTGCCAGTGGGTGGTCCTTACGCGATACCCACGACCACGTGCGACGAGCGGGCCGTCGCCAACTACCTTCCGCGGAATGTGGCCTTGCCCGCGCCGTTGGCCACGAACGAGTCGATGCCGGCCCTGGCATCTTCGGTCTCGAAAACCTGCACGAACAGTTCGGCCTCGATGTCGAGCCCGGTGGCCAGCGGCCCGTCCAGGCCGGAATCAATCGCCTTCTTGGCCAATCCTTGGGCCACAACCGCTCCCGCGGCCAGACCGGAGGCCAACTCGACCGCCCGCATGAACAACTCCTCGGCCGGGAAGATCCGGTCGGCCAGGCCGATCCGCAACGCCTCGTCAGCGTCCACCTGGCGACCGGTTAGGACCAAGTCCTTGGCCCGGGCGGCCCCGACCAGGCGAGCCAGGCGCTGCGTCCCGCCCGCCCCCGGTATGAGACCAAGGAGGACCTCGGGCTGGCCCATGCGGGCGCGGTGGGCGACCACCCGCAGGTCACAGGCGCACGCCAGCTCGCAGCCTCCGCCCAGGGCGTAGCCGGCTACGGCGGCGATCACGGCCCGGGGAATGGCCGCTATTGCATCCAGGGCCCGGCGGAACGTCTCATTGACCACGCGCGCCTCCTCGGGGCCGCCGAACTCGCTGATGTCGGCGCCCGCGGCGAAAATCCGCTCGCCGCCCCAGACGACCACGGCGCCCGGCGGGTCGTCGGTCAGCTCCCGGGCGGCGTCCTCCAGCTGGGCCAGCATCGCCATCGACAGGGCGTTGGCCTTGGGCCGGTCAAGGCGAACTATCGCCACCCCGTCGGGGCGTCGGTCGACGGACACGTACTGGTCGGGCACCCGCCCACCCTACCCACGGGGGAGCTGGGCCAAGAGTGAGTCGGCACCGGTGTAGGGATCGGTGGCGCGGCCGATCACCTGCCGGCACACATCCTGGTACACCTGGCCGTCCTGCAACCGGTCGATGTCGAGCTCGAGGCGCCGGATCAACACCTGGCGGAGCTGGTTGACCAGGCGCCGCTCTCGGCGGGCGGCCAGCTGGCCCGACTCGGTGAGAAAGCGCCGGTGGCGACCCACCGCCTCCCACACCTCGCTCACCCCTTGGCCGGTCGTAGCCACGGCGACGACGATCGGAGGGAGCCAGGCATCGGGCGCCCGGCCGACCCCCAAGTCGAGCATATGGCCGAGATCGCGTCGGGTCTCCTCGG
The DNA here is from genome assembly GCA_030947025.1 of Actinomycetota bacterium. Lineage (GTDB taxonomy): Bacteria > Actinomycetota > Acidimicrobiia > Acidimicrobiales > Palsa-688 > JALYXV01. The sequence continues at coordinate 21,354 of JALYXV010000276.1, read as the reverse complement.
TGCCGGGGCGGTCGGCCTTGTTGATCACGAACACGTCGGCCACCTCGAGCAGGCCGGCCTTGTTGGCCTGGATGGCGTCGCCCCATCCGGGGTTGACCACGACGACGGTGGTGTCCGTTGCCCCCGCAACCTCAATCTCGACCTGACCCACCCCGACCGTCTCGACCAGCACCAGGGCCAGCCCGGCCGCAGCCAACACCCCAATGGCGTCGGGGGTGGCGAGGGCCAGGCCGCCCAGGTGGCCCCGGGACGCCATCGAGCGGATGAACACGGCGTCATCCAATGCGTGATCCTGCATTCGCACCCGGTCACCAAGCAGAGCGCCACCGCTGAAAGGCGATGAGGGGTCGACCGCGAGCACGCCGATGGCGTCACCCGTGCGCCGGTACTCGGTGATCAGCCGGTCACTGAGGGTCGACTTCCCCGCCCCCGGGGCGCCGGTGATGCCCACGGTGTAGGCGCCACCGCCGTCCGGGAAGGTGAGCCGGGACACCTGGCGCGCCAGGTCGCCCCCCCGCTCGATGAGTGAGATCAACCGGGCGGTGGCGGACCGGTCGCCCGCCCGCGAGGCCGCGACCAACTCGGCTGGCTCCCGGCGGCCCAAAGGGGAACGGGCCTCGCCCCGCTGGGCGCTCACATCGCCCCCGCGGGGATTCGCCCCGACCCCCTCGTGGCCTTCAGTCTCCGTCAAAGGCGCCGTCGGCTCGGGACACCTGGGCCCCAAGCGACCGCAGCCGGCCGGGAAGGTCCTCGTAGCCGCGATCGATGTGCTCTGCGTCGGCCACAACCGTCTCGCCCTCGGCCGCCAGGCCAGCGACGACCAGGGCCGCACCGGCCCGGATGTCACTGGCCCGTACCGGTGCCCCGGACAGGCGCTCTACGCCCCGGACCACGGCGTGGCGACCCTCGGTGCGGATGTCGGCACCCATACGGATCAACTCGGAGATGTACTTGAAGCGTCCGGCGAAGAGGTTCTCGGTCACGATAGCGACTCCGTCGGCCACGCTCAGGATGGTCACGAGCAACGGCTTGTAGTCGGTCGCGATCCCCGGATAGGGCAACGTGGACACGTCGACCGCGGTGAGCCGTCGCGTTGCGAGGGCCCAGAGCCCGCTACTGCTGGGAGCGATCCTCACCCCCATGTCACCCAGCTTCCGGATGAACATGTCCATGTGGTCGGGCCGGGCGCCCTCGATGGTGATCTCCCCGCCCGCCAGCGCAACGGCGGCCAGGTAGGTGGCAGCCTCGATGCGGTCAGGGATGACGGTGTGGTCGGCCGGCTCGAGGTCCTCGACCCCATCGATGGTGATCGTGGACGAGCCCGCCCCCACGATCATGGCGCCCATCCGGTTGAGAAGGGCGGCCAGATCGGCGATCTCGGGTTCGCGGGCTGCGTTCTCGATGACGGTGGTCCCTTTGGCCAGGACCGCGGCCAGCAGCAGGTTCTCCGTTGCTCCGACGCTCGGGAACTCCAGCATGATCCGGGCCCCGAGCAGCTGGTCGGCGGTCGCCTCGATGTAGCCGTGCCGGACCTCGAACTGGGCGCCCATCTGTTCCAGCCCCGCCAGGTGCATGTCGATCGGCCGGGATCCGAAGTCGTCGCCGCCGGGCATGGCCACCCGGGCCCGCCCGGTGCGGCCCAGCAACGGCCCCAGCACCACGATCGACGCCCGCATGCGTTCGACCAGCTCATAGGGCGCCTCGTTGCCACACTCGGCGCCCCGCCGGAGGATCACCTCGTGGGGTGACGGGCGGGTGACTGTCACGCCCATCCAGGTCAGCAACTCGGCCATGGTGTCGACGTCGGTGATGGCCGGAACGTTCCGGAGGTGGTACTCGCCCTCGGCCAGGAGGCTGGCCGCCATCAACTTCAGGGCGGAGTTCTTGGCTCCCCCAATCTGGATGGTCCCTTCGAGGGGCCCATTGGGGCGGACGACGATCTGGCTCACGGCCGCCAAGTATTGCCGCTGCGACCCTCCGGGCCGTGAACCACTGGCAAACTCGCTCGATGCCGAACCCGGACGCCGCCCCCACCCGCGTTCGGTCCGACGCGCCACCCGAGGTGTTTCACCCCCCGCCCCCAGCCGCCCAGGCGGCGGACAACCTGCTCATCGCTCGGTACGTCCTGCCGTTGGGATGAAGGTCACCACCGAAGCGGTGTTCCACGCCACCGACGTGGCGCCGGTGCTGCGGCCCCGCGATGGCCTGGTTTTGGAAGCTCCGGCCGGCGACGGGGCCTTCACCCAGCAGGAAGGGCCCTTCCGCCACTACCGGCGCACCGTGACCGCGAGGCCAACACCCGGCGAGCCCGGCGTCAGGGTCACCCAGACCGTCGAATTCCACTTGGGCCTCCCCTACTTTTCCGCCCTGTTGGGGCTGCCGCTGCGCTGGGCCCTGGGCCGTCTGCGCCCCGAGCGGCACCGGCCGTGGTGGGCGCCCCCGGAACGGCTCGACCGCCGGGCCGCCGAGGTGTTGGCCACGGTGTGCGCCCTCGCCGTGGTCATCGGTTTCGTCGGGTCGCTCCTCAGCCTTACCATGACCTACGCCGCGGCCGAGTTCGGCGCCTCCCGTGCCGATCAAGGCGTGGCGCTCGGCGCGGTACGGGCCAACGTGGTGCTGGCCCTGGGTATCCTGGCCCTGGCCGACCGGCGGGGCCGGCGGCGCCTGATCCTGGCTTGTGCCGGCGGAGCGGTCGGGCTGACGTCCCTTGGGGCCTTGGCCCCGTCCCTCGTCTGGCTGGCCCTCACCCAGATCCTGGCCGTGGCCTTGACCGCCGCCCTCCTGATCCTGGTAGGCGTCATGACCGCCGAGGAGATGCCCGCCGGCTCGCGGGCCTGGGCGTTGGCCGTGCTCACAATGGCCGTCGGTTTCGGCGGCGGCCTGGCGACGGCCGCCTTGCCCGTGGCCGGTATCGGCACCCGGGGGTGGCGCTGGCCGTACGCCGGGGCCCTGGTGTTCCTCCCGCTCGTGGCCTCGGCCCGCCGTCACCTGCCCGAGAGCTGGCGCTGGCAGCGGGCATTCGCGGCCGAGCGGCCACCCGCCCACCGCAGCCACGCCCGGCGTCTGCTGCTGCTGTGCACCGGCGGGTTCCTGTTCTCGCTGTTCGTCACCCCCTCCGGGCAGTTCCAAAACGAGTACCTACGTACCGAACGGGCCTTCTCAGCCGCTCGGATCGCCGAGTTCTCCCTGATCTGCGGGACGATCGGCGGCCTTGGCGTGCTGCTGGGCGGGCGTTTGGCCGACCTCCGGGGCCGGCGGCTGGTGGCGGTGGTCGGCGCGGGCGGCGGCATTGTCACCACGCTGGCTCTGTACCTCTCCCGCGGTTGGCCGCTCTGGGCGTGGGGCATCGCCGACAGCTTGCTCGCCTACGGGGTCGCCCCCGCCCTCGGTGTCTACGGACCGGAGCTCTTCCCCACCTGGCAGCGCAGCCGGTCGACCGGCGTAGTAGCGGCCGCCTACGCGGCCGGCGGTGTGGTCGGCCTGGTAACGGCGGGCGCCCTGTCAGGGCACTTCGGAACCTTCGCTCCGGCCTTCGCGGTGCTTGCAATCGGGCCGGCACTGCTGGTCGTGCTGATCGTCACGGCCTACCCCGAGACCGCCAAGCGCCCGCTGGAGGAACTCAACCCGGACGACTCAGGCCCGTGAGGAACAACCGCACCACCTCGGCCACCTCGACGTCACAGCCCCGGAGCCCATGGTCCTTGCCAATGATCCATTGATGGGTCACCGCTGCGGGGATGGCGGCCGTGGCCGCCGTCAGCTCCCCGGGGTTTCCAAAGGCGTCCCTCGTACCAGAAACGAAGAGGCAGGGCACATTCAGTCGGGGAAAATGCCCGGTCCGCTGGCGTTCAGGTCGTCCCGGGGGATGGAGCGGGTAGCTGATCAGGATGAGCGCCGCTGCGGGCTGGCCCTCGGCAACCGCAATCGAGCACATGCGGCCACCCATGGAACGCCCTCCAAGGGCGACGGCCGCCGGCGGGCACTGGGCGGCCGCGGCCAACCGTTGGGCTTCCTCCAGCACCGCCGCGACCAGCACCGGCTCCCGATCAGGCGCCCGTCGGCCCGCCTTCCGGTAGGGAAAGTCCATGCGCCGCACCATTACGCCTGCCGCAGTGAGGGACGCGTCGATCGCCACCAAAGCCGATTGGTTGCGGTCAGCTCCGGCGCCGGGAGCAAGCAGGGCGGCGCACGGAGATCCGCTCGCACCGGTCGATCGGCCCGACCATTTCTGAGCCGTCAAACGTCCGCCAGGAGGATCCGCTTGGCCTGGGTCAGTTCGGTGATCCGGGCGCTGGCCTGGTCGCTCGCCCCGCCGTGGTCGGGATGGGCATGGAACACCAGCCGGCGGAACATGGCCAGCACAGCGGAGCGGGTCGGGTCGGCATCGGGCTTAAATCCGAGCACCTTGAGCGCCCACCGCTCATCGTGGGCCGCGGTCCGCCAGGTGCGGAACGAGGCCTCATCGCCGGTGAGGTAACCGATCAGGCGCTCGTCATTGCCGGCATGCCACCGCGTAGCCCGGCGCAACAGCCGAAACACGCCGCCCCGAGCGCGATAGGACAACTTGCTGGCGGCGTAGGCGGCCCCCAACACCTGAGGGAGTACGGCGCCGTGGTCATCGAGCTTCAACGCCATTGACTCACCCACCCCGACCAGGCGGTGGCGGCTCCGATCGAGGCCGACCACGTCGGTCTGGAACCGGTGTCGAAGCCGGGGCTGGGCGATCCTGGCCCCGCGTTCGAGATCGTCGACCAGCGCGTCGAGTTCGTCGCGCAGGTCGTCCTCGAGTTGGTTGACGTTGCCGGCCACGATGCCGGCCAGGAGGATGCCCCCAAACCCGGGCCCCGGTTCGGTCGGCAGCCAGAGATCACCGAGCGCTACCCTCCGGGTGGGAGCAATGGCCCGCGAATGGCGGATCTCAAGCTCGGCCAGCAGCACAGATAGACGGTAGACCGTCCGCTCGGACTGTACCGAACACGCGAGGGGGACTCTGAGTCCCCGGTCCACGAACAAGTAGCCTCCGGCTGTGGGACGGTACTGTGTCGGGCCCGCCATGGCGGTCGACTGGGGTGACGACACGCCGCCTCCGGTCGTCCGCCGGGTGCTCATGCGGAGGGCCCTGGCGTCGTTCCGCCCCTACCGTGCCAACGGCGCACTGGTGGTCGGCTGCATTGTGGCTGGGGCGGTGTTGGGCCTGGCACCAGCGCTGGTCACCAAAGCCCTCATCGACGGGCTCACCGGCGCCCACCGCAGCGTCGGCCGCCTGGCCGTGTTGGTCGGGGGCGGAGTCGTGGCCTCGCTGGTGGCCGGACTGGTGGGGGTGGGCGAGTCCTATCTGCGGACGGTGATCAGCGAGGGCATCATGCTCGACGTCCGCAACCAGCTCTTTGACCGGCTCCTCGGCCAATCGGTCGGGTTCTTCACCGACCGCCGCACGGGTGACGTGCTGTCGCGGGTCACCAACGATGTATCAGGCATCGAGGACGTCGTGGGCGAGACGGTGTTCGGGCTGGCCGACAGCGTCATTGTCGGCGTCTCAACCCTGGTGTTCATGGCCGTGCTCGACTGGCGGCTGACCGCCTTCGTCATGGTCATCATGCCGATCTTCCTTCTTCCGGCCCGGCGGGTCGGGACGCGAATCTTTCGGGCCCGCAAGGCCATCCAGGAGAAGCTGGCCGAGATCTCCGTCCACACCCAGGAGGTGCTCGGCATCTCCGGGCTGATGCTGGTGAAGGCCTTCGGCACCCGGGCTCGGGAACGGGAACGGCTGCGAGCCCTGAGCGAGGATCTGCGAGACCTCGAGATCCGCCAGAGTCTCATCGGCCGCTGGTTCCAGATGGTCATGGGCGTCTTGGCCACCGCCGGCCCCGGCCTGTTCTGGTTGTTCGGCGGCTATCTCGTCATCCATGGCGGGGCGTCGGTGGGGACGGTTGTGACCTTCGTGGCCGTGCTGACCCCCCGCCTGGCGGTGGCGGTCGGCAACCTCGGCAACCTGCAGGTCAACGTCACGGGCTCCCTCGCCCTCTTCGAACGAATCTTCACGGAAATCGACCGCGTTCCGTCGGTCGTCGAGTCGCCCGGCGCGGTGACGCCTGCCCAACCCCGAGGGGCGGTCAGTTTCTCCGACGTCACGTTTTCTTACCGCTCCGATCTGCCCCCGGCACTCGAGGCGGTCAGCTTCGAGACCGAACCGGGCCAGCTGGTGGCGCTGGTGGGCCCGAGCGGGGCGGGCAAGACGACAGTGACCTCGTTGGTGTGCCGCTTCTATGACCCCCAGAACGGGGTGGTACGCATCGACGGCCACGACCTACGACACGTGACTCTCGACTTCGTCGGCGACGCCATAGGGGTGGTTTTCCAGGATTCCTTCCTGTTCCACGCCAGCGTGAGGGACAACCTCCTCTACGCCAAACCCGACGCCTCAGACGACGAAATCGAGGCCGCGGCTCGAGCCGCCTTCATCCATGACTTCGTCGCCGCCCTGCCCGACGGCTACGACACCTTCGTCGGCGAGCGCGGCCATCGGCTCAGCGGAGGCGAGAAGCAGCGTCTGGCGATCGCCCGCGTCATCCTCAAAAACCCCCGAATCCTTATCCTCGACGAAGCTACGTCGCACCTCGACAGCGTTTCGGAACGGCTGATCCAGGCCGCTTTGGTGCCGCTGTTCGCGGGCCGCACATCCCTGGTCGTCGCCCACCGTCTCTCTACCGTTCTGGCCGCCGACGTCATCCTCGTGCTCGATCACGGCCGCATCGTCGAGCGTGGTCGCCACAGTGAGTTGGTCTCCGCGGGCGGCCTCTATACCCGCCTCTACGAGCGCCAGTTCGCCCCCGACGTCCAACCAGCGCTGTCCGCCTAGTCAGAGGATCCCATCCCAACCGCTCCACTACGATCGGAGAATGTGTTCGAGCATCTAACGGTGCATCGGCGTATTGTCGTTACCGGCCCCCAACGTTCAGGCACAACCATCGCGGGCAGAATGATCGCCCAGGACACAGGCCACCGCTACATCGATGAGGCGGAATTCGCCGTCTACGACAAGACCGCCTGGAGAGACATCCTGCGACAAGCCGGCGTCGTCGTGCAGTGTCCACACATGTTACGAGCGATTTTAGATGACCCCCCACCGGGCATCTTCGTCGTGTTGATGCGACGGGACCTCGGCGCCATCCACGCCAGCGCGCGCCGTATCGAATGGGAAACACGGTTCAACGGTAATACGCTCGAGCTGGGGGCCTTCGGGCGGACGGAAGGAGACTCTGCTCAGATCAAATATGAGTACTGGGACTCAAGCCCGAAACCAGCCCAATATCTCGAACTAGACTATGAATGTCTCCGTGGTCATCCGCTTTACGTGGCCAAGGAGTCTCGCGAACACTTCGGGCGCAAGCAAACCAACCTGCCATAGACCCTACCAGGACCGGTGACTCCGGAGCAGCGACGAGCTGTAGGACGCAATGGCGGTCTCCGTCGCCACCAGGTCGGGCAGGAGGGCGAGCAACCGTGCACCGTGATCGACTGAAGGCAGTTGCAAGACGGCATCCCGGAACACGCCCGCCGCCGCACGGAACCCGGGTTCGTGCAGCACCTGGGTGACCGCGGCGCGGATCCGATCGGGGTCCAAGTCCTCCATCGCCAGGACTAATCCGGCCCCGAGCTCCGCGGTACGATCGGCGTTGCCCGGCTGATCCGATCCGTGGGGCACGTTGACCATCGGTATTCCGGCACAGAGAGCGCCAATGACCGTGCTGAATCCCCCGTGCGAGATGATCGCCGCGCATCTTGGATACAAGAGCGTGTGCGGAATGTACCTCGCGACATGCATATTCGGGGGTGGGCAGGGAACCACATGTTCTGGTTCCTGGTCCGGGCCGACAGTACAGACGACCTCTACGTCTTCATGAGCGAGGGCTTCGGCAACCACGGAGAAGAATCGTCGGTGCTTGTTGTAGACAGTGCCCAGAGTGGCGTAGACGAGGGGACGTTCGGGAAGGCGGTCGAGCCAGTCGGGAATGCCCACTGGGCCGGCGAAGTCATAGTTGGTCGGGCGGATGGGCACAAGGGTAGGGACGAGTTGATCCCGCGGGCGATCGAACCAAGGCGGCACGGTGCTCAGGTAGAGATAGGGATAGAGCCGGTCAAGGTAGGGGTCGGATCGGAGGCCATACTCGTGGCGCAGGATTTCCAGTGTTGGGCCGAGCTCATGGGGCCATCGCGCGAGGGGATAGAACTGTGCGAAGCCGATGGTTGCGTGCGGGAGTTGGAGGACTTCAGCCGCCAGGATCGAGGCGAAATCCGTCTGCTCCCGGACGATGACCTGAGGGCGCCAATTTCCGGCGAAGGCTAAGAGGTCATTTGTTTTGAGCCGGGTGACCCAGGTGCCGTAATTCAGTCGAGTGTCGTCAACGACACCCGGAGGTGTTGGCACCTGCGGGGCTGTGGCCGGCCTTCACGACCCGGAAACCGGCGGCCGCCACCCGTTCACAGAAAGGGTCCGCCGTGGCGAACACCACGTCGTGGCCCTCCTCCGACAGTTTGGCCGCGAATGGCGCCATCGGATGGAAATGCCCGAAATAGGGGCGGACCGAGAAAAGAAATTTCATCGTGTGGCTCGGGCGGCACTCCTGCTGCGCAGGTATATCAGTCTCGGTGGATCGAAGGATGATGCCACTCAAAGGCGTTCGGGAAGCGAAAGTTGGTGAAGGTCAGGCTTATGCTCGTCTCGAGGGACTCCACATGATGCCACCATCCCACGGGAATGAACAGCGCATCGCCCGCTCCGAGAACCAACTGGATTGGCTGGGCTCTCACAAACCGAGGAAATCGCCCGAGATTGGGATTGTCGGGGTCGACTTCGCTGAAAACGCCGACTTCGTTGTACACACAATGGCTTTGCAGAGGTGAGATCAGCGTCACTCGCTTCCGACCGGTGATCTGCGCGAACAAGATGTTGGCGACGTCATGATGAAGCGGGGTAATCGTGCCGCCGGGCCCAAACCACACGAATACTGCGCCCATGCGCGCTCTAGGATCAAGGTAGCGCTCGTCGATTTGGAAATCGCTCCAGAGCGGGCTCGCCGCTTCCCGTTCGAGGAGGTGATTGTTGGCAACGAGATACGTGTTGTTGCCCCGTTCCGTCGCAAGAACCGTGTCGACATATGCCGTGAAAGGCATCAGCCGCTTGTGGGCCGACGAATTGACTTCGTACCGCCGGTCATCGTCGCGGCCGTCCATCACTTCGACGAGTTCGTCGCCGATAACCATTCGAAGATATTCCGGGGTCCACCGTTCGACCGCTGGCCAGTCCGGGCAGACGTCTTCGAGGTGAACGGGACGGTTGGCCGAGTAATAGCGGGCAAGGAACTCGTCAGTCCCCATATCGCGCCGGCGCTCAAGCGTTGCGCCCAGGGTCAGGCTCTCAAGATCGTGTCGGATGTCGAGGAAGGACTCCAGCTTCGACAAGCGCTCGGACATCCATTTCCCGGCCGTGTAGACGGGGTCAGCCTGCACCGAGGAGATGTAGTCACGCGCTTGGTCAGGGTCGAACCCCTGTCGAGCCAGGATCTCGGTGATTTGGTTGCCCGCGACACCCGACATCAGGTTGGTTGCGACCCAACAACGCCATGCGTCGGTCAGCCCGGTTGTCGTAGTGCCACTCGAAATGCTCATGCCTTCCAGTCCATCAACCGGGCGACTGTTCGTACGTCCGCCAATCGCAAGACGCTATCGCGGCGGCGGCTTGGGTGGCCCCGGCGGCGGAGCCGGCACCGGCCCCGGAACAGGCGACGGCGCAGGACCAGGCACAGGACCAGGCACAGGACCAGGCACAGGACCAGGCGACGGCGGAACAGGAGTCGGGGTCGGGGTCGGGGTCGGCGTCGGGGTCGGCGTCGGAACCTGAGTCGGCGTTGGGGCCGGCGTCGGCGTCGGCGTCGGCGAGCCGAGGGTCTGGAGAAGGCGGGCACCATCGGGTGACCCAAGGCCGGTGCAGGCGTTCCATCCGGCGTGGGCGCTGTAGGCGCCGTTGTTCCCACTGACAATTTGGTGCAAGGAGCTTGCACCCTGCTGGTACAGCAGCGGGTTGAGGAAACCGAGAGAATGTCCTAACGCCTGGTTCATACAGGCGATGAGTCCGGCCCACAGGGGAGCGACGGCGCTTGTCCCGCCTATCACCGTCGTCTGCCCGCCGACTCGAATCACATAGCCGGTGGTCGGATCAGCGTCGCCCGCCACGTCCGGAACACCCCGGCCGACAGCACCACCGGGATTGGCCGAGGGCGGTACGCCGGCGTTCTGCTGGTAAGCGGGTACCGGGAACACGGTGCTCACACCTCCACCCGTCGCCCCGTTGCCCGGGCCGTTGTTCCAGACGGTTTCTGTGGTGATCACCCCGCCCTGCGACTGAAGGTTGGTGCCGCCGCAAGCCAGAGCGTGAGGCGCGGCCGCCGGAAAGTCTACGTGAGCCAAGCCGTCGTTCACTCGGTCCGACGACCCATCGTCTCCGGACGCGGCGGTAATGGTGACCCCCATGGCCGCGGCGGCCAGGAACGCCTGCTCCATTTGCTGCATAGCCGCGGGTGTCCAGTTGGACTCCGCGCCGCCCCAGCTGATGGAGATAACGGACGGGGCGTTGACCGCGTCATGGGTCGCTTGCGATACGGCATCGACGAAGCCTTGAGCGGTATTCGGGGCGAAGTACACGACGATCTTGGCGCCGGGCGCAACGCCGCCCACCACTTCGATGTCGAGCGCAACCTCGCCATCGGCGCCGGTGTCCTGTCCTGGGGAATTAGTGCCGCCGTCGACGCCGACCGCGATCACTTGCGGAGCGGGAATGCCAAGCTGAGCGAAGTACGCCTGGATGTCGGCGGCCTGGTAGCCGCCGCCGAGTTCGAGGATGCCGACGCACTGCCCCTCCCCCGGCACATTGGTGGGAAAGTCGTAGAGATGGGCGACTTGGGGAGGGGTATAGCTGACGCTGGCCGCGGGCTGCGCATCGGCCCGTGGCCCAAACCGGACGTTGGGTCGGGCCTGCGGACGGTTGTCGAGGCCCAACACCGTGCAAACTATGTCCCCAAGCGGGGCAGGCACCGTTACCGGGCCACTGCGCCCGCGGTAGTTGAATCCGGTGTCCGGGTCCTGGAACAACGCCAACTCCGTGCCGAACGCGTTGCTGAGGGCGTCGAGAGTCCCGGAAAGAACGACACTGCGCTGGCCGAGATGGACCGGCCCCAGCCGGAGGCCGTGCTGTTGCGCGAACTCTTCGATCTTCGAGACGTCGTGGGGGTGGGCGCCGTGTTGGGCAAGATAATCCTCTCGCGACAGGAACAGATCTGGTTGCTCGGCCGAGGGAGTGGGCTGCTCCGGCACCGGGGGGGCCGCCACTTCGTCGCGCCCTCGGAAAACGCCGCGTGCGAGGAAGAGGGCACGTTGCACCAATGGCCGACGAGCCGCCTCGTACACCCACCCGAGGCCGCGGCTGTCGTGCCGCTCACGCAGATACACGGTCACGCTGACCTGCTCCGCCGGGTCCGGAGCGCCGATCACGGTATGACCGGGAATCGGCCGTCGTTGCGTTCCCGGCACCACGACTCGCGACGCGCTAGGCATGTCCCGCCCCTCCTGGGATCCTCAAAGTACGTTGGTCGGCAGGTTCGTCCAAAATGTGAAGCCTGTCAAGCGGCGTGTCCGGGGGAATAGTCCGGACGGCCAGCTGTTCAGGATTCGTAAGGAAAAGCGGAGGGAGAGGGAAACGCCCTGCGCCGGGACCCGCAGGAATCCGCGGGAAATTCTGTTTGGCAACGACGCGTCAGTGGGGTTGCCGGGCGACCGGGCGGGTATCGAGGCCTAGGACGGCCTCGATTGCGCCTGCCAATTCAGGAGGAAGAGTGACCGGCCCGTCGTGGGAGCGATAGGACCCTTCCTTGCTCTCGTAGATCTGCGACTGGATCCCAAATGCAACATTCATTTGGGCGACCTCGCCCGAAAGCCGGACGCGCCGAGCCGCTGGGTGGACTTCCTCGATGGTAAGGCCGTACTCCTTGGCGAAGCGCTCCACGGCGCGGAGGTCCTCGTCACGCGCGCCATGACGTTCTGCGTACTCCTCCCTCGTCATCGGAGTCGCGGCCTCGTCGGACTCGCCGGGGGCTCGGTCCCGCAGATAAAGAGTGACGGACACCGACGAGTCAGATTCGGCCGGGCCAACCAACCGGCGATCGGCGTCGGGAGGGGGTTTGCTGCCGGGCAACTCGACTCGCTCCTGCCCTGTCATTGTCGCCCACTGTAGCCGTGCGGGGATTTGGCCGGCATGAATCGGTCGGGCGGTTCGACGCGATTAGGCGCTTCGGGCGTTGTGGGCGTCAGCTCAAGGTGTCGACGGCTTCGTCCGACCTCCCATATCATGCAAATCAAGAGGCGTTGGATGGCCGTAGGAGTGGGGGCGGCCGCCACCTGGCTGGGCGTGATGGCGACGCCGGCCTTGGGCGCTTCCCAATTGGCGCCCACCCAGATGAGCCTCTACCCGTCGGCGGAGACAACGGTCGGATTGCAGGTCTTCGCGAACGCCAACTTGATGGGCGGGCCGAGCCCCACCGGCACCGTGGTGTTCAAGCTGTTCGGTCCCGACGACCTGTCGTGCTCCTCGGCAGTATTCACGTCAGCCGTCCCGGTCGGTGGCCCGTCGGTTAACTCGGCCCCGTTCACCACGTCCCAGGCGGGGACGTACCGGTGGGAAGCGGCCTACAGCGGCGACAGTGCCAACGGGCCCGCCGGTCCGACGGCGTGTGAGCAGCCGTCGGCCGTCGTCAAGGTACTGCCCCGCTACACCGGGTTCGCCATCCATGCCGACGCGCCGACCGCGGGCACGATCTACGCCGCCGCCAGCCTGGGCGGCGACGCACCGACCGGCAGCATCACGTTCATGCTGACCCCGCCGGGAGACACGTTCTGTTCCGGCACCCCCATCTTCACTTCCACCGTGCCGGTGAGTGCCGCCGGGAACTACACCTCGGCCGCCTTCACGCCCACGGTGACGGGCACCTACAAGTGGCGGGCCACCTACAGCGGCGATAACAACAACTACCCCGGACAGGTCACCCCTTGCCTCGACCAGAACGCCGCGGTCACTGTCACCACGGTCGACGGCGTGAACCCGCCGCCGCCTCCGCCACCCCTGGTCACGCCCGGCACGTCCTTAGTGGCTGCCGCCAATCCCGTCAGCTACGGGCAGACAATCTCGATTACGTCCCATCTGACGGGCCCGAGTGCCACCCCGACCGGAAGCGTCACCCTCGCCGATGGCACCGCCATCCTCGGTTCCGCCCATCTGAACGGCGGCCTCGCCTCCTTCAACCTGACCCTTCCCGTCGGCACCCACCACCTCGATGCGATCTACACCGGAGATTCCGCCTTCTTGCCGGCAACGGCCACTCTCACCGAAACCGTGCAGCAGGCCGCGACCCAGCTGATGGGCGCTCCGGCCAGCAAGGCGAGCGGGTCATTCTCCGCCACGCTGACCCAGACCGGAACGAACGCATTGCTGGCCGGCCAGACCGTAACATTCTGGACCGATGGGATCTTCGGCAGCGCCGAGCAACTGTGCTCGGCTGTGACCGGCAGCAACGGCGTGGCTACCTGCACGAGCACGCTCGCTTGGGATGCCGAGCTGTTTGCGAGCAGCTACACCGTCACATTCGCGGGCAACGCCAACTACGGGGCGGCGACGACGATGGGGGATCTCGGGTAAGCGTCAACGCCCATTGGAAGTGCCGGCTGCGATCGGCGAATCTTCGATTTCACCGGTCCCGGTCGAAGCGCCATCCGCGCCCGCGCCCTGCTCTTCGCCCCAACCGACGGACTGTGGCCCACGGTCAGGCCTTTTCCCCCCTTACACGAACTTGCGGAGCAGGTCCCGGAGATTGGTGGCGCCGTCCTCGATGACGGCCCGGCTGGCCTGCTGGCCGATCGACTCGGCCAGGTCGCCGGCCCGAAGGCGGATCTTCCACCACTCGTCGTCGCTGACCGCGAACGGCGTGGCCCAGGACTGGATCATGGTCGCCAGTTCGACGAGGTGTCCCTGCTTCTGTTCGTTCTCGGCGTCGCCGGCCAGCCGGTCGGCCGCCCCGAACAGGTCGGACAGCAGCCGGTAGCGGGTCTCGTCGTCAGCCTCGTCGGTCGGATCGGACCCGGCTCGGTTCACCTCGGCCAGCACGCCTTCTACCGCCTCGTCGTGGGCGGCCGCCACCACCAGATCGCTGCCCTCCCAGTGGTACCCGATGTGGCCCCGCTCGAGCAGCAAGCTGATCTGGGCCCGTTCCTCGGGCCGCCAGTCATCCAACTCGTAGACCATCTCGTCCTCGGCCCCGCCGGCCCTCTCGACCTCGCCCTCGTCCTCGCCCTCGCCCTCGTCGGCCTCGGGGTCCTCGGGTGGCTGGCCGAAGCCCAGGACCTTGCCTTCCAGGTCTCGCAGCATGCGAGAGAGCAGGGTGGAACTCTCGGCAATCTCCTCCTCCAAGGCCTCCTCGGCGCCCAAGGCCCCTAGGAGCCGACGGGTGACCCGACCGATGGCGGCCCACGTTTCCTCGTCGACGCCCCACACCGCATCGATGGCAAATACCCCGGCAGCCGCTTCCGCCAGGTCGCCGTCGGCGACCATGTCGGTGGGGTCGACCTCGAGCCGGCGGGCGGCAGAGGCCAGAGCGGTGAGGACCCGGCCGGGCGTGGGGTCGGCGGCGTCGCCCTGATTGCCGCCTGTGCCGAGGCCGGCGATCAGGCTGTCGACATCGTCCTCGTCCTCGGCCGCCACGACGAGTTCGTCGCCCTCGAAGCGGTGCCGGAAACCGTTGGCGTTCAGGGCCTCGATGAGCTCACCGCGGGCCGCATCCTCCCATTCGTCGAGGTTGTAACCCACTTCGTCGTCGGCCTCGCCCACGGCCAGTTCCTCGAGGAGCGACTCGATCAGAAGTTCCTTGCAGTTGTGGCACTTGCCGCCTCGGCCGTGAAACTCATAACCGCAGGACGGGCAGTACCAGATACCGGTAGCCATCAGCGCCTCCTCATTACGAAGCGGCGAAGGAACGCCGACGTGCGTTCGAGTTCGTCCTCGACGATCTCGGCTCGGTTCCAGCCGTGGCCCTCACCGTCGTAGACGTGGTACTCGACGGTGCCGCCGGCCGCCCGCACCGCCGCCACCAACGAGTCGGACTGGGATTTGGGGACGACGTTGTCGGCCGAGCCGTGGAGCACGAGTAGAGGCGAGGTGATTCGGCCCGCCACGTTGATCGGCGAGCGCGCCTGGTACCGGTTGGCCTCGGCGGGGAGCTCGCCCACGATGGAACGGAGATAGTGCCCTTCAAAGCGGTGCGTGGTCTCGTCCAGGTCGAACAAATCAGTGACACCGTACAGGTCCACCCCGGCGGCACACAGTTCGGGGTGGGTGGCCAGGAGAAGCAGCACGGTCAGACCGCCCGATGAGCTACCGATGGGCACCATGCGGCCGGGGTCACCCCAGCCTTGGGCGGCGGCGGCGCGCATGGCCTCGGCGGCATCGGCGACGTCGAGCCGGCCCCACCCGCCGTGGAGGGCTTGGGCGTAGGCCCGGCCCCAGCCGGTCGTGCCCCGGTGGTCGACCTGGAGCACGCTGGCACCCCGGTCGCAGAAGAAGGCCGCGCGGGCGTTGAACCTCACCTGGTCCTGGCCGGTAGGACCGCCGTGGATCCACACGAGGAGGAGCCCGGCCAGGTCGCCGCCGCCGCCGACGCCGCCCCGGTAGAGGCGACCGTGGACGGTTGTTCCCAGATTGGCGACGGCTTCGCCCTCCCAGGTGACCGGTTCCGGCTCGACCAGCCCCTGGGCCTCGAACCCAGCGACCGGGCCCCGGGCCAGGATGCGACGCCGCGGCGAGGCTGAACGGGGAGCGGGGGCCAGGCCGGACTCGGGCGAGACGTCGAGCACCACGACCTGGTCAGGCGTGCGGGCGCCGCTGCGGACGCCAGCGATCCGGTCGCCGACCCAGGTCAGCCCGCAGTAGACACCCCGGTCGAGGTCCCGTATTGCCCCCGCGCCCTCACCGGTCACCGCGACGAGGCACAAGCGGCCAAAGCCGGCTTCGTTGCGACAGAAGACGAGATGCCGGCCATCCGGCGACCAGGCGTAGCTGCGCTGGCCTGGGCCCCAGGAGGGGCCACCGTGTTCTGCCCCCTCGGAGACGAGCGGCATGGCATCCGTGCCATCGGGGCGGGCCTGCCAGAGGTTGAGCCAGCCGGCCGCATCGCAGAGAAACGCCAGAACGGTCCCGCCCGGGGAGAAGCGGGGTTGGCTCACCGCGGCGGGCGAACCGACCGGCACCGCGGCCACTCGGGGCGCTCCGCCATCATCGAACGACGCCAGCATGACGCGGCTGTCGTCCCAGGGCATGGCCGGAACATCCCACTCGTGCCAGGCAACCGCCCGCCCGTCAGGTGACCAGGCCGGGTCGAAGGCGAAGTCTGGAGCCTCGGACAGACGGATCGGCCATGGTCCGCCGTCATCGAGCGACGCCACTGCCACGTGCCTCCCATCGCGGACGTAGGCCACCCTGCTGCCATCGGGGGACACCGCCGGCGACGCCACCGGGCCATCCCCGACGACCAGCCGCGGTGAGCCTCCCGCCACCCGCTGCCGATAGAGCAGCCGGTCGGCGCCCACGTAGACCAGGGAGTCCGACTTGGGTGTCCAGTCGAAGACGCCGCCGCCGTACGAGGCGGTCGGAGGGGGCGGCGGGTCGGCGGTGACAACCGTCTCGGGGCCGCCGGTCACCGGGACGACAACCAGCGCCCCTCGTCCCCCTGCCGTCGCCACGAACGCCACCGACTGGGCGTCGGGCGACAGCCGGGGCTCGGCCAGGACTCGTCCTCGGCCGCACATGGCGGCGGTGATGCCAGACGTTTACGACCCTCGCTTGGGCAGGATGGGAGCGTCGCGGCCCGTTCGGTCCGCCGCCCGGTCCCCCCCCGACCCAGTGGCCCCGCCCGCACTGCTGGCCCCGCCCGCACTGCCGGCCCCGCCCGCACTGCCGGCCCCGACCCCGCGGGCCCGGCCGCCCGGGCTGCTCTCCTCGTGGTAGTCCTCCTCGACATTGACGGACCAAACGTCATGGTGGGCGCCGAGCAGGTTCTCCACCGTCAGCATGGCGGTGTACATGGAGTGGTCCTGGTTGTTGTACTTGTGCATTCCGTTGCGCCCGACGGGAAACACGTTGGCCGCATGCTCGGCCAGCCAGGTCCGCAGCATGTCGACGTTGGCCTTGTAATCGGCGTCGTAATACGGATAGGCCTTGGGCATCCGCACCACGTACCCCGCCTCCACCTTGGAGGGGTCGACCAGGTTGAGCAGGCCGAGTTCGCGCTTGCCCAACTCCACCAGTGCGTCGTCGCCCATCGTCCAGTACTCGTCGCCCTCGAAGACGAAGTACTCGAGCCCAAGACAGGTCTTCCCGTCCTTGACCAGGTAGGGGGACCAGGATCCGAAGTTCTGAATCCGGCCCACCTTGACCTCGGGCGAGTGGATGTAGATCCAGTTGTCCGGGAACCCGGACGCTTCGGGCACAACCAGGGCGATGGTGAGGAAGTCGCGATAGTGAAGGTCGTCGGCGGCCTTCTTCACTTCGGGCGGCACGGGCGGGTCCATGGATCGCAGCAAGGCGGTGATGGGCATCGACGAGATCACGGCGCTGCAGGGATACTCCGTCTCGGTGCCGTCAGACGACTCGGCCACGACCGAGACGGCAACTCCGCCGGCGTGGCGGATCTTGCTGGCTGAAGTACTCATCAGCACCTTGGTGCCGGCCGCTTCCACCTTGTCGCGACAGCGTTCCCACATCATTCCGGGGCCGTACTTGGGGTACTGGAATTCCTCGATCAGTGACGTGATGTCCTTCTGGTTGCGCTTGGGGAGCAACGCATTCCACACTGCCTTGGCGAGCGAGAGGTTCTTGATCCGCTGGGCAGCCCAGTCGGCCTGCAGCTCGGTGGCCGGCACCCCCCACACTTTCTCGGTATAGGTCTTGAAGAAAGTCCGGTACAGGCGGTAGCCGAAACGGGCCGCCACCCATCCTTCGAGATTGCTCTGGTCTTTGGGTGGCCGGACCCGGGCCCACAGATAGGAACCGACGCAGCGCATCGCCTCGAGCGGGCCCAGATTCTCGAGAGCGTTGCGGGCCTTCAGGGGATAGTCGTAGTACTTCCCGCGGTAGTAGATCCGGCTCATCCGGGGCCGCAGCAAGAAGTCCTCATCGGGGAGGATTTCATGCCAGAGGTCCTCGACCACCCGGACCTTGGTGAAGAAACGGTGGCCTCCGATGTCGAAGCGCCAGCCATCGCGTTCGGCCGAGCGGCTGATCCCTCCGACAACGGTGTCGGCTTCCAGGACCGTCGCCGGCTTGCCGGCTTTGGCCAGCTGGTAGGCGGCGGTGAGGCCAGCCGGCCCCGCCCCCACAATCACGACGTCGTCAGCCGACGCCGTGTTGGCATTACTCAAAATGTGCCCTCCTCGGGGTCACCAGGGGAATCGAACGAGCGACTCGTACTCCGAATAGGTGCCCGCATTGGGGGCCACCCATACCTGACTGTTGCGCTTGGTAGACAACCAGTCCATGAGCCGGGTGCACTTGTGCTCGGTGCCCGGGTAGTTGGGGTTCTGGATGAACCAGATGTCATGGCCCGCGGCCGCGCTCAGCATCTGCTCGGCGAATTGTTGAACGCTGGTGGCGTGGATGGCCTGGCGGTAGTTCACCCAGTTGATCCGCTGCGGCGAGTCGCCCCGCGGGAAGGTGTATTGCGCCACCGTGGCGGTGATGAGCCGGGAGACGGCTGGAGCCAGTTGGTCGGGGCAGTACAGCACCAGGTCGTTGGGGCTGGCCTCCTTGTTGATGACGCTGGCCACCCGCCCCGCCTCGGTCCGCTGGGACAGGTTGGCGCCGATGCCGACGATAAGCCCGGCCGCGGTCGTCCAGGCCAGGACGGCCGCCAGCACCCGGCGGTTGGCGAAGACGGTGGCGCCCAGTGCGGCCAGCACGATGAAGAGGGGGAACACGACCGCGGTGTAGCGGCCCACGAAGGCGGCCTGGGCGACCGCCCCGCAGCCGACGGCCACGATGAGCGTCCCCATGAAGACGAAGGCGACGGGACGAGCCTGGCGGCGGACATTGAGACTCACCAGAACACGGTGGCCGTCGATCGACTCGCCGAACACCCCGAGGAGCACCAAGGTGAACAGCGACAGGGCCAGGGCCGCCCCCCACGGACCTCCGCCCGCGTACTGGCTGAGGACGGTGAGGATGTCGCCCAGCCCCGCCGCGTTGGACCACGGCGTGCCGGTGTGGAAGGTCTGAAAGACAAAGGAGGGCAGCCACGGTAGGAAGGCGAGCGACCCGAGACCAATGGCCACCAAGCACGACCAACTGGCCGGACGGGTGACTTCCCCGGAGCCCACTGCGGAGGTTGCGGCTGGGCGGGCCGACGCGGCTTGGTTGGTGGCGACGACTGCGACTTCGCCCCGGGTGGCCGCGCGGATGACGCTGAACCCCTCACGCCGGGCCCGCAACAGGAGCAACAGCGCAGTCACCGCGACCACGTAGATGCCCCAGTAATGGGTGTACAGCGTCAAGGCGGTGAGAACGCCCACGGCCGCCAACCGCCTGCTGGTGGGCCGCTCCAGCGCCCGGGCCAAGGCCAGGAAGCCGAGCAGCGACCACAGGATCATCAGGGAGTACATGCGGGTGGCAGTGGCGTAGTTGATGGCGAAGGGTGAGCTGGCCAAAAGCAACAGCGACGCCCAGGCCAGGCGCCGGCCACCCAGCCGCATGCCCGCGGCCCAGGCCACGGGAAGGGTGGCGACCGAGATCAGGCCCGACAGGGCCCGGACGGCGAATGTCCCGTCGCCAACGGCCAACATCCAATAGTGAAGGAGCAGGTAGTACAGCGGAGGGGCGCCGTCGTGGCGCAGCGCGCCAGGAATCTGCCCGAGAGGCAGCCGGGCGATGTTGACGCTCAGCGCCTCGTCCAGCCACAGCTGCGAGGTGGCAACGAAACGCAGGATCACGCCCACTGCGACCAGCCCCGTGGCCACCGGAACGGCATGGCGGAGCAGCTGGTCAGCTCGCTGCGTGAGCGAAATGGGGACGGCTTGAGGACTGCTCAGATCATGGGCCGCCGAGGCCAGCTCGGTCTCGACAGTGATTGCCACGACAGCAAACTACCCATTTACCACCGGCCGGGCACATCACTACCTAGCTCGGTCTTGTACATTCCCGAGCCATGACCTTGGGATCCTCAGCTCAAGCACCGGACCGCAACCTGGCAATGGAACTCGTCCGGGTTACCGAAGCCGCCGCCTTGGCCGCGGCCCGATGGATGGGACGAGGCGACAAGGAAGGGGCCGACGGGGCCGCCGTCGACGCCATGCGCGTGGTCCTTCACACCGTCCCCATGGACGGGATCGTCATCATCGGGGAGGGCGAGAAGGACGAGGCCCCGATGCTGTTCAACGGCGAGCGCATCGGCGACGGGACCCCGCCGGAGGCCGATGTAGCCGTCGACCCGATTGACGGCACCACCCTCACCGCGCTGGGACGGGGCAATGCCCTGGCCGTGATCGCGGTGAGCGAGCGGGGGACCATGTTCGACCCCGGACCGTGTGTGTACATGGAGAAGATCGCGGTCGGACCGGAGGCAGCCGCGGTCATCGACATCACGCAACCGACTTCGGCCAACCTCGAAGCGGTCGCCCGGGCCAAAGGGGAATCGGTGCAGGACATCACCGTGGTCATCCTCGACCGGCCCCGACACGAGCAGCTCATCGCCGAGGTTCGAGCGACTGGGGCGAGGATCCGGCTGATTCCCGACGGTGACGTGGCGGGCGCCATCTCCACGGCGTGGCCGGAGTCGGGCGCGGACATCCTCCTCGGCATCGGCGGGACGCCGGAAGGCGTGATCGCGGCCGCGGCCTTGAAATGCATGGGCGGCGCGTTGCAGGGCCGGCTGTGGCCCCGCAACGACAGCGAGCGTCAGGCCGCGATCGATGCCGGTTACGACCTGGATGCGGTGCTGACCGCTGAAGACCTGGTGCGGGGCGACAACTGCTTTTTCGCGGCCACCGGGATCACCGACGGGGAGCTGCTGCGGGGCGTCCATTACGACGCCAAGGGGGCGACCACCCAGTCGTTGGTGATGCGGTCCAAGTCGGGAACGGTGCGCCGCATCGACGCCCACCACCAGTTGAAGAAGCTGAACGTCTACTCCGCCATACGGTTCGGGTAGCGATCGGCAGCGCCGTCTGCGCCGCCCGGCCCAGGTGGCGGCCCGGCGCCCGCCCCCGGCC
>JALYXV010000256.1 GCA_030947025.1 Actinomycetota bacterium | reverse complement strand
GGGCCGCGGTCGCGGCCGGTCTCACCAACCTGGGCGAAAACTATGCCCAGGACCTGCTGACCAAGGCGGGATCCCTCGGCCCCGACGTGCGCTGGCACTTTCTGGGCCCGGTGCAGCGCAACAAGGTGGCGGCCCTGGCCAGCCATGTGGACTGCTGGCACGGCGTCGACCGGGCCGCCATCGGCGAGGCCATTGCCCGGCGTCGTCCCGGTGCGCGGCTACTCGTGCAGGTCAACGCCACGGGCGAGGCGAGCAAGCACGGCTGCGTGCCTCACGAAGCCGCCGACCTGGTGACCCAACTTCGGCGGCTCCCCCTTGACGTGGCCGGATTGATGGCGATTGGTCCGGCCGGGCCCGCCGAATCGGCCCGTCCCGTGTTCCGCCTGGTGGCCGACCTCGGCCGTCAGCTAGGTCTGGACGAGCTCTCGATGGGTATGACTGGCGATCTCGAGGTGGCGATCCAAGAGGGCTCGACGATGGTCCGCATCGGCCGTGGGCTCTTCGGTCCGCGTGACCGAAATGCATCGCCTGCGACAGTAGGCTCGTGAACGGAGGCGACTGATGGCGTCAGGAATCATGCACCGAGCAATGGTGTATCTCGGTCTGGTTGACGATGACTACGAGGAATATGACGCCTACGACGAACCGCAGGCCGTCGGCCGGCCCGGCCCACGGTCCTACCTGCCCGAACCCCAAGAGGGAGGCGGCGCGGTGGCCATCCGGACCCTGCCCCGCGAGTCCGCACCCGAACCGGTGAGTGGAAGCGGTGGGAGCCTGATCACCTCTCGCCCCCTCACCTCAAATGCGAGCGTCCGGCCCATCCCCTCGCCGGTGCAGAACGCTAAGGTGCATGTCGTGGCGCCGGCCAAGTTCGCCGACGCCCAGGAGATAGGCGACCGGTTCAAGAACGGGCAACCGGTCATCGTCAACCTCCAGAGCGCCGACCGGGAGTTGGGCCGCCGAATGATCGACTTTTGCAGCGGTGTCACCTACGCCCTGGGAGCCAGCATGGACAAGGTCGCCGATCAGGTTTTTCTCCTGACGCCGTCCAACGTCGAGGTTTCAGCCGAAGAGAAGCGGCGGCTTCAGGAGCGCGGCTTGTACCGCTCCTAGTCGATGTTCACATTCAGCAGTCACCCTTTGTGCCTCCTGGGCAATATCTACGTACTGATCCTGATCGCCCGGGCCATTATGAGCTGGTTTCCTCTCCGCTCCGACTCCCCGTTCATCCCGGTGGCCCGGTTTCTCAACGCTGTGACCGAGCCCGTGCTGGCCCCATTCCGGCGGCTCATACCGGCGGCCGGCATGTTCGACCTGTCGTTCCTGGTCGTGGTGTTGCTGTTCGAGATCATCATCGTCCCACTCCTCTGCCGCTTGTAGCGGCCGGGCCGGGGCGGGGGGGCCCGCTTCGTGCCAACCCCCACCGGGGCGGGCTGGCAACTAGCATCGCCCCATGGACGTCTCGCCCAAGACGCTACGGGAAGTCGAATTCCGCGAGAAGATGCGCGGATATCACCCCGAGGACGTCGACCAGTTCTTGGAGCGAGTGGCGGCGGGCATCGAGGTCCTGCAGGACCGTTTGCGCCAGGCGATCGAGCGAGCCCAGCGGGCCGAGCAGGCGGCCACGGAGGCGGGGGGCAACGACGACGCGTTGCGCCGGACCCTCCTCTTAGCTCAGCGCACGGCTGACCTGGCGGTGCAAGAGGCACGCGAGCAGGCGGCGCGCATCGTGGCCGGCGCCGAGCAGCAGTCGCAATCCTTGGTCGGCGACGCCGAGCAGCGAGCGCACAGCCTGGTGGCCGAGGCCGAGCGCCGGGCCCAATCCGGGCTGGCCGATGCCGAGCGCCGATCGCAGGCGATGGTGAGTGAGGCGGAGCAACGGGCTCGGCGCGGTCACGAGGACGCCATGGTGCAGGTACGGGCCGATCTGGCCAAGTTGGAAGCGACCCGGCAACGGCTCCAGATGGATGTGGACACCATGACCCGGTGGGTCGCCGAGCATCGCCACCAGCTTCGAGCCGCGCTGGAGGACGCCTTGACGAGGATCGAGCAGATCGACGTCAGCTCGCCGCCGTCAAGCGGGGTCCCGTACCCGCTCGAAGGTGAAGACGCGCCCCCCTCCACGTCGCCCCCCTCCACGTCGCCCCCCTCCAGGT
>JALYXV010000239.1 GCA_030947025.1 Actinomycetota bacterium | reverse complement strand
GGGCCACCGGCTCGGGCGACGCTGGCCTCGGCCGGCATGACCCGGGTGCCCCCGTAGGAGTCCTGCACCGTGGTCGGCGCGAACGCCGCCCCCGGCGAGGGCCGGACCGGGTGGGCCAGGACCCCGCTGCCTCGGATGTATCGGGTCAGGTCGGCCCGCATCTCGTCGGCCGACTGGTAACGGTCGGCCGGGTCCTTGGCGATGGCCTGGAGGATGATGGCTTCCAGCGACAGCGGCACGGCCCGGTTGACCCGGGTCGGGGCAACGGGCTCTTCCCGCACGTGCTTGTAGGCAATGGCCACCGGGTTGTCGCCCGAGAACGGCGGCCGGCCCGTGACCATCTCGTACAGCACCACCCCGAGGGAGTAGACGTCGCTGCGGGCGTCGACCGGGTGCCCTTGGGCCTGCTCGGGGGAGAAATAGGTGGCCGTTCCCATGACGGTCCCCGTCTGAGTCAAGCCCTCCTTGGCGCCCACGGCCCGGGCGATGCCGAAGTCGGTCACCTTGACCTGGCCCGACTTGTCGATCAGTACGTTGGCCGGCTTGATGTCGCGGTGGATGACGCCGTGAGCGTGGGCGAAGCTCAAGGCCGCGGCCACGTCGGCGGCCAGTCCGGCCGCCTGGTCGGCGTCGAGCGGTCCCTGGCGCAGCAACTGGGCCACGGTCCGGCCGTTGACGTACTCCATCACGATGAAATAGGTGTGCTCGCCCTCACCCCAGTCGTAGATGGAGACGATGTTGGGGTGGGAGAGGTTGGCGGCCGCCTGCGCCTCCCGGCGGAAGCGTTCCACGAAGGACCGGTCGACCGACAGTTCCGGGAACAGGACCTTCAGGGCCACAGGCCGGTCGAGCAGCAGGTCCTTGGCCAGGTAGACCTGGGCCATGCCGCCTCGGGCGACGTGGCGGACCAACTCGTAGCGGTCGTTGAAGACGCGAGCCACGGGCCGTTCCTGCCCGGGTGGCGGCTGGGTCATCGGTGAGAGCCTTTCACAAGTTGCGTCCTAGCGGCCGGGCAGGGCGGCCTGCAGCATCGCCTTGGCGATCGGGGCGGCGATGAGGCCTCCGGTGGCCTCCCCGCCTGCGGGTTGATTCTCGACCAGTACCGCCACCGCCACCTTGGGCTGGGTGGCCGGGGCGAAGCACACGAACCAGGCATGGATTGAGTTGTTGCCCGTCTGCGCCGTGCCGGTCTTGCCCGCCACCGCCACCCCGGGGATCTGGGCTGCG
The DNA here is from genome assembly GCA_030947025.1 of Actinomycetota bacterium. Lineage (GTDB taxonomy): Bacteria > Actinomycetota > Acidimicrobiia > Acidimicrobiales > Palsa-688 > JALYXV01. The sequence goes on along the minus strand of JALYXV010000239.1, from coordinate 4,150 downwards.
GTGCCGGTGCCCGACTGGACGACCGAAAGCATCAGCTGGGTCATCTGGGTCGCGGTCTCCGGTGAGGTGGCGGTCCGCCAGGCGGAGGGCTGGTAGGTCCGGACCACCTGGCCCTGGGAGTTGGCTACCTGGGCCAGGATGTGGGGCTTCATGATCATCCCGCCGTTGGCGATGGCCCCGGCGACCAGGGCCATCCCCAGGGGCACGGCCTGGACGTTCTGCTGCCCGATGGCCGACTTGGCCAGGCCCGGAAGGTCATGGCCGAAGGTGCTGGCGCCCGGGAAAGACGATTGGGCGACCTCGGGGAGGTCGAGCGGTGGCGCCTGGTTGAAGCCGAAGTTGTTGGCCTCGTCGGAGAGGGCTTGGGCGCCCAGGTCGAGGCCGATGGCCGCGAAGCCGCTGTTGCACGAAACCCGGAACAGGTCGGGCAGGGTCCCGCCGCACACCTCGCCCCCGAAGTTGCGCAGCACCTGGCCGCCGGTCTGGGGCAGCGGGAGCGCGGGCATGTTCGGATAGGCCTTGGTCGCCAGGTCGGGCCGCTTGTCGAAGACCGCCGACGACGTGATCACCTTGAACGTCGAGCCGGGAAAGAAGCGCCGCCGGAAGCTGGCCGCCAGCAGGGGCTGGTCCGGGTTGGCGTTCTGGGCCTGCCAGTAGTTGCGCACCTGCTGCTGGTCGTGGGCAGCCAGCGGGTTGGGGTCGAAGGACGGATTGCTCCACAGGGCCAGGATGGCGCCGGTGGTGGGGTCGAGGGCGACCACGGCACCCTTGCGGTTACCCAGTTGATCCCGGGCCAGCTGCTGCAGCTTGTTGGACAGCGTGAGCGTGACCGTCTGGCTCCGGTCCTGCTTGACGGTGAGATCCTTCAGGCTCTTGGGCAGCTGGAAAGGGCTGTTGGCGCCGGTGAGGTCGGCGTCGAAGCTGCGCTCGGCGCCCTCCTCGCCGTAGGTGAAGGAGAAAAACCCGGTCACCTGGCCGAACAGGTCGTTGGTGGGGTAGGCCCGCAGCCATTTGAGCGAGTCCGGCGTCGGTTGCGAATGGGCCAGGACCACTCCGTCGGCCGAGATGATGTCGCCCCGCTTGGTGGTGAACTTGGCCAGTGCCAGCCGGGTGTTCAGGTGGTTGTGGTTGAGGCCGCTGGCCCGGACCACCTGCACGTAGTTGAGCTGCAGGAACAGCAGCAGGAACAGGATGATGATGCCCACTCCGGCCAGGCGGATCTGGCGGTTCACTGCGCCGCCCTCATGAGGCGACCGTCAGATCGGCGGCGGGCGCCCGTTCGGGCGTGGAGCTGTCGTTGCTGATCCGCAACAGCAGAGCCAGCAGGATGTAGTTGGCGATCAGGCTGCTGCCGCCGTAGCTGATGAAGGGCAGCGTGATCCCGGTGAGGGGGATGAGCCGGGTGATCCCACCGATGATCACGAAGCTCTGGACTCCGATGGTGAGCGCCAGGCCCGCAGCCAGCAGTTTCTCGAAGGGCCGATCGCAGCGCACCGCGATGCGCAGGCCGCTGCCCACCATCAACAGGTAGGCGGTGAGCACCGCGGCCGCCCCGAACAGGCCCAGCTCCTCGGCGATGGCGGCGAAGATGAGGTCGGTGGCCACCTCGGGGATGCGCTGCGAGCTGCCCAGGCCAGGCCCGTCGCCGAAGACCCCACCGGCGGCCATGGCGAACCACCCCTGCACGATCTGGTAGCCGGTGGTGTTGTAATGCGGCCACGGGTTGCGCCACGTGGCCAGGCGAGACTTGGCGTGACCGATCACCTTGAGGGCAAAGGTGGAGCCGGCCCCGAACAGCACCGCGCCGAGGCCCAGGTAACCATTGCGCCCGGTCGCCACCCACAGCATGCCGATGAACAAGGCGAAGAAGAGGAACGAGCTGCCCAGGTCGTTCTCGAACAGGAAGATCATGAGTGAAAGGGCCCAGGCGCCCAGTACCGGGGCGATGTACTTGGGGTCGATGAGCAGGAAGCGCCCGACCTTCAACGTGCCCTGGGCCAGCAGCTCACCCCGCTCGACCATGTAGGACGCGAAGAAGACGGCCAGGAAGATCTTGGCCATCTCTCCCGGTTGAAACGTGACGCCGCCCACCCGGATCCAGAGCCGGGCCCCGTTGATGTTCTGGCCGATCACGGGCACGAGGGGCAACAGCAGCAGGCCGATGCCGAGCAGGGCGAAGCTGTAGCGGTAGCGCTCCAGGTCCCGGGCCCGGCGGACCACGACCAGGGTGATCAGGAAAGCGGCGATGCCGATCGCGGTCCACAGCGCCTGGAGGCCGGCCAGGTGGCGGTTGAGCCGGGCGATGAAGACGTACCCGATGCCGTTCAGCAGGGCCGCGGTGGGCAGCAGGACCGGATCGGCGTAGGGTGCCAGCTTCCGCATCCCCACATGCGCCAGCAGCAGCAGGCCGCAGACGATGCCGAGAAAGGGGCCGATGTTGGCCGGCAGCGAGCCCGCCTTGCCCAGGCTGGCCAGCACGTACAGCCCCGCGGTCAGCATCACCGCCAGCACGATCAACCCCAGTTCGGTCCGGCGGCGGGCCGGGATCCGGTAGCTGGGGTCGGCGATCACCGCCATGGGCCGCCGGGCATCACGGGTGCGGGAGCGTGGTGGCGACCGCCACAGTGGTGGGGACCGGGGTGGTGGGGACTGGGGTGGCGGTGGCCTGGGCCAGCTGGGCCTTCTCGGCTTTGAGGCGGCTGACGTAGCCGAGGGCCTGGCCGAGCGATGGTTCTTCCTTCCCGGTCCTCAAGTCGCTCAAACGGGACGGGAGGACGTCGCCGGTGCGAACTTGCGTTTGGCGGGCGACGGTGGGCGAGAACCACAGCAGTCCCCCTGGACGGCCCTGGTAGACGGTGAGTTGGTCGTTGTTGAGCCCCACGAAGAAGCTGCCCCGGGCATACAAGGCCACGGCGTAACCGGCCCCGCCGACCAGCGCCACCAGCAGGACCACGAAGCCGACCACCCGCAAGGTGATTGCCCGGCGCTTCGGAACGGCGGGAGCGGGGTCATGGTGGAGGCGGCCAAAACGCCCGGTCGCCCGGGAGCCACCACCGGCGTCGCTTTCCCCCCCTCGTTCGGGCGGTAGGGGCGAGGGAATGTGGATGCCGGGATCGGACTCCAGTGCCCCGGACGCGGCCAGGGGCAGGTCGCCGTCGTCGAGCACATCCACGACCACCACCGTGATGTTGTCGTTGCCACCCCGGCTCTTGGCCGACGACACCAATTCCTTGGCCGCGTCATTGGGATCGGCCAGGCGCCGCAGGATGCTGGCCACCTGGACGTCGCTCAGTTCCCGGACCAGGCCGTCGCTGCACAGCAGCAGCCGGTCGCCCTTGAGGGGCAGGAGTTGCAGCAGGTCGACGCTCACCTCGGAGTCGACTCCGAGGGCCCGGGTCAGCACGTGGCGCTGGGGATGGACCGTCGCCTCCAGCTCGGACAGCTGGCCGTCGTCGACCAGTTCCTGGACCAGGCTGTGATCGGTCGTCAGTTGCTCCAACTCGCCGTCGCGGAGGAGGTAGACCCGGGAGTCGCCCACGTTGACGATCGCCAGCCGGTCCTCGCCGTCCTCGTTGACCAGGGCCATGGCGACGAGCGTGGTCCCCATGCCGTGGTATTCGGGGTTGCCCTGGGCCTGTTCCCAGATGGAACGGTTGGCCTGTTGGGCGGCCGACACCAGCCCTTCGGTCCCCCCCACCGCCTTGTAGGTGGCCCGGAGCGCCTCCACTGCGGTGAGCGACGCCACTTCGCCCGCGGCATGGCCACCCATGCCGTCGGCCACCGCGAACAGTTGGGCCGTGACCAGCAGCTGGTCCTGGTTGCTGGTCCTGACCCGGCCGATGTCGGTCGCCGATCCCGCCCGGAGCTGTGTCACCGGGCCAACTCAAGCACGGTCTTGCCCACTTGGAGGCGATCACCCCGGTGAAAGGCGATGGCACCGGTGACGGGGCGGTCGTTGACGAAGGTGCCGTTGGTGGAACCGAGGTCCTCGACGTACAGGGAGCCGTCGCGCCGGAAGACCCGGGCGTGGAGGGTGGAGACGAAGGTGTCGTCGGGAAGTGAGACGCCGCACCCGCTGGCCCGCCCGACCGTGAGCTCGTCACCCAGTTCGAACGTCACGCCCTGTTGCTGGGGCGGGGCCAGCATGACC
>JALYXV010000215.1 GCA_030947025.1 Actinomycetota bacterium | reverse complement strand
CCCCGCCGGCCCCGCCGGCCCCGCCGCCACCTCCGGCGGCCGCAGCCGCCTTGGCCTTGGCCTCGGCACTGCGGGCCAGCAGGTGGGCGGGAATTTTCCCCGTCTTCGCGGCTTCGGCGTTGGACGCGGCCACATCGGCATCGGACGCCCCAGCCCCGCCACTGGCGGCCGCTGCCCCGCCACTGGCGCCCGCTGCCCCGCCAGAAGCGGGCACTGCCCCGCCAGAAGCGGCCGCGGCCTCACCATCGCCGCCACCGGCCGCTTGTTTCTGGGCTTCGAGCGCCGCTTTGCGCTCAGCGGCCCTTTTCAGGAGATGTTCGGGGACTTCAGCCATGCGTCGCCTCCGCCTAGAGGGGCCCGGAGATGCCGCCGTCCTTGCGGACACGCCAGAAGTGGACGGCCATGAAAATCACGATCACGAACGGGAACATCAGCACATGAAGCACGTACCACCGCAACAAGGTGGCACTGCTGATGGTCGCCCCGCCGATCAACACATACTGGATCTGGCTCCCGAAAACGGGCGTGTAGCCCATCATGTTGGTGCCCACCGTGACCGCCCACAGGGCCAGTTGATCCCAGGGCAGCAGGTACCCGGTGAAGGAAAGGAGCAGGGTCAGCAGCAGCAGGATGACGCCGATGACCCAGTTGAACTCTCGGGGCGGCTTGTAGGCCCCGTGGTAGAAGACCCGGGCCATGTGGAGGAACACCGACAGCACCATCAGATGGGCCGCCCATCGGTGCATGTTGCGCACCAGCAGCCCGAAGGTGACCGCCGTCTGCAGGCTCTTGATGTCGCCCCAGGCGTTGGCCGCCGCGGGCCGGTAGAAGAACATCAGGAAGATGCCGGTGACGGTCAGGATGATGAACAGGAAGAACGACATCCCGCCCAGGCATAGGGTGTAGCTGACCTTGACCGCGTGGCGCTTCACCTTCACCGGGTGAAGGTGGTAGAGCACGCTGTTCATGATCACGTAGGAACGGTTACGGGGGCTGTCGGTGTAGCCCTTACGGAAGATCGATCCGGGCCGGAAGACCGAGGTGGCGAACTGCGATCCCTGGAACTTGTTCATCGCCTCCGACAGCCGCTCACCGGGCGACTTGCGCTCCTTGGTCCCCCCATCGGAGGCACCATTGGCGGAGGCCGAGCCCGAGGATCCTCTGCCCCCAAGTCCGAATAGTCGGGCCACGCTCGTTCCTCTTCTCTCGCCGTCTCGCCGCTCTAGAACCGCATGCCGTAGGAGTAGCCGTGCTTGTTGTCCCGCTGGTGGGGATCGCCATCGCGGGCGGCCACGCCGGCCCGACCCATGATGATCACGCCGGTCGGGCAGCGGTCGACGCAGAGCCCGCAGCGGGTGCACACATCCTCGTCCACGATGAACACCACGTGGTCGCTCGGATCGGCGCCCACGCTGTCGGTGTCGACCGAGTCGACGATGGTGTCGTGGGAGAGCATGTGGATGCACTTCCACGGGCAGATGTCGACGCAGCCCTCGCACATGATGCACTCGGACTGGTCGATGTGGAGGAACTGCTTGGGCTTGACCGCCTTGGAGAGCTCGGCCGTGTCGATCTCGGTAAGGACGTACTCACCGGGAAAGCTCGGCATGGGCGGATTCGCATCAGTGCGGGCCATCGCTCACTCCTTTCCTGGCAGGTGGTCTCCTGGCAGGTGGTCTCCTGGCAGCTGTTTCCTGGGTCGGTCGTGCGACTGCGCTGGGTTCATGTTGACCGGACCAGCGGGCGACCATATGCGGAGGTCTTCTCGAGGGCGGCCAGCTTGGGCTTCTTGCCTCGGTTCTGCCACCACATGACCATGATCACGTGGCCCACCAGGCCCACCCCGTAGATCACCGTGGCGATGAGGTCCTCGATGATGTGCGCACTGATGGTGATCTTGCCCCGGCCGAAGAACTTGATGCCGTTGGGGGCGATCACGTTCTTGCTGTTGCCGATGCCCAGCGAGTCGTGGAGGAAGTGGCCCATCGGGCCCATGGGGATCCCGATCTTGTCGGTCCGCCACTTGAGCTCGCTGTCGGCGTAACGCAGCCAGCGGTCGGGGATGACGCCATAGATCATGAGCAACAGGCCGAAAATGAACAACCCGGCCATGAACGCCTCGCCCCACGTCAACTTGCTGCCCGGCGGCCGCCGGCCCGCCTCCCACACGACCGCGCCAGTCAGCAGCAGCGTCACCACGATCGAAGCAAGAAAGGCGGTCACGTCGGAGCGTTCTCCTGGTGGCTACGGCTTGGAGGGCGGTACGGCTGAACCTCTGGCACTTCCTGAACCTTGGGTACTGCGGGGACTTCGTGAACGTACTCACATGCTACCGGCACGGCTCCCGGGACAGCTGGCTGCCTACAGAGTCGGTTTTACCACCTCGGCTCGCGTTCCAGCACATCGGGCACTCTCGGCGCCCCGAGAGTGCCCCGAGAGTGCCCCGCTTGGTCGTTTCCGCCATCACCCGCCTACAGTGCGAAGTCAGCGAACACAGACAACCTGACCCGGCCCACCGGCCCCACCGGAGGATAGGCGTTGACCGAAATCCCCGAACATCTGTTGCGACGCTCGCGAGAGCGCCGGGCCGCCCTGGGCATAGGCGGGGACGGGGAAGCGGGGGGGGAATCCGACGCCAGCGCCCTGCCGGCCAAGTCGGACGCGCCGGCTCGGACACCGGCCACCGCCGGCGCCACCGCCGGCGCGGGTGCGGGCACCGCCAAGGCAGAAGCGGGCAAGGCACCCGCCGTCATCGAGGAGCCCGAGGTCCAACCGGCCGCCTACATCGCCGCTCCGACCGGGCCGCACAAGCTGCCCGTGCCCATCTGGGTCATGCCCGTGCTGATCGCCCTGCCGCTGTGGGCGTTCTTCTTCCCGTCCGCCTTCAGCAACCACCAGAAGGCGGCGGTGACCGACCCAGTCACGTTGGGCAACCAGGTCTACCACTCGAGTTGTTCGACCTGTCATGGCACCAACGGCGAAGGCGGCGTGGGGCCAGCCCTGCACGGTGGCGTGTCCAAGATCACCTTTCCCAAAGAGGCCGATCACATCGACTGGGTGAAGAACGGCTCGATCGGTCTGCCCAAGGGCGCCCCCTACGGCGATCCCAACCGGGAGGGCGGCCAGCGCCTGGCGTCCAAGAACGACATGCCCGGATTCGCCTCCTCGCTCAGCCCCGCCCAGATCCAAGACGTCGTTCTCTACGAACGAACAAAGCTATGACCGATAATCAGCCGGCAGAACAACGGGTCGACGCCCTCATCATCGGCGGCGGCCCGTCGGGCGCAGCGTGCGCCTACTGGCTGGCCGAGGCGGGCCACGAGGTGCTGCTGGTCGAGAAGAAGCGCTACCCCCGCGAGAAGACCTGCGGCGACGGTCTCACGCCCCGCTCGGTCCGCCAGCTGTACGACCTGGGCCTGGCGGGCGAACTGGTCAAGCACCACCGCTTCGAGGGGCTGCGATCCCATGCGTTCGGCCGGACGCTGGAACTGCGCTGGCCTCGCCACCCCGATTACCCCGACCACGGCTACGTCGTCACCCGCAAGGACCTGGACCATCTGGTCGCCCAGCGGGCCGAGAAGGCCGGGGCCACCATCTGGCAGGCGTCCGAGGCGGTCGAGCCCATCGTCGACCGGGGCCTGGTTCGGGGGGCCATGGTCCGCCGCAAGGATGGGGCGGCCGCCCGGGCCGGAGCCGACCCCGCCGACCCCGCCACCGCCGCGACCGCGACGACCGCGACCGCCGCGACCGCGACCGCCGCGACCGTCGCCGTCCACGCCCGGTACGTGATCGTCGCCGACGGGGCCAACTCCCGCTTCGGCCGCAGCCTGGGCACCAGCCGCAACCGGTCCTACCCCCTGGGCATGGCCATCCGGGGCTACTACACCTCCCCCCGCCACGACGAGCCGTGGATCGAAAGCTGGCTCGACATCCGCGACAAGGCGGGCAACGTCCTCCCCGGCTACGGCTGGATCTTCCCCGTCGGCGACGGCCGGGTCAACGTCGGCATCGGCCTGCTGTCCACCTTCAACCAGTGGAAGTCGGTCAACACCAGCCACCTGATGGAGGCGTTCGTCGAGTACGCCCCCGAATCGTGGGACCTGCGCCCCGAGACGTGCTGCGGCCCACCGACGGGCGGCCGCCTCCCCATGGCCCTCTCCGTGGGACCCCACGCCGGCCCCACCTACCTGGTGATCGGCGACGCGGGCGGCGCCATCAACCCCTTCAACGGCGAGGGCATCGCCTACGCCTACGAGACCGGGCGCATGGCCGCAGGCGCCATCCACCTGGCCCTGGCCACGGGCGACGGTATGGCGCTGCAGACATTCGAGGCCGACCTCCAGGCCGCCTACGGCCTGTACTTCAAGACCGCCCGGGCGTTCGTGAAGATCATCGGCCGGCCCGAACTCATGCGGGCCCTGGTTTCGACCGGAATGCGCAGCCGCACCCTCATGGAGTGGATCCTGCGCATCATGTCCAACTTGCTGCGCGACGACGAACTGGGCCCGGCCGAGGCCGCCTACCGGGCCGTGGCCGCCATCGCCCGCGTCGTCCCCGACGCGGCATAACCGATAACGGGGAAAAGGGCCGGCCCCCTCCCCAGGGACCGGGCCGGGCCACGGGAACCCCACCGCCGGGCGCTTAAGGTTGGTCGCCTTTGAGCCGATCAATGCCAAGGAGGACGGCGCGCAGGGCGCCCGGCGAGGACCACATGTCAAGGCTCGCCTCACCTGTCGTCATGGCGCTGGTCGCAATCATCGGGGTCGGGTTGCCCCACGCGGCCACGGCCACGGCCACGACGGCGGCCGCCCCGGCCACCGACACCTTCATCGCCCTGTACAGTACCGGGCCCGACTTCGTCGGGGCCATCAAGCCCACGCTCCTCGAGCCCTCCCCCTCGTTGACCATCTCGGCGTCGGGAGGACCGGCGTTGGTCACCGTCGGCACGGGAGGGGAGCGCTTTCTGCGCTTCGAATTCGACGCCGCCGCGGGCAAGACCCTCACCACTGGCTACTACCCCTTCGCCACCGCACCGCTGACACCGGGCCCCCCAGCCGACCGGCCAGTTCACGGTGCGAGAAATCGCCTACGAGGGCGGGGGCAGTCTGTCGCGTTTCGCGGCTGACGTCGAGATGCACTGCGGCGGCGCGCCCGCCCTGTTCGCCAGCCTGCGCTTGGCTTCGAGCATCGGGTACGCGGCGGTGGACGTGCAGCCGGTCGACCAGCTGACCTACACCGACCAGGCGGTCTACGCCACCTCGCCCGCCCAGCCCGTGACCGTCACCAACACCGGCGTCGTCCCCAGACCGTGCCAGCCGCCGTCGCCGGGCCCGACTCCGGCGACTTCCAGTTGACCAGCTCGACCTGCCCGGCGCGAAGCCCCCTCAATCCCGGCGCCTCGTGCTCGGTGTCGATCAACTTCACGCCTCACGGCATCGAGGCCCGCACCGCCCAACTCGTCATCACCGACGGGACCCTGCGGGGCCACCGCTACCTCGCCCTCAATGGCACCGGCACGGGCCCGGTGGCGTTCATCTACCCCGACGGGCAACATGGGAGCCTGGTCGACACCACAAGCCGTTCCGGTGGAATGCCCTCCCCCAGGTCCAGGCCTACATCCTCGTGGTCGGCACCAGGTTCGGCTACGCCGACCTGGTCAACTCCGGCCTCCTGCCCCCCACCAGGACGCAGTTCGGGGTGCCCGCCCTGCCCGCCGGCGTCCTGCTCTACGCCACCTTGTTCACCGAGGTCGGGGGCCGCTGGGACCACTACCAGACCGTCTCGTTCGGCGTCGACCCCCAGATCGCCCTCTTCATTTCGCCCCCTGGGGTGGGGGCCCCCGGTACCCACGACTGTGTCGATCACATGGACCACCAACTCATAGGCTCAGGGGTACTACCTGATCGTGGGCACCAAGCCCTGGGCCTACGACATCATCGCTAGTGGGGTGCGGCCGCCCACCCAGTCCGGCTACGCCCACCCACCGCTGCCCGCCCGCACCGTCCTGTACGCCACCATCTTGACGGAGTGGGCCGGGCGCTGGGCCGGGTACGACTCCATCACCTTCACGACCGCGGGCTAGCCGAAGCGGCAGCTGCCTCCCCCGCGGCCTGCACCGTCGCTTCGATGTCGTCGTCGGTGTGGCTCAGGGACGGGAACAGCACCTCGTACGCCCCCGGCGCCACTGCCACCCCCCGGTCCAGCAGGCCGTGCATCAGCCCGGGATAGTGGCCCGTCTCGGCCGACGCCTTGGCCCCGGCGAAGCCCCGAACCGGTGACGAGGCGAAGAACACCCCCACCAGCGGCCCCACCACCGGTACCTGCACGTCGAGCCCGGCGGCGGTGAGCACCTGCGCCAGGCCCGCGCCCAGCCGGGCCGCCCGGTCGGCCAGCTCCCGGTACGCCTCGTCGTCCAGCCGCTCCAGCACCGCCAGCCCGGCCGCGGTGGCCAGCGGGTTCCCCGACAGCGTCCCGGCCTGGTACACGGGTCCGAGCGGGGCCAGCAACGACATCACGTCCCGTCGGCCCCCGAAGGCGCCGACGGGCAGGCCGCCGCCGATCACTTTGCCGAAGCACCACAGGTCGGGCCGCACACCGAAAACCCCCGACGCGCCGCCCGGGCCCAGGCGGAAACCGGTGACGACCTCGTCGAAGATCAGCAACGCCCCGGCCCGGTCACACGCGGCCCGCAGCCCCTCCAGGAAGCCGGGCACGGGGGGGACCAGGCCCATGTTGGCCGCCACCGGTTCCACGACGACCGCGGCCACGTCGTCGCCGATGTCAGGCACCAGGTTGTAGGGGACAACGAGGGTCTCGGCCACCGCCCCCTTGGGCACCCCGGCCGACGCGGGCAGCCCGAGGGTCGCCACGCCGCTGCCGCCCCCGGCCAGGAGCCCGTCGGAGTGGCCGTGGTAACACCCCTCGAACACGACGATGCGGTCCCGGCCGGTGGCGCCCCGGGCCACCCGGACCGCCGACATGGTGGCTTCCGTGCCGCTGGACACCAACCGGACCATCTCGCAGCCTTCGACCCGTGCGCAGATGGCCTCGGCCAGCCGGACCTCGCCCACCGTGGGCGCGCCATAGGTCGTTCCCCGGCCGGCCGCCTCGGTCACCGCCTTGATGACGTCAGGGTGGGCGTGGCCCAGGATCGACGCCCCGTAGGACTGGACATAGTCGAGGTAGCGCACGCCCTCCACGTCCCAGACGTAGGCACCCTCACCCCGCTCGACGAAGTAGGGCACGCCGCCGACCGACCGGAACGCCCGGACGGGCGAGTTGACCCCGCCCGGGATGACCCGGCCGGCCCGCTCGAACCAGCCCGCGTTGCCTCGCGGCTCAACCATTCAGGGTCTCGGCCACCTCGCCCGCCAGGTAGGTGAGGATCAGGTCGGCGCCCGCTCGCTTGATGGCGGTCAGGTGCTCGAGGGCGACCGCGTCGCCGTCGATCCACCCGTTGGCGGCCGCCGCCTTGATCATGGCGTACTCCCCGCTCACGTGGTAGGCCGCCACCGGCAGGTCGACCCGCTGGCGCACCTCGCGGATCACGTCCAGGTAGGCCAGGGCGGGCTTCACCATCACCAGGTCGGCCCCCTCGGCCACGTCCAGGGCGACCTCGGCCAAGGCCTCGCGGCGGTTGCGGACGTCCTCCTGGTAGCCCTTGCGATCGCCCCCGCCGGCAATGCGCACGTCGACTGCGTCGCGGAACGGTCCGTACAGCGCCGAGGCGTACTTGGCCGCGTAGGCGAGGATGGCCACCTCCTCGAACCCGCCGCCGTCCAGGGCCCGGCGGATGGCCGCCACCTGGCCGTCCATCATCCCCGACGGGGCCACGATGTCCGCCCCCGCCGTCGCTTGGGCCAGGGCGACCCGCTGGTACAGCTCGATGGTCTGGTCGTTGTCCACCCGCCCCTGTTCGTCGACCACGCCACAGTGGCCATGGTCGGTGTACTCGTCCAGGCACAGGTCGGCGATGACCACTATCTGGTCACCCAGCTCGTCCTTCAGGTCGGCCAGCGCCCCCTGGACGATGCCGTCGGGGTTCCAAGCCTCCGATCCGGTGGCGTCCTTGGTGGTCGGCACCCCGAACAGCACGACGGCCGGTACGCCGAGGAAACTGAGGCGCTCGGCCTCCTTGGCCACCGAGTCCCGGGTGTGCTGGACCACGCCGGGCAATGAGGCGATGGGCTGGGGCTCGTCGATACCCTCCCGCACGAACAGTGGGGCGATGAGGTCGTCGACCGACAGGTTGGTCTCGGCGACCATGCGGCGCAAGGCGGGGGTTCGCCGCAACCGGCGCATGCGGCGTTCAGGGAAGGCCATGGGACTCACGACGACGGTACTGCGCCCAGACCCGAAACCAGGGCGTCGACCAGTCCCTCGATGCTGTGGTCGTCCGCGGTCACGTCAACGTCGAAGCCCGCCGCGCGGGCGGTGGTGGCGGTGACCGGCCCGATGCACGCCACGAACGGAGGCACGACGCCCGGTGCGATCTTCACGAAATTGGTGACCGTCGACGAGGAGGTGAACGTGATGGCATCGGCGTGGGTGGCCGCCTCGATCGCGGCCGGGTCGGGCCGGGCCACCACGGTCCGGTAGGCGGCCACCACGTCCACCGCCCACCCTTTGGCCGCCAGACCCTGGGGCAGCACATCCCGGGCGACCACCGCTCGGGGGACCAGCACCCGGCCCGCGCCACACGGGAAGGCGGCCGCCAAGGACTCGGCCACGAACTCGGGCGGCACCAGGTCGGCCACCAGCGAGTGCTCGGCCAGGGCGGACGCCGTGCCCGGCCCGATGGCGGCGATCGAGGCGGGGGCCAACGACCGGGCGTCGTGCAGCAGCGGCAGGAAACGCTCGACCGCCCGAGGCGAGGTGAACACCACCCACTGATAGCGCCCGGCCGCCACGTCGGCCGCCGCCTTCCGCAGACCGGCTCCGCCGTCGGGCGGGTCGGTCACCTCGATGGTGGGCAGCTCGACCACCTCGGCCCCGAGCGCCCGGAGCTGCTCCGACAGAGCGGACGCATCGGCCCGGGCCCTCGTCACCACCACCCGGCGGCCGAAGAGGGGGCGGCGCTCGAACCAGGCCAGGTCGAGGGCGGCGACCGGGCCCACCACGATGGTCGCGGGGGGCTGGAGCGGCGTGCCCCCCAGCGAGCCCAAGTCGGTGCGCACGGTCGACTGCTGCGGTCGGGTGCCCCAGGTCACCGCCATCACCGGGGTGTCGGGCGCCAGCCCGCCCGCCATGAGGTGGGCTGCGATGACCGCCCGGTGGGCCACACCCATGAGGACGATGATGGTGCCGCCCGCCTGGGCCAGGGCCTCCCAGTTGGTCTCCTGGTCGACGGCGTGGCGGGAGTGGCCGGTGACGACGGTGAACGACGTCGACAGGCCCCGATGGGTCACAGGCACCCCGGCGTAGGCGGCGGCCGCGATGGCCGAGGTGATGCCGGGCACCACCTCCCAGGCGACCCCGGCCTCGGTCAGGGCCAACGCTTCCTCCCCGCCCCGGCCGAAGACGAAGGGGTCGCCCCCTTTGAGACGCACCACGGTCAGGCCGCCACGGGCCCGGTCAATGAGGAGCCGGTTGATCCCGTCCTGGTCGACCGGCCCGCCCGGCGACTTGCCCACGTCGATGCGCTCCGCGCCCGGGGGCGCCAGCCCCAGCAGGGACGCTTCCGCCAGGCGGTCGTGCACCACCACATCGGCCGTAGCCAGGACCTCGGCCGCCCGCACGGTGAGCAGGCCCGGGTCCCCGGGCCCGGCGCCCACCAGGTACACCGTCATCGGGCCGTCATTGGGTTGCCCCCGTCGGGCGCGAGTAGGTCGGCACCGCCCGCGTCGTCGAGCAGGTCGGCACCGCCCGCGTCGTCGAGCAGGTATCCGGCCAGTTGGGCACCGACCGAGGCGGGATCGTCACCCGGCCCGCCGGTTCGCCGGGCCCGGAGCAGGAGGTGGCCGTCGGCGCGGGCCAGCATCCCGTCGACGGTGATCTCCCCTGACGCCGCCTCGACCGCCAGGGCCCCCACGGGCAGGTCGCACCCCCCGCCCAGCCGGGCCAGGAAGGCGCGTTCGGCGTTCACCGTCCGGTGCGCCCGCGGGTCGTCGATGGAGTGGAGCAGTCCGATGACCTCTTCGTCGTCGGCCCGGCACTCGACCGCCAGGGCGCCCTGGGCCACCTGGGGCAGCATGACGTCAGGAGTGAGGATCTCGGCCGCCCGGTCCAGCAGGCCCAGCCGGTGCAGCGCGGCCGCGGCCACCACGACCACGCGGTCCGGGCCGGCCTGGGCCAGGCGGGTGGCGATGTTGCCCCGCAGGCCGGTGAAGGTCAGGTCGGGCCGCAGCCACGCCAGCTGGGCCCGGCGACGCACTGATCCCGTGGCCACCAACGCGCCCGCGGGCAGCTTCGCGAGGGTCGAACCCACCAGGGCGTCGGCCGGGTCGTCTCGCTCGGGCACGCAGGCCAGGACCAGGCCAGGGGCGGTGGCCGACGGCAGGTCCTTGGCCGAATGGACCGCCAGGTCGGCTCGGCCGTCCAGCACCGCGGCCTGCACCTCCTTGACGAACACCCCCTGGCCGCCCATCTCCCATACCGGCACATCGGTGCGGCGGTCACCGGAGGTCTCGACGAGCACCAACTCCACGATCAGGCCGGGATGGGCACTCCGCAGGCGGTCGGCGACCCGGGACGCCTGCCACCGGGCCAGATCGCTGCCGCGTGTGGCAACCCGGACCACGACGGGGGCCTCCGTTAGAGGTTGAACAGGACCCGCACCGCTTCGGCCAGCTGCTCGCCCTGCACCGACCCGGCCACGTCCTTCAACTGGACGGTCGGCTCGTGCAGCACCTTGGCCAGCAAGCTGCGGGTGAGGGCCTCGACGTCGCCCCGCTGGCTGTCGCTCAGCCCGCTCAGCCGGGCCCGGTAACGCTCGAACTCGGCCATCCGGACCAACTCGACCCGGTCCCGCAGGGCCGCGACCAGCGGGGCCATCTCCCGCTCGGCCGTCAACTCGCTGAACCGTTCGACCTCTTCGGCGATGATCCGGCTGACCGCGGGGATCTCCTTGCGGCGCTCGGCCATGGCGGCGTCCACGAACGCCTTGAGATCGTCCATGTTGAGCAACGTCACGCCCGGCAGGGCGCCCACGCCGGGATCGACGTCGCGGGGTACCGCGATGTCGACGACCAGGAGGGGCCGCCCCAGGCGGGACGGCAGGACAGGCTCGAGATCGGCGGCCTCGATCAGGGTCCCCGGCGCCCCGGTGGAGGTCAGCACCACGTCGGCCTCTTGCAGGGCGCTGGCCAGGCCCACCAGCTCGACGGGGGTGGCGCCGATCCGCTCGGCCAGTTGGGCCGCCTTGGCCCACGTCCGGTTGGCGACCAGGGTCCGGCCGATACCCGGAACCGACGCCAGGGCATGAACCATCCCCTCGCCCATCTCGCCCGCCCCGACCAACAGCACCGTCCGCCCTTCCAGGGTTCCCAAGCGTTCCGCCGCCATGGCCACGGCCGCTTGCGACAAGGACGTGATACCGCGGGTGATGGCCGTCTCACGACGTACCCTTTTCCCCACCTCGATGGCGTGACGGAACAATCGACCCAGGACCGGGCCCGCGGCCCGCTCGGTGCGGGCCAACTCCCAGGCGTGGCGGACTTGGCGCAGCACCTCGCCCTCGCCGATGACGGCCGAATCGACGCCCGATGCCACCTGGAACAGATGGTTGGCCGCGCCGTCCTCGTAGTACGAGTACATGTGGTCGGTGAACTGCTCGGCATCGGTGCCGCTCCACGTGGCCAGGAAGTTGCGCACGTCCGACATGGCACCGTGGTACCGGGCCGCCACGGCGTAGATCTCGGTACGCATGCACGTCGAGAGCACCACCGCCTCGGTCAGGTGCTCCCGATCCAGCAGATCCTGCAGCGCCTTGGGTACGTGGGTGTCGTTCACCGTCATCCGCTCGAGGATCTCGAGGGGGACGGTGCGATGGTTCAATCCGACGACGATGACAGCCACGTCTGCAGGCGCTCCCTTGCCACGCTTATTTGTCCAGCTCTGATCAGGTCGAGCATGTCGGAATCGAGCACGCTTTGCCAATCGGCCTTCTCAGTGGAACGTCCGGCCGCCCGCATGTCTTCCCGAGCGCCCGACAGCAGGTCTACCAGGACTTCGTACTCGGGGCCCACGCAGTCCTCGATCTGGTGCTTGAGCCAGGCGGCCAGGGCGGGACTGCGACCCCCGGTGGACACCGTCACCATGATGGGACCCCGGCGGACGACCGAGGGAAGGGTGAAGGTGCACGAGGCCGGGTCGTCGGCACTGTTGACCCAGGTCCCCACCGCCTCGGCCTCGTCGAAGATGGCCCGGTTGACCTCGGGGTCGTTGGTGGCGGCGATCACCAGCCGGTAGCCCTTGAGGTCACCACGCTGGTAGGGCCGCTCGAGGACCGATACCGGGAGGGCGGTGAGCTCTTCGCTCTGGGCGGTGGCGATGACATCGACGTCGGCCCCGCAGGCCAGCAGGCCGGCCGCCTTTCGGGCCGCCACCGGGCCGCCCCCGACCACCAGGCACCGCCGTCCCTGCAGGATCAGATTGACCGGGTACTGGTCGCCTTCGACCGGCATGTCGAGGGGTCCGCGCAGCCCGGCTCAGCCAGCCTCAGCCGGCCTCAGCGGTAATGGCCACGCCCGCGGCCAGGTCCCCGGCCAGGTCGGCCGCCGACACCGAACGCTGCTGGTAGAAGCTCAGGATCTGCAACTCGATCGACAGGTCGACCTTGCGCAGGGCCACGTGGTCAGGCACCGAGATCACGGTGGGGGCGAAGTTGAGGATGGACGTCACGCCCGCGTCCACCAGGCGGTCGGCCACCTCCTGGGCCACGTGGGCGGGAGTGGCGATCACGCCGATGGCCACTTTTTCCGCCCGGACGACGTCGTCGAGGTCGCTGAGCGGGCGGATGCGGTGCTCACCCACCGGTTCGCCCACCTTGTGGGGGTCGGCGTCGAGCAAGGCCACGATGCGGTAGCCCCGGGCGGCGAAGCCCTTGTAGTTGGCCAGGGCGTGGCCCAGGTTGCCGACGCCGAGGATCACGATGGGCCAGTCCCGGGTGAGGCCCAGTTGCCGGCTGATCTGGTAGAGGAGGAACTCCACGTCGTACCCGACGCCGCGGGTCCCGTAGGAGCCCAGGTAGGAGAGGTCCTTGCGGACTTTGGCGGCGTTGACCCCGGCCAGATCGGCCAGCCGCTCCGACGAGATGGTGGCCATCTTGGCCTCGGCCACCTCGACCAGGGACCGGAGGTAGACCGGGAGCCGGGCGACGGTGGCCTCAGGGATGTGCCGACCCACAGTCACCCGCTCATGGTATCCGGGCGGTCGCCACTTGTGCACTTATTCACATACCGCTACCCCGGTAGTCTCGGCTGCGATGCGCCACCCGCTGGAGACCTCGGTCGCGGTGGCCGCGGCCATGGTCGGCGTGGCCTTCGGGCTGTCAACGCTGGAGCGGTGGTTCGCTCGCCGCCGGCCCCACGAGCTGGCGTGGAGCGCGGCGCTGGCCATGTTCGCAGTGGCGGCCGGGGCGCTGGCGTTCGGGGCCCAGGCGGGGTGGTCGGGGCCGGTGTTCCGGGTGTTCTACCTGTTCGGCGCCATCGCGGACGTGCCGGTGCTGGCCCTCGGGACGGTCTACCTGCTGGCCGGCCGGCGGGCGGGTGGGGTGGCGGCCGTGGGCGTGGCGGTGGCGTGCGCCTTCGCGGCCGGTGTGGTGGTGATGGCGCCGTTCCGGGCGCCCCTGCCGGTGGACCAGTTGGCCCAGGGATCGCTGGTGTTCGGGCCGCTGCCCCGGGTGCTGGCCGCAGTGGCGTCGGCCGGGGGGGCGGTGGTCATCGTGGCGGGCGCGGTGTTGAGTGCCTGGCGGGTGCGACGGAGTAACGCCGCCCGCCGGCTCCTGTGGTCCAACGGGCTGATTGCACTGGGGACGTTGGTGCTCGGCGCCAGCGGCACCCTGAACTCGGTGTTCGGGGCCATGACCGCCTTCGCGGTCACCCTGCTGTTGGGGATCTCGGTCATCTTCGCCGGGTTCCTGGTGGCCGCGGGCGGCGGCCGGGCCGGGTTCC
>JALYXV010000204.1 GCA_030947025.1 Actinomycetota bacterium | reverse complement strand
GTGCCGCTTCCACCACGCCAAAAAAACCAGAGAAAACTGGGCCCTGGTCCACGGCACCGGCAAACGAGCCTTCGTCCCCCCCGACGACCACCGCCACCCCGCCCGAGCTAAGCAATGAACACCACACGCGTGCGCCGATCACGTGAACACGAGGGCATGCGTCAACAGCACCCGATGGAGAAATCCGAGCCCTACCTCGCCAGCCATTTGAGGCGGCTAGGGCACGTTGGTGAGCCTGGCCGACACCATGTTGAGCACGGTCGATTTGACCGAGGCGGGGATGGCCTTTCCCGACGTGTAAAAGGAGACATGGGTTTCGACGCGGGGGGCGGCGAAGAACACGATGTCATTGTTCAGAGTCACCGTGTGGCCACCTCTCGTGAACGAGACGGTCCCGGTGGCGGTGGCGACGATGTTGGACGGACCGCTACCGGCAGCAGGAGTGAACTTGAGGGCGACCTTCACCGTGGTCGTCTTGGGCAGCGCCGCAGTCAGTCGGGCCTTCAACCCCTGGACGAAGCAATCGGACGCCTTCGGGTTGGCGAGCGCGGCGGTGTCGGCCTGCACGTCCGACGCGGATTTGAAGCTGGTGGCGGCGGAAGAGATGAGGCCTGAACCGTTGACGAAGGTCGGAGAGAAGGCAGCGGCCACTGTGTCGCCGCTGGTGGTCGGTGTGCCCAGGCACTGGGCGAAACCGTCCGGGTTGGCTACTTCGTCATTGGCAGGAGCAGCCGGCGTAGCCGTCCATCCGATCGGGAGATCGCTTTGCTGTAACAGAATTGACTGGAGCTGATGTTGCCCCGGGGGAGGGATCGTGGTGGTGACAGGCAAGCTGGTGAGGGGAGCGATCGTCGTGGCTTTTCCGCCTCCGCCCCCGCTCCCACAGCCAGTCGCGATCAGCGCTGCGCCCACCACGCCAGCCAGGAAACGGTAAAGGGCGAGTCGGGTCGGCGTTGACATGGTGGGGCATGGTAACGACCGACGCCCCGGAGGCGGAGGTCTAGGCCCCGTGGCAGGCGCCGCCGTTGCTCAGCTCAGGCCTTTGGCTACCTGGGCGCCGAGATCGCCGTCGACCTGGCGCCAGTACTCGATCACTCGGGTGGCAACGTCGGGCTCGACGCCCTGACGGGCGTGGCCCACGATGTTGGCCGCCAGGTGCTCCCGGTCGTTCTCCGACAGCACCTGGCGGTACAAGGTCCCGGGCTGGCCGAAGTCGTCATCCTCGGGGCGAGGCGTGTAGGCGCTGCGGATGATCTCGCCCGTCAACTGGTACGACGGATCGCGATACCGCTCGGCGTCGGCGACCGGGCCGCGGTAGCTGTTGGGCGCGTACACCGGCTGGTCGCCGGCGTGGTGATACCGCATCGGGCCGTCCTTGTTGTAGCTGTGAACCGGGACAATCGGCTGATTGACCGGCAGCTGCAGGTAATTGGGCCCAATACGGTGACGATGCGTGTCGGGGTAGCTGAACAACCGGCCCTGGAGCATCTTGTCCGGGCTGGGTGCGATCCCGGGCACCATGTTGGCGGGCTCGAAGGCGGCCTGCTCTATCTGGGCGAAGTAGTTGTCCGGGTTGCGGTCCAGCACCATCCGCCCGATGCTGATCGGCTGGTAGTCGCCATGGGGCCACACCTTGGTCAGATCAAAAGGATTGAACCGGTAGTCCGCCGCCGCCTCGAACGGCATGATCTGCATCTCCAGCCGCCAGACCGGATGGTCGTTGCCGTTGATGGCGTCGTACAGGTCACGGCGGTGGAAGTCGGCGTCCTGGGAGACCTGGGCGGCCGCCTCGGCGTCGGTGAAGTTTTCCACCCCCTGCTCGGTCTTGAAGTGGTACTTGACCCAGAACCGCTCACCGCTGGCATTGACCCACATGAAGGTGTGCGAGCCGTAGCCGTTCATATGGCGCAGGGTTCGGGGCGTGCCCCGGTCGGACATCAGGAAGGTCACCTGGTGGGCCGACTCGGGCGACAGGGTCCAGAAGTCCCACTGCATGTTGTGGTCTCGCCGGTCGGTCTCGGGCCGGCGCTTCTGGGAGTGGATGAAGTCGGAGAACTTGGAGGGGTCCCGGATGAAGAAAATCGGGGTGTTGTTGCCCACCAGGTCGTAGTTGCCCTCTTGGGTGTAGAACTTGAGCGCGAACCCTCGAGGGTCACGCACGGTGTCGGCGGAACCCAGCTCCCCGGCCACGGTCGAAAACCTGGCCAGCATCGGCGTGCGGGTCCCCTTTTTCAGGAAGTCGGCCTTGGTCCACTGGCTGACGTCCTCGGTCGCTTCGAAGAACCCGAACGCTCCGCTGCCCTTGGCGTGGACCACCCGCTCGGGGACCCGTTCCCGGTTGAACTGGGCCATTTTCTGGATCACGTAGTGGTCCTGGAGCAGCAGCGGCCCGTTGGCCCCGATGGACAGGGAGAACTCGTCGCTCGGCGCCGGGATGCCGGCGTCGGTCGTCGTGACAGGCGTGACAGGCGTGACAGGCGTGATAGGCGTGACAGGGGGATGCTGATTGCTCATGGGGCGCCTCCGTGACGGTCGGTCGAACAGTAGCAAGATTAGAACCTATCAAAGTTCAGACTGAATCGCTACCAGGGATCGTTAGAGTTCTGTATCTTGGAACGACCATGACCGAGTTGCTCGACCGGCTGCGCCAGCGGGCGTGGCGCCTTACCGCCCAGCGCCGGGTCGTGGCCGAGGTCCTGGCGGGTGAACACGTCCACCTGACGGCCGAGGCGGTCCACGGCCGGGCCCGGGTGTTGCTGCCCGAAATCAGCCTGGCGACCGTGTACAACACCCTCAACGAGCTGGTGGCCATGGGCGAAGTTCGCGCCGTGCAAGCGGGCGACGGTTCCCGCCGCTACGACCCCAACGTGGCCCCGGGCCATCAGCACCTGCAATGTGTCCGCTGCGGCGCCCTCTGGGACGTCGAGCCGACGGGCGGGGCGGCCTTGGTCCTGCCGGTGGACCAGCAGCGTGGATTCCGGCTGCTCGATGTGGACATCCTGTTCCGGGGCCTGTGCCCCGACTGCAACAGCGGGCCCGTTTAACCCGGCTTAACTGTCACATCCCCTCAGTAGGATCCTGTTCGTGCTGCGGTACCTGACAGGTGGTGAGTCTCACGGGCGGGCGTTGGTCGTCACCATCGAAGGGCTGCCCGCCGGCCTCGAACTCTCCGTCGCCCACCTCCAGCACGAGCTGGCCCGGCGGCGCCTGGGCTTCGGCCGGGGCCCGAGGATGCGCTTCGAGACCGACGAGCTGACCCTGATCGGCGGGTTCCGGCACGGCCGGACGCTCGGCTCGCCCGTCGTCATCATGATCGGCAACACCGAGTGGCCCCGCTGGGAGCAGGAGATGTCGCCCGGTCCGGGACGGACCGAGAAGCCCCTGACCGAGCCCCGTCCCGGTCACGCCGATCTGGCAGGCATGCAGAAGTACGGCTTCGACGACGCCCGTAACGTGCTGGAGCGGGCGTCGGCACGGGAGACCGCGGCCCGCGTGGCCGCGGGCTGCTGCGCCAAGGCGTTGCTGGCCCACATCGGCGTCGGCATCGTGAGCCATGTGGTCCAGATGGGCCCGGTCGTGGCCAAGTCGACCACCCGCCCGACGCCCGCCGACCTGGCCGTGGTTGACGCCTCCGAGGTGCGGTGTTTCGACCCCGACGCCGAGGCCGCCATGATCGCCGAGATCAAGGCCGCGGCCAAGGACGGCGACTCTCTGGGCGGGGTGGCCGAGGTGCTGGCCTACGGCGTCCCCGTCGGCCTGGGGAGCCACGTGCACTGGGACCGCAAGATCGACGGCTTGCTGGCCCAGGCCCTGATGAGCATCCCCGCCATCAAGGGGGTGGAGATCGGTGACGGCTTCGAGGTGGCGGGCCGTCGGGGGTCCGAGGCCCACGACCCCATCACCTGGGACGCCGCTACTCGCACCTACCAACGGGAGACCACTCGGGCAGGCGGAGTGGAAGGTGGGATCACCACCGGCGGGCTGGTCGTGGCCCGGGTGGCGATGAAGCCGCTGGCGACGCTCAACCGGCCGGTGCTCGGGACCGTCAACGTGGTCACCAAGGCCGAGATGGTGGCGTTCAAGGAGCGCACCGACGTCACCGCCGTGCCCGCCATGGGGGTGGTGGCCGAGACCATGATGGCCCTCGTGCTGGTCGACGAGGCCCTCCGCAAGTTCGGGGGCGACTCGGTGGCGGAGTTGGTCCGCAACCATGAGGCCTTCGTTGGCCACCTTGACTGATCCCGCCGCCATCCCGTCGCGAATCCTGCTGATCGGCATGATGGGGTCGGGGAAAAGTCTCGTCGGTTCCTTGGTGGCGCCACGGTTGGGGTGGCTCCATCTCGATACCGACGAGCTGGTGCAGGAGAGGACGGGTAAGACCATCGCCCGGCTGTTCGCGGAAGAAGGTGAAGCCGCCTTCCGCGCGGAGGAGGCGCAGGCCCTGGCGGGCGCGGTCACTGGAAGAGAGCCGGTCGTGGTGGCCGTGGCGGGCGGCGCCGTTCTCACGGTCGACAATCGGCACCTGCTGCGCCGGGCCGGTCTGGTCGTATGGCTCCGGGCCGGGCTTCCGACGCTGGCCCATCGTGTGGTCGGCGGCGAGCACCGGCCGCTGCTGGCGGGAGACCGGCTGGATCGGTTGACCCAACTGTACGCCGAGCGACGGCCCCACTACCAGGAGCTGGCCGACCTGGTCATCGACGTGGATCATCTGACGCCCGACGAGGTGGCCGAGCAGGTGGTGGCGGCGTTCCACACGGCGAGGGATCGGGCGGTCGAGAGCTCCGCACCCGGCGGAGGCGGCCGCCGTGCGTGAGCTTGCAGTCGACCTGGGGGAGCGTTCCTACCGGGTCCTGGTCGGCGCCGGTGCCCGTCATCGGCTGCTCGAAGTACTTCCGATCGGTGCCACCAAGGCGGCCATCGTGAGCCAGGACTCGGTCCCGGTGACGGTGGACGCCGGCATCGAGCAGGCCCATTTTCCCCTCGATGGCGGCGAGGAGGCCAAGTGCCTCGAGTCGGTCGAGGAGTTGTGCCGGGCATGGAGCCGCTGGGGGCTCGCCCGGGGCGACGTCGTGGTCGCCGTGGGCGGCGGCGTGGTCACCGATACTGCCGGGTTTGCCGCCGCCGTGTACCACCGCGGGGTGGCCGTCATCCACGTGCCGACCACACTGCTCGGCCAGGTGGACGCCGCCATCGGGGGCAAGACGGGTGTCAACCTGCCCGAAGGCAAAAACCTGGTCGGGGCCTTTTGGCAGCCCGCGGCGGTGCTGTGCGACACCGAGACCCTTCTGACGTTGCCGCCCCGCGAGTACCGCAGCGGCTTGGGGGAGATGGCCAAGTACGCCTTCTTGGGCGTCGACCGGCTGCCCGACCTGGCGCTCGAGGACGCCGTGGCCGCGTGCGTGGCGTGCAAGGCCGAGGTGGTGGGCGCCGACGAGCGTGAGGGGCCATCGGGGCGACGGGCGCTGCTCAACTACGGCCACACCCTGGCCCACGCCTTGGAGACGGTCGGCCGTTATGACCTGCGCCATGGCGAGGCGGTGGCGATCGGGCTGGCCTTCGCGGCCGAGCTGGCCCGGCGGCTGGGGCGGATCGACACCGCTCGGGTCCGCCAGCACTACGCCGTGCTGTCGGGGTACGACCTACCGTGGCTGCTCCCCCCTGGTACCGACGCCGACGAGGTGCTCACCGTCATGGCCCGGGACAAGAAGGCGACCTCGGGTCTCACCTTCGTGCTCGACGGTCCCGCAGGGCTGGAAGTGGTGCCCGGCATTCCCGAGGAAGCCGTCCGCGACGTCCTCGAGATGGTGCAGGCACGGTGAGCCAACTGGTGCTGTTGCTGTCAGGCCCCAATCTGAACTTGCTGGGCCAGCGCGAGCCCGAGATCTATGGGACCGAGTCCCTCGACGACCACGTCGCCCGGGCGACCGCGACCGCGTCCGGCCTCGGGCTGACCATTGAGCACCGGCAGTCCAATCACGAGGGCGACTTGGTCGACGCCATCCACGCCGCCCGGGGACGGGCCGCGGCCATCATCATCAACGGCGGGGCGTTCACCCACTACGCGTGGGCGCTCCACGACGCCCTGGCCACGTTTGACGGCCCGGTGATCGAGGTACACCTGTCCAACCCGAATGCCCGGGAGGGCTGGCGCCATCTGTCCGTCATCGCCCCGGTCGCGACCGGCACGATCACCGGTTTGGGCGGCCTGGGCTACCGGTTGGCGGTCGAGGCCGTGGCCCGGTTGCTGTCACCATGAACGCCGTGACACCGCCCGACGCTGACGCTGACGCTGACGCTGACGCTGACGCTGATGCTGACGCTGACGCTGACGCCGACGCCGACGCCGACGCCGACGCCGACGCCGACTCCGACGCCGGCGCCGGCGCTCCGGCCCGGTCTGGACTGGCGGCCATGGATGTCGCCGGGCGCCTGCCCCGTCTCCGGTCGGCCCTGGACGAGGCGGGATGCGACGCCCTGCTCGTGACCAGCCTTACCAACATCCGCTATCTGACCGGCTTCACCGGGTCGGCGGGGATGCTCCTCATCCTCCCGGACGACCTGGTGCTGATCACCGACGGCCGGTACGAGACCCAGTCGGCTGAGCAGATGGCGGCTGCGGGGGTCGACGCCCGCACCGAGATCGGTCAGTTTCCCCGCCAGCGGGAGGTCGCCCAAGCCCTGGTCGGGTCGGCCGGAATCGGCCGGCTGGGTTTGGAGGCGGCCCATGTCAGCTGGGCCCGGCAGCGCAGCCTCGCGGCCGATTGGTTTCCCGGGTCCGAGCTGGTCCCGACGACCGGGCTGGTCGAGGCACTGCGGCGCCTCAAGGACGCGGGTGAGATCGCCCGGGTGGCCCGGGCGGCTGAGATCGCCGACGCCGCCCTGGCCTCTGTTCGGGCCATGTTGGCCGCGGGGCCCACCGAGGTGGCGTTCGGGCAGGCGCTCGATTTCGAGATCCGTCGGCTGGGCGCAACCGGCAACTCGTTCGAGACCATCGTGGCGTCGGGACCCAATGCCGCCAAGCCCCACCACCGGCCGTCGCATCGGCGCGTGGCGCCCCACGAGTTGATCGTCCTCGACTTCGGCGCCCTGGTCGACGGCTACTGCTCGGACATGACCCGCACCGTCTGCGTCGGTGAGCCCACCCCGGAGATGCAGCGGGTCGTTGATGTGGTCCGGGCCAGCCAGGCGGCGGGGGTGGCGGCGGTCAGGGCCGGGGTGGCCTGCGCCGACGTTGACCAGGCGTGCCGGGAAGTGATCGAGACCGCCGGTTGGGGTGAGCGTTTCATGCATGGCACCGGGCACGGGGTGGGGCTGGATATCCACGAGGCCCCGGCAGTGGCGGCCACCTCGTCCGATACACTGGCCCGCGGCCACGTGGTCACTGTTGAGCCGGGCGTCTACCTGGCCGGCATCGGCGGCGCTCGGATCGAGGACACCGTCGTGGTGACCGACGATGGCTGCTGGCCGGTAACCACTACTCCGAAGGATTTGCGTGTCTGGGAAAGCTGAGGTCGAACGCTGATGGCAGCGGTATCGACCAACGACCTGAAGAATGGTATGACGTTGAACCTGCCTGAGGGACTGTTCTCGGTCGTGCACTTCGACCACGTCAAGCCAGGCAAGGGCGGCAGCTTCGTTCGCACCAAGCTGAAGAACGCCCGCACCGGCGCGGTCATCGAGCGCACCTACCGGGGCGACGAGAAGCTGGAACAGGCGGTCATCGACAAGCGGGAGATGCAGTATCTCTACCTCGACGGCGACCAGTACGTGTTCATGGACAATGAGACCTACGAGCAGATGTCCACGCCACGGACCGGGCTGGGCGACGCTGCGCCGTATGTGAAAGAAGGCGACACGGTCGTCCTGCAGATGTACGGCACCGAGATCGTGGGCGTGGACCTGCCCGCCGCGGTCGAGTTGACCGTGAGCGCCACCGAGCCGGGGATTCAGGGTGATCGGGTATCCGGCGCCCGCAAGCCCGCGACCCTCGAGACCGGGCTTACGGTACAGGTCCCCCTGTTCGTCAACACCGGCGACCGGGTGAAGGTGGATACCCGCTCCGGCGAGTACTTGACCCGCGTCGGCGGTTGAGCTGATAGAGCCGGCCATGGCCGAAGCGACTCCTGCCGGCCGGGGCGAGGAGTCCGCCGAACTGGCTGCCACCGAACGGTCGGTCGCTGAACGGTCCGCCACTGAACGGTCCGCCGCCGAACGGGCCGTCGCTGAACGGGCCGTCGCCGGACGGCCCGCCACTGAACGGGCCGTCGCTGAACGGGGCACGGCCGACAAGCCTGCCGCGCCGTACGGGTCGCGTCGCGAGGCTCGGGAACGTGCCCTGTCCCTCCTGTACGAGGCCGACGCCAAGGGGATCGCACCGTCGGTCCTGCTGGTCGAGATCCCCGTCGAGCCACCTGCCTTCGTCACGTCGCTGGTGGCCGGGGTCGGCGAGCGCCAGGACCAGATCGACGAGTTGATCGGTCGCTACGCCATCGACTGGACCATCGACCGCATGCCCGTGATCGACCGGATGGTGGTCCGCATCGCCACGTTCGAGTTGCTGTGCCGGCCCGACGTGCCCACGGGAGTGGTCATTTCGGAGGCGGTCGAGTTGGCCAAGCGCTACTCCACCGACGAGTCGGGCCGCTTCGTCAACGGCCTGCTGGCGTCCATCTCGGCCGAGATCCGCCCGACCACCGCCTGATTCCGGCGCCGAGGGCCCCCGTGCGCCTGCCCATTCCCTGCCTGGTGGTCCTGGTCGGGGCGTCGGGCAGCGGCAAGTCGACCTGGGCCCGGTCCAACTTCCGCCCCGGGCAGATCGTGGCGTCGGACGACCTGCGGGCCCTGGTCGGCGAGGGCGACCACGACCAGCGGGCCGGCACCGACGCGTTCGACGTGCTCGACCTGGTCCTGCAACGCCGGCTCCGGCGCGGGCTCACGACGGTCGTGGACACGCTCGGCCTCGACGCCCAACGCCGGGCCGGTTACCTCACCCTGGCGGCCCGCCACCACATGGCGTGCCACGCGGTGGTCTTCGACACTCCCGCCCCGGTCTGCCGGGCCCGCAACAAGGCGCGCCCGAGGCCCGTGCCGCCCAAGGTCTTGGCCGCCCAGCTCGCCGCGCTCGCCGCGCTGGCGCCCGCCCAGGCGGCGCTGGCCGGGGAGGGATTCGACGGTGTGCACCAGCCCCTACCGGTCGAACTGGTGCCCGCTCACCTACTCGCCTCGCCCCGCCACGGGGCTCGTCAACGGGAGTCGCCTATGGCGCTGCGATTCGGTCTTCACATCCCCAGCTTCACTTGGGAAGGCGGTCCTCCCGGGATTGCCGCCCGCCTCGGGGAGGTGGCCGCTGCGGCCGAGCAGGCCGGATTCACCAGCATATGGGTCATGGACCACTTCGTGCAGATCCCTCAGGTCGGTCCGGAGTGGCACGACATGCTGGACAGCTACACCACCTTGGGCTTCCTCGCCGGCCGGACCAGCGCCATCCGGCTGGGAACGCTGGTAACCGGAATCACCTACCGCAACCTGGCCCACCTGGCCAAGATCATCGCCACCGTCGACGTGGTTTCGGGCGGCCGGGCCATCTGCGGGCTGGGGGCGGCCTGGCATGAGCGGGAGCACGAGCTGTACGGATGGGAGTTCCCGCCCGCCAAGGTCCGATACGACCTGCTGGAAGACGCCCTCGAGCTGCTGCCCTTGATGTGGGGCCCGGGCAGCCCCCGGTTCGCGGGCCGCACCACCACTATCCCCGCGGCAATCTGTTATCCCCGGCCGCTGCAGACCACCATCCCGATCCTGTTGGGAGGATCGGGGGAAAGGAAGACCCTGCGGCTGGTCGCCCGCCACGCCCATGCGTGCAACCTCTTCGGAGACCCGGCCCTGGTGCGGGCCAAGTTGGCAGTCCTCGAACGCCATTGTTCCGACCAGGGCCGACCCCTGGCCGAGATCACCGTGACGCACCTCTCGACCGTGCTGGTAGGCCGGTCCCGTGAGGAGCTCGACCGGGCGGTCGAGCAGCTCCGGCCCCTGTCGGTCTCGCCTGAGACATTCGCCACCCGGGTCAGCGCGGGCACGGTGGAGGATCAGGTGGGCCGATTTCGCCAGTACGCCGAGGCGGGCGTGCAAACGGCGATCGTCAACATGCCCGATCTGGACGCCGGCTCGATCGAACGATTCGCCCCGGTGATCGCCGCCTTCCCGCACGACGGCGCGGGCTGGTAGGCGGTGTTTGTGGGGTTTCAAGCGTTTGTGAGGATCTACCGTCGCTATTTCAATCCAGCCCCCACAGACGTGTGGAGCCCCACAAACGCCGCGGTCTGGGGCAGGCGTGATCAGTGCGGGGCGGCCGGTCGGTGGCAGCGCGGCCGCGTGGCAGGCTGGGAACATGCGTTTCCGTCCCGGTGCGGCCGCGGTCGGTTTGGTCGCGCTGGTGAGCCTGGGCTGCAGCCACGGGTCCCGTAAAACCTCGGCGGCACCGACGCATGGGCCATCCAGTCCCACGACTGGGGCGACCACAGTGGCGCCGGGCGCCGGTGTCGTAACCACCACTACCACGACGACCTCAGCGCAGGCGACCACCCCGACTTCGAACGCAGGGTCCGGCACCCGCTGTGCCTCTGCTGCATTGGCCCTGTCGCTCTCCGACCGGGGCACGGCCGCCGGGACCGCCTATCGGGAACTGGTGTTCAAGAACACGTCGACTCGGACCTGCACCATGCGGGGCTACCCCGGTATTTCCTTCCTTGACGCCCGAGGTCGCCAGGTCGGGGCACCGGTGGCGCGGATGAGTGGTTCCGACACCCTCGTCACCCTTGGGCCGGGCGGCACCGCCGCCGCGCTGATCGCCTACCACGACGTGTATGTCTCGACCTTCCCCAACTGCCAACCGACCCCGGCGGCGGGGATCCAGGTGTTCCCCCCCGATGAGACGGCGGGGCTGACCGTACCCACCAACCTGATGGTCTGCGCCAACCGGGCCGCCACGGGTGCGGCCGGCATCTCGCCCGTGACCACGCCGGCCAGTCTGCACCCGTGATAGTCGCCCATGTCCAACCGCTTGGGAAGGCGGGCTGCTAATCTGACGATCTGACCGTGAAGCTGGTCCAGTGAGGCCAGCACGGACAGGAGGTTTCGTTTGGCCGAACGTGAGCGTGCCCTGGCGCCCCCATATGGGGGCGTTTTTGTACCCCGGTCCAAGGTCATGGACCCCGCCGATGTCAAGCGGGCGATCTGGCGGATGGCGCATGAGATCATCGAGCGCAACCAGGGAACGGACCGGGTCGTGCTCATCGGCCTCCAGACCGGAGGCGTGCCGATCGGCGGCCGCCTGGCCGAGGCGGTTGACTCGGTAAGTGGGGTCATGGTCCCGATCGGTAGCCTGGACGTTGCCTTCTATCGGGACGACATCGGGTTGCGGCCGGTGCTGCCCGAAGCCGCGACCCACATCCCGGTCGACCTGACGGGAAAGACCGTGGTCCTGGTGGACGACGTGCTGTTCACGGGCCGGACCGTGCGGGCCGCCCTGAACGCCCTGTCCGACTACGGGCGGGCTCGGGCCGTCCAACTGGCGGTGATGGTCGACCGGGGCCACCGGGAGCTGCCCATCCGGCCCGATTATGTCGGCAAGAACCTGCCGACCCGGCGAGATGAAATGGTCGACGTGAGCGAGGAGGGGGTAGTGCTGGGCGATGTGATGGCGCGATGACCGCGACGGTGAATCCGCCCGCCGCGGCCACGACCATTCCCCGGTTGTCAACCGCCAGGCCCGGGACCCGCCAGCACCTTCTTTCCATCGCCGACCTGGGCCGCGACGGGATCGAAGAGATCCTCCGGCTGACCGACATGTTCGTCGAGGTGAGCGAGCGCCCCATCCCCCGGGTGCCCGCCCTTCGGGGCAAGACGGTGGTCTCGCTGTTCTTCGAGGAGTCGACACGAACTCGGCTCAGCTTCGAAATGGCGGCCAAGCGCCTTTCGGCCGACACCATGACCTTCGCCGTGACGACGTCCTCGGTCAAGAAGGGCGAGTCGCTCCGGGACACGGTCGAGACCATCGAGGCCATGGGGATCGACGCCATCGTGGTGCGCCACTCGGGGGCCGGGGTGCCCTGGCAGGTCGCCAACTGGACAGAAGGGGCGTCGGTCATCAACGGAGGCGACGGGTGGCATGAGCACCCGACCCAAGCACTGCTCGACTGCTACACCATCCGCCAGCAGCGGGGCCGCCTCGACGGCCTGCGGATCGCCATCGTGGGTGACATCCGCCACAGCCGGGTGGCCCGCTCCGACGTGCTGGCCTTCACCGCCCTCGGGGCGTCGGTCATCCTGGTGGCCCCGCCCACTCTGCTACCGCCCAACCTGACCGGTTGGCCGGTCGAAGTCTCCCACCAGTTGGACGCGGTGCTGCCCACCTGCGACATCGTCTACCTGCTGCGGCTCCAGCACGAGCGAATGCAGGAGGCGCTGCTGCCCTCGCTCCGGGAGTACACCGCGACCTATGGCCTGACCCGCCAACGGGCGGGGCTCCTCGGTCCCGGCGCCCTCATCATGCACCCCGGGCCCATGAACCGCGGCGTCGAGATCGGGGCCGAGGTCGCCGATCAGCCCAACTCGGTGATCACCCGCCAGGTCCGCAACGGCGTGGCCGTGCGCATGGCCGTGCTCTACCTGCTGCTCGGCTCCGGGGTGGACGTAAGTGCCTGACGGACCGGACGCTCAAGCGATACTCATCCGGGGCGGGACCGTGATCGACGCCACCGGAAAGCGAGTGGCCGACGTCCTGACCCGAGGCGGAGTGGTAGCCGCGGTGGGACTTGACCTTGAAGACACCGTCGCCGGGGCTCGGATCCTCGATGCCTCCGGGTGCATCGTCGCTCCGGGCCTGGTGGACCTGCACAGCCACCTGCGCCAACCGGGCCGGGAAGAGGTGGAAACGATCGAGACGGGCGCCCGGGCAGCCGCATTGGGCGGCTACACCGCCGTGGTCGCCATGCCCAACACCGACCCACCCATCGACTCCGCCGCCGTGGCCCGCCACGTGCTCGAACTGGGTGCCACGGCCGCATGCGAGGTGGCGGTGGCGGGAGCTATCACGGTGGGCCGGGGCGGCAAGTTGTTGGCGCCGCTCGCCGAGATGGCCGAGCTCGGTATCCGGCTGTTCACCGACGACGGCAACGGTGTCCAGGATGCCCGGCTGATGCGCCGGGCGCTGGAGTACGCCTCGGCCCTCGGCGTGACCCTGGCGCAGCACTGCGAAGACTCGTCCTTGGCCGCGGGTGGCCACATGCACGAAGGCGAGTGGTCCAGTCGGCTGGGACTTCCCGGCGTACCGGCGGAGGCCGAGGAACTCATGGTGATGCGCGATCTGGCCCTGTCCCGGCTCACTGGCGCACCGATCCACTTTCTCCACCTTTCCACCGCCTCGTCGCTGGCGATGGTGCGGGCGGCCAAGCAGGGCGGTGCCCGGATCACCGCCGAGGCGGCCCCCCACCATTTCACCCTGACCGACGCGGCGGTGGCGTCGTACGACACCGTCTTCAAGGTCAACCCGCCGTTGCGGCCCGCCGCCGACGTGGCCGCGGTTAAGGCGGCCCTGGCCGACGGCACGGTCGATGCCATCGCCACCGACCATGCCCCGCACGCCCAGGAAGACAAGGAGGCGCCCTTCGACCAGGCGCCTCCGGGGATGCTCGGGCTGGAGACGGCGTTGGCCCTGGCGCTCACCGAGTTGGACCTGCCCATCGAGCGGGTGCTGGCGCTGTTGTCCTGGCAGCCCGCGGCCATCGCCGGCCTCTCGGGCCGTCACGGTGGGCCCATCGGGGCGGGGGCGCCCGCCAACCTCTGTGTCATCGACCCCGAGGCGTCGTGGGTGGTCGACCCATCCCGGCTGGCCAGCCGCAGTCGCAACTGCCCCTATGCCGGGCGCGCCCTCACGGGCCGGGTGCGACACACCATCCTGCGAGGCGAGCCCGTGGTCATCGAGGGCGAGGCCCAGCGGTGACGAGCGGCGACGGTCCCGCCGGGGCCGACCGGGC
>JALYXV010000196.1 GCA_030947025.1 Actinomycetota bacterium | reverse complement strand
ACCCGGTCTGCTTCGCCGCGCCCGCGATCAGGTTCAACGACAGCGTCGTTCAGGACGAAAACCGGTTCTCGTGCTGGCCCACAACGTCGCCGTCATCCTGACCGAACGTGTCCCTCAACAGTCGGGGTGGAGGAGGACCCCGGAGAGAGCCATTTGCAGTTCGTCGCCTTGGAGGGTCTCCCGGGAGGTCAGGGCTGCGACCAGGTCGTCGAGGGTGTGCTGGTTCGAGGTCAGGATGGCGCGGGCGACCTCCTCCTGCTCCTCGAGGATGCGGCGGACTTCGGCGTCGAGAACCTCCAAGGTGGGCTGGGAGATCTCCTGGCCGGCCATGTAGTCGCGGCCCAGGAAGACCTCCCCTTGGCGTTTCAACACTTGCGCCCGGCCCATGCCGGGGCTCATCCCGTAGCGGCCGGCCATGTCGCGGGCGGTGGTGGTGGCTCGCTCCAGGTCGAGCTCGGACCCGGTGGATGGCTCCCCGAGGGCCATCTCCTCCGAGGCCAGGCCGGCCATGGCGATCGCTATCTGGTGCTCCATATCACTGGTGGTCATGAGGTTCCGGTCTTCCGACAGCATCCCCAGGTGGCCGATGCCCCGGCCCCGGGCTACGACCGACAGCTTGTGCAACATGGCGGCTTTGCCCAAGGCGGCGGCGACGACGGCGTGGCCCGCCTCGTGGTAGGCGATGCGCTGCTTCTCCTCGGCGCCCATCAGCGTGCCCTTGCGCTGGGGGCCGGCCAGGACCCGTTCGACCGCCTCGTCGAGCTGGGGCCGGTAGATGGCGTCGGCCCGTTCCCGGCGGGCCAGCAGAGCGGCCTCGTTCAACAGGTTGGCCAGATCCGCCCCGGTGAAGCCGGGCGTGTCCCGGGCGATGACAGGGATGTCGGTGTCGGGGGCGGCGAGGCGTTTGCCGGTCGCGTGGAGGCGCAGGATGGCGAGGCGGCCCTCGTAATCGGGGCGTTCCACAGTGATGTGCCGATCGAAGCGGCCTGGGCGGAGGAGCGCCGGGTCCAAGATGTCGGTGCGGTTGCTGGCCGCCAGGACGGCAACGCCCTCGGTGGGGGAGAATCCGTCCATCTGGACCAGCATCTCGTTGAGGGTTTGCTCCCGTTCGTCGTGGCCCCCTCCGAGGCCGGCACCGCGTTGGCGGCCGACGGCGTCGAGCTCGTCGATGAAGATGATGGCTGGGGTGTTGGCCCGGGCTTGGACGAACAGGTCGCGTACCCGGGCCGCGCCCACCCCGACGAGGGACTCCACGAAGTTGGAGCCCGAGATGGAGTAGAAGTTGGCTTTGGCCTCCCCGGCTACCGCTCGGGCCAGAAGGGTCTTGCCGCACCCGGGCGGCCCCGAGAGCAGCACCCCTTTGGGGGGCAGCGCCCCCATGCGGGCGAAGGAGTCCGGGTCGACGAGGTAGTCGCGGACCTCGGCCAGCTCCACCAATGCCTCGTCGGCGCCGGCAACGCTGGAGAAGTTGGCCCGCTTCTTGTCGTCGTCGGCCAGTTCCCGGTCGCCTACGCCGCTGAAGGACAAGAACTCGCTGGCCCCGCCACCGCCGGGGCGGACCAGGAGGAACACCAGGGCGAACAGGTTGGCGAATATGACCAGCGGCAGGAGGAACTGGGCCACGAAGCGGACGAGTGCCTTGGAGCTCTGCGAGTCGACGGTCACCGCGGCGTTGCCGGTGATCAGCGTCTGGAGAAGGGCGTTGGTGGCGGCGTCGCTGCGGGGGTAGGAGACCCAGTAGTTGGCCCGCTGCCCGGTGGTAGTGATGAGTTGTCCGGTGATTCGGGCGTCCTCGTCTAAGAACTTGGCGGTCACGATGTGGTGGGTCTGGGCGGCGGCCATGAGGCGGTTGAGGTCGATCTGGCGCCCGGGTGACTGTGGGCGCAAGAACAGCAGGGCGATCCCAAACAGGGCGAGGAGTGCGACCAGGCTGGCGGTGAGCGGCAGCACCGCAGGCTTGCGGGGGCGACCCAGCCGCGGCCGCGTCTGGAGAGCTTTCCACCGCTCGGTCACGGCCCCCCACAGGGGTTCCCGCACCGGTTGCTGCTCGTTGATGCCCATAGTTCCTCCTGATAGGTCCGCCGGGTGTGCCTGGTCGGCTGGTGCGTGACTTGGGCCGCCGTTGTCCTGGACTTTCGCGGTACGTGGACGGCACCCGTTAATGGTGGTCTCTAGTAGGCCTTGACCCTGTAGCTGGCCGGGGCGCGAGCCCACCGTTTTGTTCCGACGCCGGCCGCGGCGGCTATCACGCATCCCAGGGCGGCGGCCGCCTCGGCTAGGCCGGCCGCAGTGTTTGCGTCGTGTCGGACCATGAGGTGACGGTGGGCGCTGGCCGCCTGGGCCTGTTCGTCTTGCACGTCCACGCCGGCCAGGTTGGGGGTGGCTTGGATCGCGGGGGCGGCCACTGGGGCCGCCACCTGGACGGGTGCCAGGCCCGGGGAGGGTGCCAGGCCGGGAGAGGGTGCCAGGCCGGGAGAGGCACCCCCTCCCGGCGGTGCCGCCAGGACCGGGGGTTGGGGTGGGCTACCGCCAGCCGGAAGGCCACCAGTGGTTCCCCCGGTCGGTCTTGCCGCCCGGCCTGGCGGCAAGGTGGTCGTTGTCGACGTCGTGGATGTGGTCGTCGTTGACGACGAGGTGGTTGTGGTGTCGGCCGGGGCGGCCGTGATCTTCAACGGGGCGGTGGCCTCCAGGACCATTGATGTCCCGGCCACCGGTTGGGTAACCCGCACCGTGCAGTCACATGAGGCGGCGCTGACGGGGACAGTGATGGAGCCGGTGAGGGTGCCCCCTGACAATTGGCCGCTGTTGGGGTCGCTGGTGTTGAACAGGTACCGGGTACGGGGAATCGTCCCCGAGCCGGGCACGCAGTTGGATGGGTTGCCGCCCAGGCCGCACAGTTCGACGGTCATGGAGTGTCCGGCGGTGGCCGACCCGAGGTGGGGTTGGCCCCTCCAATGTTCGCCGGTGAGCGAGACGATGTCACCCGGTTTGGCCTGGGCGGCCGCGGTGAGCGTGGGGGGGTCGGGGATTGGGTCCCCGGCGAAGGTGACCGGGACCTCGAGGATGGCGCTGCCGACCAGGTTGACCGACACGATGCAGTTGCCCAGTCCGACGTCGACCTGGGCCTGGCTGACCGGGCAGGTGGCCTGGGTGTCGCGGTTGGTGGTGAAGCGGTCTTGCACGGTGAAGTGGTAGGTGAGGTCGCCGTTGGCGTCGGTGTTGGTGAAGCGCAGGAATACCACCTGGGGCGGCGGGGGCGGAGGCGGAGGTGGCTGGGGCCCGGGGTAGGGCTCGGAGTAGTTGATCAACGGGCTCACCAACGCCACCACGGTCTGTTCGTTGGCGACGTACTTCTTGACGGTAACGGTCACCACCTGCCCGGCCGACAGGCCCGTACTGGGGTCGACGGTGAACTGGAGGTCGGTGGGGATGATGTAGAAGCCACTGGGCACCACCTGGTCGCCTAGCGGGCTGCCGGATAGCTGGATGTCAACCAACCCTGTCGGACCGGTCGGGACGACCGCGGAGATGGAGCTGTCGCTTACGACGGTGAAGTTGGTCGCCAATTGGCCGCCGAAGCGCACCGAAGTGACGCCCTGCACACCGCTGCCATAGAAGTTCACCAGCGTCCCCGGCCGGCCGGAGAACGGCGAGTACGCGAAGAAGTTCTCGCCAGTGGGGATCGTCGTGGTCGTTGTCGGCGCACAACTGGTCGTCGAGGTGGATGACGAGGTAGACGACGAGGTGGAGGTGGATGACGATGCCGTCGTCGTTGACGCCCCGGTTGTCGTCGAGGTGGTCGATGACAGCTCGGCTGTCGTGGTCGTGGTGGGCGAGGTCGTGGTGGTCGTGGTGGGCGGGGTCGTGGTGGTCGTGG
>JALYXV010000078.1 GCA_030947025.1 Actinomycetota bacterium | reverse complement strand
CCACCTACTCGAGCGTGCAACAGAGGAAGTGAACCGCTGATGTGGAGTCGCTCGACCCGAAGCTGTGGAGTCGGCAACGCCGCAGCGGCGTTCAAGCTGTTCAGCGTATTTCGTGATCATCCCACCCACCACGGGATGTTCTCGATAGAACATCCCGAATGATCTCGAAACCCCACTGACCAGGGAGTATGCCCCTGGAAGGTGGGGTTTCCCGCTGGGAGGGCCCCATTGATCCACTGAGTCCGGTCGTGCCAGCGCCGTCCCAGACAGCCACTGCAAGCTGCACAACAGCAGTCCGGGACTCAGCCGAGGGCCCCCGTGGGCCTGACGTGAGGCCCGATGCCGATGACCGACGCCGGTGGGACGAGGCGCGG
Organism: Actinomycetota bacterium; assembly: GCA_030947025.1. GTDB lineage: Bacteria > Actinomycetota > Acidimicrobiia > Acidimicrobiales > Palsa-688 > JALYXV01. The sequence goes on along the minus strand of JALYXV010000078.1, from coordinate 2,425 downwards.
TGACTTCGACAGCGTGGCCGCGAAGCCAATATCCTGCTGGCAGCGCGTGCCAGAAAGCGGAAGCGTCCCGTCGTTGACGTAGGCCTCCACGGCACTGTCGATGCAGGCGGAGTTCCCGCCGTACGCGGTATGACCGTCGCCGTCCATCGTGAGCAGTCGAGCATTTCCGAGATCGTGGACGAGGTTGAGCGCACCGGGGTACGGCGTGGCTGGGTCGAACGTTGTGGCAACAACAAGCGCGGTCGGCGAGGATGCGCTCACGCGGAACGGGCCAGAGAAGATGTCGGTCGAGCGGAATGGATAAAGGCCGTAGTTGAGCTCCACGTACCCGTTGTTCCAGAAGAAGTGTGGGTGCTCATACCATGACCGCTGGCCGGCGCTCAGGTAGCGGGTCACACCTCTCGGGTAGTGCTGCTCAACCGCCCCGATCGTGAAGTAGCGGTCGTTGGAGGGCTGGTACGTCCCGTCTGGGTTGCGGCCGTAGAAAAGATCCGCGGCGAGCTGCATCCGATCGCCATGGCCGTGCTCAAGATCGGCCAGGGCGTGGCCCAGGAAGCGCCAGCTCTGCTTGTTGTACAGGGCCAGAGCAGTACCGGCGCGAGCCTCGTCACCATTCACCACCCGGCCATCTGTTGCAGGCACCGGTGACGCGTCGAGCCGGCTGAGCAGTTGGTCGTAGGCAGCCGCGGGGTCGGTCCCCCCGAACCCGTGGCACGCGACTTGGTTGCCGCCGCACGCTTGCAGGAACCGCCCCAGCGCCTGCTCGAATCCTGTGGACTGGGCCCGCAGGTCGCTCATCGGGTCGTTGATGTAGGCGTTGGCGTCGATCGGGCCATCCAGGACCATCGCCCGATAGTTGGACGGGAACAAGCTGGCGTAGGTCGCCCCGAGGAAGGTGCCGTAGGAGAAGCCGAAGTACGTAATCTGACCCTCCCCCAGGGCCTGCCGGATGAGGTCGATATCGCGGGCCACCGCCGCGGTGGACACGTAGGGCAGGACGTCGCGGTTGCGCCGCAGACACGCTGCGATGTAACGGGCATCTTTCGTGAGCAGCGCACCGACATTGAGGTTGGCTGGTGTCGTGAACGGCTTCGAGTAAATGCCGTCTGTCTCCTGGTTGACCTGACAGTCGATCGACGGTTGACTCTGGCCGACTCCGCGGGGATCCATGGCGATGATGTCGAAGCGGGCATTGAGGCCCGGGAACAGCCCCGCGCCCTGGGCCTCGAAGAGGTCGGCAGCCGTACCGCCGGGGCCGCCGAAGTTGATGAACAGCGATCCGATCTTGTGAGCCTGATCGGTGGCTGGTGACTTGGCGACGAACAGCTGGAAACTCGCACCTCGTGGCTGGTGGTAGTCGCGCGGGACCTTCACGGTCGTACATGTGACGTTGGCGGCCGTGCCACAGGGCTGCCAGTTGAGCGGCGGGACGGCTGGCGTAGGCGCAGCCGTCGCGATTGGCGCCCCCGCGGCGAGAAGCGCAAGCGTGGCTGTAGCGGTCAGCAGAGCGGTTCGGAGTCTCATTGCAACCCCCCGGGAACAAAGTGAATCGCCGATCGCAAGGTATCAGCCTTTGACGTTGCGGTACAGGGACCGAGCCTCCAGAAGGCGCCTAGATCAACAGATCGTGATGGCTGTGGAGACCGGTTGACTGAACCTGCGGAGCCTTATTCATGAACTGGCGTTCGAGCAGTTCACGCCATCTCGTGATCATCCCACCACACCCACACCACACCACGGGATGTTCTCGCCAGAACATCCCGAGTGATCTCGAAACCCCGCTGACCAGGGCATCTGTCCCGGGAAGCGGGGGTTTTGTCATGCCCGGATGAGCCTCTGGCGGGCGTCGCGGACACCGAAAGGACAAAATCCCGCCGACAAATGGCCCGGCGGGCCGGCTGTTGGTGGCCGAGCGGTGCCCCGCCCGCGCGTCGGGACCGACGGTGAACTGGTTTCGGGCGTCGCCGCCGACACCGAGAACCTGCGCCTTGCGGGCCTGCTTCTTCGGCCTCGGGGACGGCGCCGTCGTCGTCGGTCCAATGCGACGCTGACGGCTTCCGACAACGCGCTCGCGGTAGTTGGCATGACTTGTGATCTGGTCATCGTCCCAGCCGGCGTTCTTCAGCCGCGGCACGACGGACTCACGGCAGGTCTCATCCTCCGTGGGCCCGTGGCGGCTGAACACGGGAGCGTGCGCCGCCGCCCGGTGGGTCGCCATCGCCGCCACCGTAGAGGCTGGCGCGCAGCGCAGCGCGCACAATCTCGCTCACCGACGTCGATCCGGCCTCCGCCCGATCCTCTACCGCCGCCTTGAGCTCCGGCGGCATCCGCACAGGGACGACCTCGGCTCGCTCACCGGCTCGACGGCTCGGGCGGTTGCGAAGCGACGTGACGTCGTAGCCGGCTTCTGCCTGATCGGCGAGCG
>JALYXV010000172.1 GCA_030947025.1 Actinomycetota bacterium | reverse complement strand
CGTAGGTGTTGGCCAGCCACTGGTTGGGACACGATGGCGGTTGGGAACCGCCGTTGTCGGTGAGGTCGGAGTAGTTGCAGTTCGAGGTATTTATGATGGGGTTGAACCCGTTGCCGACGGCGGTGTTGCCAATGATCCGGCTGCCGAAGCCTTGGACCTGAATGCCGCAGTCCGAGTTGCCGTTGACGGTGTTCGCCTGGATCAGACCCTGAAGGTCGCGTGTGGATGCCAGCAGCGGTTGGAGTCCCATGCCGACCCCGTCGACGGAGTCGCCGACACCGCTGCCGGTGGAGGTGTTCCCGATGATCTGTTCTCCCACGTTGGCCCGGTCCGAGATCCCGTAGCGGTACGCCCGCCGCGAGGTGTTGTGGATGACCTGGTTGCCGATCTGCGAGGCGCCCCGGTCGGGGAGCCCGAAGTCCAAGAACGCGTTCAACTCGATGTTGGTGCCGATACCGACCGAGTTCAGACCCACCGAGAAGTTGTCGGTCACCGTGTTGCCCTGGATCAGGTTGTGGTCGGACCGGACGCCGAGCACGCCGATGTTGTCGAAGACCCCGTTGCGGAACACGTGGTTGTTGACGATATTGTTGCTGGCCGCGTACTCGAGGTGTGGCCCGACTTGGTCCATCACGCGGCGTTGAACATGTCGTCAGAGGATGTCCTCGGTTTCCTAGGTCGCAAACTGCACCCATCCCTGAAAGTCCAGGCGGTGACCGCACCAAACGCCGCCCCTAGGGGTGGCGGGTCCGGCATCGCTTGGCCGGCAACTGGGTGAAGGTATACGACAAAGTCTCCGTCTTGCGGGTGGAGACGACCATCAACAATCCGCGTGAGTTCCGGATCCTGCGCGTCGTAACCGACGCCGATGACCGGCGCGAACGGCGGCGGTGCCCCATGAGAAAAGGAGTCGGGGACACGTGGCGGAACTTCCAGGTCGGCATGGCGGCCAACCGCCGCTACCTTGACGCCCTGGCCGCCGCCCCCGTCAAAGGCGAAGGCGTCGCCGCGCTCTACGCCTTGTGCCGGCCCAGAACCAATAGTGGGCGCCGCTACGCCCGCTTCAATCCATTACAGCCCGCCGACCTCGCCCTGTTCAAAAGCTGTTCTGGCCGGCGAGCACGCCATCCGCGGTTTCCGCAACCGAGACATCTGTGAACGCCTCTACCGGCGACGACCAGCCGATAAGGCCGAAGCGCATCGACGATCCGAAAAGGTCTCACGCCTAATCGTCAAACTCCGAGGCAACGGCCTGGTCGCCAAAATCCCCGTGCCCGCCGCTACCGCGTCACCCGCGGCCGGCACAAAGTCATGACCGCCGCGATCGCCCTCCACGACCACACCTACCCCTCGAATTTACGGCCGCAGCCTAAAATCAACGTCCAACAGTATTTCGCGACGCGCAAATCTTGGCGGGTACTGTTAGAACGCCGGCTGAGGGTCATTCATCTGGGCGGCGGTTCGATCCGCTGGACGCTGGACACCCGATCCAATGACCGATCGAACGATGCGATACCCCCCACTCCCGTGCTCTCGGCACAGGCAACCAGGTAGGCCTCCGCGAAGTCGATCCTGGCGGTCTCGTAAACCTCCGCCGCCCGCAGAAGTAAGGCAGGATCGACGCTGACCACCGACTCGAACGCGATCAGCGACCGGATGGCCTCGGCGACCTGGCCGCGGGGAGCCTCGTAAACGACTCTAGGACATAGACGGTTTCTGCGGCGATGAGGTCGGTGAGCAGCAGCGCGTTTTCGGCTTCGACGTAAGCCGTAGCCCGGGCGGCCATTTCGGGTGGGTCGCCTGTCAGGTGTCGGATGAGGATGTTCGTGTCGACGAACGCGCTCACCGACGGGTTGCCGCTCTGGCCATTGTCGTCCTGCGGATCACTTCATCCCAGGCGACGTTCCGTTTGGCTGCTGGCACCTTGACCGACCCAGCCAGATTCAGGAAGTTAGGCGTCCTGGCCAACACGGCACGGTTACCCTCTACGCGGAAGATGACTTCGTCTCCTTCCTTGATCCCGAGCGCGTCACGAACGACCTTGGGGACCGTCACCTGTCCCTTTGATGTGACTTTTGCCGCAGCGTCCATTCTGGTTTCTCCTTAGTCACGCCTCGTAGTAAGGTAGCGGCTCCGAACAGGAACCTGCCCGTTATAACGCCGGTTGGTCCGATACCCCGATCGATGTTCGGCAGAAAGGTCCAGTGCTGAATCCAGCACTACTGTGCCAGCTAGTCATGCGATTCGTGGTGGGCGTGGGCGCGTTGGCTGTCGCGGTCGAAGATCATGATGAGTTCTGCGGGGCCATCGCAGGCGGCGAAGGAGTGGGGGGTCATGGTGGCGAACTCGGCAACCTCGCCGGTCTCGACGATGATCTGGCGTTCGCCGAGCACCAATCTCACCCGCCCTTCGATGACGAAGAACCAGTCGTGACCGGGGTGGACCCGTGGCGCCGGGATCCGGTCTGTCGGCTCGAGCCGAATCTTGACCGCGATCGTGTTGCCGGTTGGTCGGCTCAGCATCCAGGTTGTGCGCTCGCCGGAACTGCTCGGCACCGGTCGGATAACCACATCGTCGTCGCTGCGCACGTCGAGTAGTGCGTCGAGGCCGACCTGGAGGGCAGTTGCGAGAGGAAGCAGGATGTCGAGACTGATCGTCCGCTTGCCGGTTTCGAGTCGGCTGATGGTGGACGGACTGAGGTGCGCGCGTGCGGCGAGCTCGTCGAGCGAAAGGCCCAGCGTCTGGCGCAGACTCCGCAGCCGTGTGCGAACCACCTGCTCGATCTCGTTTAGCTCGGCCATTGTCGGGTGCCCCTCCGTCCCCTTTTGCATATATTGCAAGAGACCTTGCAATCGTCGCGGTCGAGCGTACTCTCGAATCCATGAACGAACACGACCACCGCACCGTCGAGCGCCACTGCGACGTCGCCGTCATCGGCGGGTCGGCCGCCGGACTCGCCGCCGCGCTCCAACTCGGGCGCCAGCGCCGCTCGGTCATCGTCGTCGACGCTGGCGAGCCCCGCAACGCCCCGGCGGCCCACGTGCACGGCTACCTGGGTCACGAGGCACTTCCGCCGTCGGAGCTGATCTCGGTCGGTCGCGACGAGGTCCGCAGTTATGGCGGGGAGGTGGTCGCAGGCCGCGTTGTCAACGTGACCCGTACCGACGGCGACCGCTTCGGTCTCGAACTCGTCGGCGGCCACACGGTGTTTGCACGCCGGGTGCTCGCCGCCACCGGTCTGGTCGACGAGCTCCCCGACATCGAAGGCCTGGCCGACCTCTGGGGAGGCGACGTCATCCACTGCCCGTTCTGCCACGGCTATGAGGTCCGCGACCGGCGCATCGTCCAGATCGTTACCCACCCAACGGCTCTGCACCCCGCCGGCTTGTTCCGCCAGCTGACTGACCGGTTCACCTTGGTGCTCCACGATGGCGTCGCGGTCGACAACCCCGAAGTCGAGGCCCTGAGGGCCGCCGGGGTGAATGTGGTCGACGGGCGGGTCAGAAGGATCATCACGGGCGTCGACGGGCACGCCGCGGCGGTCGAGTTGACCGACCGCGATCGCATCGACGCCGACGCGGTCGTGATCGGCCCCCGATTCAAGGCGCGTGCAGAACCGTTCGCGTCGCTTGGTCTCAAACCAGCCGAGCACCACAGCGGGCTCGGGGACTTCATAGAGACGGACGCTACCGGGGCAACGGCGATACCGGGTTTCTACGCCGCCGGCAATGTGGCCGACCCGAGCCAGCAGGTGTTGCAGGCCGCCGCGAACGGCAACCGGGTTGGCGCCATGATCAGCTTTAGCCTCGCCCACGAAGACATCGAAGCCGCGGTCCGACCGTCAGCCAACGAGGCCGACTGGGATCATCGCTACCTGGGCGACCAGATGTGGAGCGGCAACCCGAACGGCACGCTCGTCAACGAGATCGCCGGACGATACGCGGGCCGAGCGCTCGATGTCGGCGCCGGTGAGGGCGGTGATGCGCTCTGGCTGGCCGAGCAGGGCTGGAGTGTCACCGCTACTGACATATCGACGCAGGCCTTGGAACGCGTCGCCACCGAAGCCCAGCGACGCGGTCTACAGATCGAGTTGCGTCACGCCGACGCCAACGCGCTCGGCGCGTTCGAAAGCGAAGCGTTCGACTTGGTGTCGGCGCAGTACGCGTCGATCCCTCGCACGCCCGATGGCCGCGGCGTTCGCAATGTGCTCGACGCGGTCGCTCCCGGTGGCACGCTCCTCGTGGTGAGCCACGACCTCGAGCCGCTCCGAGCGCCGATCGACACACAGGAGCAAAGCCGACCGTTTGACCCCGATGCCTACGTACGGGTCGAGGACTTCGCAACGGTGCTCGCCGACTCATCGGAATGGGAGATCGAAGTTCAAGAAAAGCGTCCCCGCCCGGCGGGGGCCGCAACTGCCTCGTACCACGTCGACGACATCGTTCTGCGCGCCCGCCACGGCGCCTGCTGATCCGATCTCACGCATGCCCACGACCGTCCCATGTCGCTGGCTAGGGGCGCCCAGCGCCTCGTCGGATCGTTCAGAGCAGCTGGACGGGAAGTGCTGCCACGACGCTGGGGTCGGTGACGATCTCGATTTCGGCGATGGTGTTGCCCACAACCTGGAAGGCAAATATGGCGCGGGGCCTTCCGCCGGGAGCCCACACTGCCCCGGGCATGCCGTCGATTAGCGCGACCTGGGCTGCCTGGGCGCGCCCGACCAGTGCGTTCGCGACGGCCCGGCCGCCACGCACCTCGGGCGCCAGGAGGGGCGCTCCTTTTTCCCGGTTCGCGGTTGCCGCTTTCACTGCCGCGCGGTCGGCGCGGAGAACGGCGTCGGGGTCGAGCAGGGAGACGAGCGCTTCAAAATCCCCCCCGCGGGAGGCGGCCAGGAAGGCCTCGACTACCTGTTGCTGGCGGCGCCGGTCTCCGGGGTGTGCCTCGTCGCTGCCTTGTACTCGCCGCCGAGCCCGGCTGGCCAGCTGGCGGGCGGCGGTAGGAGAGCGGTCGACGATCGCCGCGATGTCCTCGAAGGGCACGGCGAACAGGTCGTGCAGCACGAAGGCGAGCCGCTCCGATGGGCTGAGCGTCTCGAGCACAAAAAGCAACGCCGGGCCCATCGTGTCGGCGAGGACCGCTTCTTCTTCGGGACCGGAGAGTTCGGGCTCGGGCCCATCGCGCTCTCTAAGGGGCTCTTCGTGGTGACTCCGGCGCGTGCGGAGCAACCCCAGGCAGACGCGAGATACCACCGTGGTGAGCCATCCGCCAAGGTTGTCGATGCTTTGGGGGTCCGAACGGCTCAGGCGGATCCACGTCTCTTGCACCGCGTCCTCTGCCTCGGTGAGAGATCCGAGCATGCGGTAGGCCACCGCCT
>JALYXV010000169.1 GCA_030947025.1 Actinomycetota bacterium | reverse complement strand
CCGGCCAGCAGCGCTCCACCCTGTTCATGGCTTTGCTCGCGGTCTTCGCCGTCGTGGTCCACAGTTACACCGGGCAGGACGATTTGCTGCTCGCTTCGGTCGTCGCCAACCGGAACGCCGCCGACCTTGAGGCACTGATCGCCTGTTTCACCAAGAAGATTCCGATTCGCCTCCGACTCCCGGGCGATGCGACCTTTCTTGATGTGGTCGCTCGCGCCCGGAACTCAGTGCTCGGCTCCCTGGCCCACCAGGACCTGGCCTTCGAGACCGTAATACAGGACGTCCTGGGCGGAGATGCTGCGGCTCTCGGAGTCGTCCCGGACATATCGGTCATGTTTCAGGCCGATACCCCGCACAACGATCGCCTCGTCCTGCCTGGCCTCGTCGTGGGAGGCTATGACACCGGTTTCACCGCCCGGGCGCCGCATTTTGCGTCGGGCCAGGGCGCCGAGGATGACGATGAAGGCCGGGTGTGGGGTGGGGGACTGTACCGAGGAACGTTCTTGATCCTGTCGGTGGTGGAAGGGGAGGACGGGGTCTCGCTGGTGGCGCGGGGGGCCTTCCATCCGCCGTCCGTGGAGCGCATCCTGGACCACTTCGAGGCAGTGCTGGCCGCTGCCGTGGCCCATCCCACCGACACCGTGGCCCAATTGAGCGCGTCGACCGTGGACCATCGTGACCCGATCGGGCATGGCGTCGGCCTCGGCGCCGGCGTGGACGTCCGGGGGTTCGCGGTGCAGCCGGCCCGAATCGAGGCTGCCCTGTCCCTGTGCCCTGGCATTCGGGAGGCGGCTATTGAGATCCGGGACACAGAGTCGAGCACCGCGACGATGGTCGCCTTCGTGATCCCTGACGGCTCGGTACCCATGCCTACCCTCGGCGAGATGCGCTCCTACCTATGGTCGAGACTTCCTGGTTATGCGTGGCCCGCGGCCCTGATAGCGGTGGCCGAGCTCCCTCATCCGGCCGACCACGGAGGTCGTGGCGCAGATGCGGCCGCCGTCCGTGACGTGGCCGCCGTCGACAGTGAGGTCCGGCGTTCGGTTGTCCCGGTTGCCGACAAGGAACCGCTCACCTCCGACGAGCAGGCGCTGACCGCGCTGTGGGCCGATGTGCTCGGCGGGGGGCCGGTTCGTGTCGACGCCAACTACTGGCAGAAGTTCTCATTCCTGGAAGGCCTGCGCCGGGCGCAGACAGGTGATGTCAACCCGAGCGCCGAGCAGGTGAGGAGAAACCGCACCTTGCAGACCCTCGCAGCCGATCTCACGGCTGACCCGGCACGAGGAGATCATGTCGGCTCCGCCTCGCCCAGCCCGGAGTGCCTGCAACAGAGCGGGCTCGCTTGACCGGCCCGCAGCCGCGGACAAGGGTTGTTCCATGACTGTCACGCTGCTCTACATCGACGGCTGCGCCGGTTGGCAACTCGCCCAGCAGAGGCTCTTGGAGGCGGCGCGCCAGGTCGGCGTCGACGAAGGAGCCTTGGTATATCAAGAGGTGAACACACCGAAGGAGGCGCAACGGCTCTCCTTCAGGGGATCGCCCACGATTCTCATTCACGGGAGAGACCCGTTTCCGGGCGGCGACACGGGAAGCGGTTTGTCGTGTCGCCTGTACGACAGCACTGCTGGCCCCGAGCAAGCTCCCTCGGTCGAGCAGCTCATCGCCGCTCTCCGAGAATACGTGGCGACAACGATGGGCGGGGCTACCGACCGGCTGGCGCGCGCCACGACTGGCGACAGGGAAGAGTGACTGCCGGCAGTCTGGGTTTCGGCTTCAGGCAGGCAGTGACTGGCAAAGCAACGGCAGGAGGAAAGGAACCGAATCGTGTCCCTGCTTGACGCGGAAACGTGGGCCGGCAAGATTTTCCGGGGGGGCGACTGGGTCAAGGCCGATGGTGGGGAATACCCCGTCATCGAGCCGGCCACCGGGGCAGAGCTGGCCCGGCTGGGACTGGCAGACGCCGATGATGTCGAGTCCGCCGCCGCCATGGCCGCCGAGGCTCAGCAACCGTGGGCCCGAAGCTCCTACGAGACGCGGGCCTCGGTCCTGCGGCGGGCGGGCGACCTGTGGGAACAGCACGCCGCCGAAGTGCAGTGGTGGCTTGTCCGGGAGGCGGGGTCGATACCGCCCAAGGCAGCCGTGGAGACCCATGCCGCGGCCAACGAATGTTATGAGGCGGCCGCGTTGCCGTCCCGGCCCTACGGCCGGCTGCTGCCCACCGCCGAGAACCGCCTGAGCGCTTCCCGGCACCTGCCTGTCGGCGTCGTGGGGGTGATTTCTCCGTTCAACTTCCCGCTGATCCTGGCCATCCGCGCCGTCGCACCGGCCCTGGCACTCGGCAACGCCGTGCTGTTGAAACCTGATCCGCGGACCGCGGTGTCGGGGGGCGTGGCGCTGGCCCGTGTCTTGGAGGAGGCGGGCCTTCCCCCGGGCCTGTTCCACATGCTGCCCGGGTCAGGCGATGTCGGAGAGGCCATCATCGCCGAGCCCCACGTCAGGGTCGTGGCCTTCACCGGGTCAACAAGAACCGGAAGGGCAGTGGCCCAACTGGCGGGGCGCTACCTGAAGCGGGCCCACTTGGAGCTGGGCGGCAACAGTGCCCTGATCGTGCTCGACGATGCCGACCTCGACCTGGCCGCATCTGCCGGGGCGTGGGCCTCGTTTCTCCATCAGGGCCAGATCTGCATGACCGCAGGTCGCCACCTGGTCCACGAAAGCGTTCTCGAGGGATACGTCGAGCGCCTGGCGGCCAAGGCCGACCACTTGCCGGTCGGAGATCCCGCCCGCCAGTCAGTAGCGCTCGGACCCATTATCGACCACGCCCAACGGGACAAGATCCATGGTTTGGTTACGGCCAGCGTCGACCGGGGCGCCCGGCTGGCAGCAGGAGGGAAGTTCGAGGGGCTGTTTTACCGGCCCACCGTTTTGAGCGACGTGACGCCGGACATGCCCGCATACGCCGAGGAGGTCTTCGGGCCGGTCGCACCCGTCATGCCCTTCGCTTCACTCGACCAGGCCGCGACACTGGCCGCCGACAGCATGTACGGGTTGGCGCTGGGAATCCTCACCCGGGACGTCATGAAGGGCCTCGCACTGGCCGAGCGCATCCCTGCGGGCATCGTCCACATCAACGACCAGACCGTCAACGACGAAGCGAATGCTCCCTTCGGCGGCGTGGCCGCATCGGGCACAGGTTCGCGCCTGGGGGGAGCCGAGGCCAACATCGAAGCGTTCACGGACACCCAGTGGCTCACGATCCGCGGCGAGATCGCCCCCTACCCTTTCTGAGCTTGCCTCGCGGGCCCCGCACCTGAGCGATTCTTTTCCGAAGTTCTGCGCCGGCGCCCGGCCCAGGGGCCCGGGCCCGGCCTTTGGGGACCTCCGCGCCACCAGTATTTGCGAAGGGAACTATTGAACCTCTATCCATAGCTGGCTAACCTCAGCGTCGCTCCGCCTTCCGGCGGCGCGTCGCCGGGGGGTTGGCATGAACAGCCGAAGGATCGGCCATCGAGCCGTGCTGGTAGCGCCGATGTTGTCCGCGCTGGTTTTGCTGGTGACCCCGCTCCGGGTCCAAGCGGCCAGCAGCGGGCCTCAAGTTGATGCGTCGGTCCAGGTGACCAATGACAGCGCGGCATCGCGGGGCCATGCCACTCCTGTCCTGGCCGTCAGCCCCAAAGACGCCAACGTGGTTGCCCTGACCGAGGGGGACGCCTATACCTCGAAATGCGCGGTCCACATCTCGACCAACGGTGGCCTGACGTGGCGGACGGCGACCCAACCGGAGATCCCCGCGCCGTGGACCGGTTGCGAGTTCTCGGTGACCGGCGAGATCGGGAGCCTGGCTTTCGGCGGCGACGGCACCTTGTACTACGCCCTCACCGGCTTCAACCCCAAGAATTACCAGCAGCAAGTGTTCCTGGGCCGCTCGACCGACCTGGGCGGCAGTTGGCAGACGACCCAGCTGCCGCGGATCGCGCCCGACCCGGCGAAGTCCGAGTTCGGAGCCGACGCTCTTCCGTCGGTCCTGGTCGACCGGCAGCACCCCAGCAAGGTGTACGTCGCGTGGTGGTCCAACAACGGCATGTGGAACCTTCCCGACTCGCTGTCGGGGGGAAAGGGCTGGTGCAAAGGAACATCCCCCATCATCGCCCGGCCCTGGGTCGCGGCTTCCACCGACGGCGGCAAGACCTTCTCGGCGCCCGTGGACATGGCCCCGGGCATTGCCGGCTGCACCACCGAGCCTTACCTCACGGGTGGCAGCAACGGCGAGGTCTACGCGGTCTTCGGACAGGAGACTCGCGGCACGGCCGGGAACGTGCCCCCGGCGCATGTGTTCTTCTCGGCGTCGCGCGACGGTGGCAAGAGTTTCACGGTGGCCCCCATCCACACCCAGCCGGTGCCGACCGACGGTTCTGCCGCCAAGTCCACCTCACAGTGGTTGAGCGCGCCATCGCCGGGCGTGGATCCTGGTAGCGGCCAGCTGTACGTGGCTTGGGAGGAGATGAGCACCGGCCCGCCCCAGATCCTGTTCATGCGGTCGAGCGACGGGGGCAAGTCGTGGAGCGCACCGAAGAAGCTCAACGACGTCGACCCCTTGCGCCAATGGAGCTTCACCGAGGAGTTCCCCAAGCTCTCGGTGGCGCCCAACGGTCGGATTGACGTCGCCTGGTATGACTTCCGCAACGATCCCACGTTCGTCAAGCACCCCGATCCCAAGGATGACAAGAACAACTTCCAGGACGTCTATTACACCTCGTCGACCGACGGGGGGCTGTCCTGGGGGCCCAATGTCCGGGTCACGGACCGGATCCTCGACCGCCGGTTCGGGCCTCGCACCACCGGTTACATCACCGGGCCGGTTGGCTTGGCCTCGACCTCCAAGGTGGCCTATGTGGCTTGGGACGACACCCGCAACGGCACCGAGACCACCGGGACCCAGGACGTTTACTTCACCCGAGCCCGCTACGCGCCTGCCCCCGACGTCTTCGGAGGGACCACCAAGAAGGCCCGGTCACCGTTCATCTGGGTCGCCGTCGGTGCCGGAGCCGCGCTCATCGTGGGCGGCCTTGTCCTGCTCATCGCCAAACGCGTGAGCCCCGCCCACCCCGGATAGCGGCGGCCGACGGATCGAGATGCCCGCACCAGCCGGTACCAGCCGGTACGCCGGGTCGTGCCCGCTTCGCTCGCCGTTTAAGGCGTCTTGTAAGGATCTATGACTTTGTGCGGATCTGCCGTCGAATCGTGACGGCAGGCCCTCACAGAAAAGTAGGCGCCCACAAAAGCCGATCCCTCCGGGCCGATCCATCGGCCTCAGCCGACGGTCGGGACCAGGGTCGTCAGTCCGGTGGCGTGGCTGACTCGCCGGTCATGACGCCGCGGAAGAATCGCCGGATCAAGGCTGCGACCGCGGGCGGGTCTTCCATGGGCCCAAAATGCCCGACCCCTGGGAGGTTCTCGCTTCGCCCGTCGGCCAGGCGATCCGCCAGCGCCGCGATGTCGGTTCCCGGCCCGAACGAGTCGTTCGCCGCTCCGGCGACCAGCATGACGGGGCAACTGATCTCACCCAGGTGAACGAAGGCGTCATGCTCCGTTGCCCTCTCGTACACCACCGCCTCGTCGTCGGGGCGACACTTGAGACTGACCGTTCCGTCGGCACGATCGCCGAAGCCATAGTCGACATAGGCCGCTAGCACTTCCGGCACCCAGGTCATGAAGGGCGGCTTCGAGGCGTAGGTGGCGTACGCCTCTTCTCTCGAGTCGAACACCTCCCGGCGGCGACGAGCACCTTCGGCCAGCCAGTTGGCCGGATCGCGCCCCAGCGGGGGATCGGCCCGGACAAGGACCGGCTCGAAGAGAAAGAGGGCGCGGAAGGTGCCGGGCCGGGCCTGCTCGGCCAGCAGCATGGCTGTCCCCCCGGCCGAGTGGCCTACCCCGAAGGGCTGAACCAGTCCCAGATGGTCGATCACGGCGAGGATGTCGCGCCCGAATCCCCGCCAGTCGTAGTCCCGATCGGGTGGCAGCGCGGAGTTGCCATGGCCGCGGTGGTCGAGACCGATTGCATGGAAGTCCTGGGCTAGCAGGGCTCCCGCCTGTTGCCAAACGAGGCCGTGAAATCCGGTGGCATGGGCGAACACGACGGGCGCGCCTGTGCCCCCCAGATCGTGGACCGCGATGTTTACTCCGTCAGAAGCGGTGGCCCGGCCGTCAGGCAGGCGCTTGCAGGTGGATCCACGTTCGACCCGAGCCGGGCTTCGGGCGCCGTCACCGCTCAGGCGGGCGCGGTCGCCTGATCGGTCACCGCTCATCCCTTGACTGTATGCCGGTGCATGCCGGCACGGCTTACAGTTCGAGCGGCGAGGTGAACCAGGTGGTCGGGAACTTCTCCGTGATCCGCACCACGGGCTGCCCGTTGAGGTGGATTCGATAGGTTCGGAAGACCAGGTTCGAGGTCGGGTCGACGCCGAAGAAGCTGGCGCAGTCACCGGCAGGCTCAAAGCCAACTCCGACGATATCCCTGAAGGTCTCGATTCGCTGTTGGGCGAGAAGGCGTCCGAGCGGCCTGCCCGTCATCAGCAACCCGTCGAGCACTTCGGATGGAAGCCGGTCAGGAGCGATGACGGAGTCGGCGTGAATGTAGTTGGTGCCGCTGATCGTCCCCTGCAGCAGGACCGTTCGGCGTAGCACGCGCTCCGCGTCGAACAGGTCCAGGGGTGGCTTCAGGGGATCGGCCTGGCCGAAAGATTGGGCCAGTTTCACGACCTGGATGGCCTCGCCGCCATAGGCCTCCACCACATCGGTGACGGTGCCGTCGGTGATGAGGAGTATGCGTTGGAAGATCGAGAGGGCGGTTCCGTTCTGAAGCGACGAAAAGACATCAAGCAAGCTCTGTGTGGCGTCCAACCTTCTTCCCCCTGGCGTCCTGCCCCTGGAGCCCCGGCTCCGCCCCGTGCGGTCTCGAGGTTCCTGAGATGGATTCGGTACCTGCTTCTAACCCTAGACATGCTACATGAATATGTCTGAAGAACTTACGTGCTGCAAGCCCCCTACGTCGTCCTGTCGATGGATCGGCGAAGCAGCGCGGGGAGGTGGCACTAGCCTCGGTCTTTCACGGAATAGCGGTTTGGGGTCGTTCCGGGTATTGAAGTCGGTGTAGGCCGGTGATATCGGCTGGTAGCGGTGCCGGTGGGCGTGATGGCTGGTATCGGGGCGTTGGGGGAT